>CAZPQB010000084.1:0-10629 GCA_964588605.1 uncultured Dehalococcoidaceae bacterium | reverse complement strand
TCACACCGCTTGGTCTTTTATCTTACTACACTAGCCCCAGCCCGGCAAGCACTTTCCCACGGTCACCCAAACTACCGACGATTCTTTTCTCCGGCTCGGGGGCTACCTTTATCACTGTCGGTGTCGTCAGAATTCTATCAACCTCGGCCAACTCAGGTTCGACAAGAACATCTATAATCTTGAGGGAGTACTGGCCGCTGAACTTATCTTCTAAAAGAGCCTCCAGTTCCTGAATGGCCTTCGCTGAGCTCTTGCTGTCATCAACCACGTAAATTCTCAATTGTATCATGGCATTCCTCGATAAGTTATTGTCGCCCCATCCAAAATCCCTTTGGTGATAGAAACAATCTGGTCACTGCTGAGCGGTTTTTTAAGAAGCTCAAAATCTATCTTGTCCGCAGCCGCCGTCTTCAGCCGGTCTGTGAACGCCGCGTGGAAAGCGGTTACGATGTAGATAGGCACATCCTTGTCTATTTCCCGCAATTCTCGCAGTGTTTCAACACCATCCAAGCCAGGCATGTTGAGGTCGAGGAAAATTAAATCGTATTTTTTTCTTTCTAACTTCTCAATTCCTACCTCTCCTGATTCGGCTGTTTCTACAAGGTATCCGGTGTCTTCGAGTGCCGTTAGAAAGGATTTCCTAATACTGGGTTCATCATCGATTACCAGGATATGCTTAGTCATTTTATCCCCTCCTGTTCGTGTTTATTGGCAGGGTAATTTTAAAGACCGTGCCCACGCCAGCTTTGCTTTCGCAGGTGATGTCTCCACCATGTGATTTAATGATATTGCGGCTTATGGTAAGCCCTAACCCTGTTCCCTTTCCCACCGACTTAGTGGTAAAGAAGGGGTCATAAATTTTGGTCATTATTTCAGAAGCAATACCCCGGCCAGTATTAACCACGGTAAGACAGACAGAATCCCCGTCCGGGTGGACTTCAATGCGAATTTCTTTTTTCTGGCTCCCCTCCACGGCATCCAGGGCATTAGTGAGCAGGTTAAGGATTACCTGCTGCATACTGCCTACTTTTACCCATATTTTCGGGGTGTCTTCGGTAATGTGAGTGGACAACGAAACCTTTTCTTTCTCAATACGGTACGACATGATTTTGACAACCCGATTAATAATCCTGGCCAAGCTCTCACTATGATACTCTTCTTTACCGTCTTGTTCTGAGCGCGAAAAAGTCAAGAGATTGCTGACGATTTCAATACAGCGCCCGGATTCATGTTCGATATCCTGCAGGAATGAATATCTCTTGTCTTCTTTGCGGGTGTGTTTCAAACAGTAGTTGCTGAAGTTCAGTATTGCCATAAGTGGATTATTAAGTTCGTGTCCGATGCCAGCCGCCAGTGTGCCTACGGCACTCATTTTTTCCGCCTGTATGAGTTGAGACTGAGATTGCTCGAGTTGCTGGTGAACTTTCTTGAGTTCATTAAACGAATTCTCAAGTGCCTTCTCTGCCTGCTTGCGTTCAGTAACTTCTTGTTTGAGTTGCTTATTAACTGTGGTTAGTTCGGCCGTGCGCTCTTTTACCAGCTCCTCGAGGTGGTCACGGTATTTCTTCAGTTCTCTCTCCACCTTCTTGCGCTCGATAGAATAGAGAATGGAACGTCTCAGCAAGTTGCTGCCTATCTGGCCTTTGACCAGATAATCCTGCGCACCTTTCTGAACTGCTTCTTTAGCAAGCATTTCATCTCCGAGTCCAGTCAGCACCACCACGGGCACTTCTGGCACCTGGGTGCATATCTTTATGAGTGTGTCCAATCCATGAGAATCCGGCAGCGTAAGGTCCAGCAAGATAACATCGGCCTTGTTATTAGCCAGGTACTCCAGCCCCGCCGAGATTCGGTCGGCACAATACAATTCCGCCTCGAATTGAGGACTTTTCACTTCAGCCAGCATCTTCTGCACGTGTTTGGTAGCGAAGACGCTGTCTTCGATTAGCATAATTCTGATAGGTTCATTCTCCACTTATTGGTCCCTCTGAGATGTAGAATTCTATTTAGCTACTCCAGCAATCGTTTACAACCGGCTATGGCCTCTCTCTATTCAACAGTCTCTGGCATGCATCGATACTTTCGGCGAGAGAGGAAATGATAGAAGCAGTTATTTTACTTTCTTCATCTCTGGCGCTTTTAAAAGTTTTCTCCAGGCTTTCCGCTGCTTGTCTCAGGTCTTCATAACCTATGGTTCCTGAATTACCCTTAATCGTATGGGCATTCCTCAAGAGGCGATTGAATATCACCGAGTTCTCATCTGGCTGACCATGGGAAAAATCAATTTGATAGCCCGGCTTTTGTTTTTCCTGTAAAGCGGATATATCCTTTCTCATCTGGTCAATCAGACTCTGTGCCTCTTCGTAGAAAATACTCTCTAGTTCCTGGTTATTATTAGTATTTAACATGGTTGCTTTCTTTCATTACTAGGTCTTACTCGCTTTCATGCTCCCAACGCCTTAATCAATACCCTCACCGCGTTTGGTGTCAGTATGAAGACTAGATAGCCTCGATATACCTCATCCTTAATAATAAATTCGCTTTCCATCACCACCGCATTTTTTGTCTCAGAAGACAGCCGGGCCAGAGTTTCATCAAAAATGGCTCCCAGCATGTCGATGGCAAATCCAGGGATGGAATACCTGATGTTTACTCCCAGCCCTTCAGCCAGAATCCGGATATAGGACCCAACGACGATGTTGCCTAACTCCTTTATGGCTGATAGCCCCATCTCATTCAAATTCTCAATATCATGTACCTTCTGGCCGGCAAGTATCGTAATTAGCCGTAAACATTCAGAAGGCGAAAAAAGGAGCATGATGTTTCCTCTGAATTGGCCGCTGACTGTAAAATTCAGCACGGAGACTTTCTTCTCCCTTCTACCGAGGAGTGCCGGAATATCAGTTACTTCCTCTACCACAATACTGGGTACCGTGATATCTACCCTCTTGCCTAACATTACTGACAGGCTTGTGGCCGCATTACCGGTAGCTATTGAAGTAATTTCTTTAAACGCATCCAGTCTGATCTGGTCAAATTCTTTGTAGACCATAGTATCACCTTCTTCTAAAGCAATGCTGATATATCCAGAACAGGAGCGACTCTTCCCGTGCCCAGGATGGTAGCCCCGGAGATGCCTCTGTTCTTTTTCAAAATACCGGTCAGTGGTTTTATCACTGCCTCCTGCTGTCCTAAGAGGCTATCCACTACCAAGCCCACCTTCTGTGACCCTTCACCAACCACTACCACCGGGATGGTAGGGATTCTGGTCGATATGTCCAGGGTCGCCTGGCGTGATGGCAAAGGCAGAAAGCCAGACTTCTCCCCCAACCTGACTAAGGGAAGCACCGTGTCTCCATAGGCGACCATCTCATGGCGTTCGATGGTCTTGACCTCCTGGGGTGAAACCTTGGTCGTCTCGGCGATATAGGATAACGGGATACAATAGGTCTCTTCGGCAATACCCACCAGCAGTACCTGAACTATAGCCATAGTCAGGGGTAGTTTGATAGAGAAAACGGTGCCCTCATTCGGTCGGGTATCTATGTTCAATGTTCCTCCCAGCGATTCCACCTTGAGCCTTGATGCGTTCAGGCCAACACCCCTGCCTGCCGCCTCAGAAATTTTTTGCGCATTACTGTATCCGGGGCAGGTGGTCAACATTATTATCTCTGTTGCGGTAAGCGATGATAGTTTCTCTGCGGTGACGATGCCTCTTCTCAGGGCAACATTTTTTACTTCGTCAATATCTATACCCCGGCCATCATCGGAGAGTTCAACAACCACAAAATTTCTATCTCGCCTGGCAGCGAGTTTTATCTTTCCTCTCCTGGTTTTTTTAAGCTTTTCCCTCTCCTCAGGCTCCTCAATACCATGGCTGACCGCGTTCTTTATAAGGTGAAGTAATGGTTCGTTTATCTCATCCTGTATACCCCGGTCCAGGCCGATATGGCTGCCCTCAATCAGGAAATCCACCTCCTTCTTCTGGTTCACGGCCATGTCCCTTACCAGCCTGGGATAGGGCGCAAAGATATACCCCAGGGGGACAAGCCTTACCTGCATCATCTGCTCCTGGAGTTGAGATGTTAGTCTTGATATCTGGGCTACAGTCTCTTCCAGGGGAGGGTTCTCCAGTGTTTGAGCTATCCGGGAAAGCCTGGTCCGATTTATGGCTAGTTCTCCTACTACATCCATAATACTATCAAGCTGGGTTAAAGGAACTCGCACCGTCTGGACTTCACCGGAAGAGAAGGAAGAGATAATTTCATCAGCCTGTCTCTCCCCTATTTCGCGGGGCTCGATTTTATCCGATTTTAATTTTGCCTCCCTTTCCATGGCAGGCTTTCTCCGTTCCTTGAGAACAGCGGAGGTAGCCTTCTCAAATCTCTCTAAGAGGTGAGCCACTTGCGCCCTTTTCCCCTTCCCGTTCGGTGTTTCGTCTATTAAGTTACTCAGGGTATCCAGTGCCTGGAACAATAAATTGATGGTATCTGTTCCCGCCTTCAACTCACCATTCCTTAATAATGCCAGGGTGGTTTCCACGGAGTGAGTAAGTGTCACAATTTGCTCATACCCCATACTCTGGGCAATGCTCTTTAGGGTGTGGCTCTGGCGAAATAACTCCTGAAGCAAAGCCGAATTGGCCGGGTCTTTCTCAAGGCTCACCAGGACGTTGTTAGCCGAGTTTATGAGCTCCCTGGCTTCACTTAAAAACAGTTGCTGATATTCTGATATCTTTACTACCATGTTTTCCTTAGTCCTGAGACCGTTTCTGTAATTTCATCGGCTACCTGATGCAACGGAACAACTTTATCCACCAGTCCTGCCTCGATAGCCGATTTGGGCATGCCATAGACGAGACAGGTAGATTTATCCTCAGCAATAGTATAACCACCATATTCCTTGATAGCCCGCAAACCTTCCGTGCCGTCATTACCCATGCCTGTCAATATCACCGCTGTCGCGTTCTTGCCATAGATGGGCGCCAGAGAAATCATGGGTTTGTCAGCCGAGATTAGGTGGTTTTTATTTTCACTGGGAACGGGAACCAGCCTGATTAGTCCTCCTTCTTTTCCTTTTGATTCGATTTCACAGTGGAAGTTTGCCGGCGCAAACAGCACCTTTCCCCGCTTGATAGGCTCGAGGTCCTCGGCTATTTTAACATTCAAAGCTGATTCCTGATTGAGTCGTTCAGCGAGATAGGGAAGGAACTCAGCCGGCATGTGTTGAACTACTAACACCCCTGCTGGCAGGTCAGCTGGCAGCTTCGGGATTACCTGGCTTAAGGCCCTGGGACCGCCGGATGAGGCGGCTATAACCACTATCTTATCCGTGGTCGCAGGCACTGGTTTTTCTGCTCTCTCTCTGATTTCCCCGACGATTACTGGTGCCAGTTTTGCTACTGACGCCTGTGGGGCAAGCTTTATCTCCGATATTACTTCTTGCTTTAGCTTTACCATATCTTGAGAGCGCAACATCCTGGGCTTGCGCAGGTGACCAACTGCACCATATTCCAAGGCTCTTATAGTCTCTTCACCCAGGAAGTCACTAAAGCCGGTAACCACCAGGATGGGGGTCGGGAATTTCTCCATGATGTAGGCAATACAGGCGAGGCCATCTATCTCCGGAAGCTGAATATCCATGGTAACCACATCCGGTCTGAGTTCCTCGACGGCCTTTAGAGCAGCTATGCCGTCTTTAGCTGTTTTGATGACTTCACACCCGGGGTCGGAGTTAATTATGGTAGAAAGCCATTTCCGCATGAACGCCGAATCATCTACAACCAAGACCCGTATCTTCTTCCTCATGATTATCTCCAGTTAGTACTCTCTATCTCCCAGTTGAGTGGTTTTAACTAAGGCGGAACCATCCCTGATGTCAAACAAGACAGTACGTCCTATATGGTCACCGACCTCTTCGGCGATGATACTAATATTATGACTTTCCAGTTCCTTCCTCACTGCCAGGATATTTCTCTTACCTATATCCATAGTGCTATCCGCCGAGATTATCCCCGGGAACATATTGGCGCCGCCAAATATCTTGGCCCGCATATTTTGAGGTCGAGCACCTCTTCTGGTCATCTCATCAATTATCATAGCTATGCCGACATCAGCAAATCTGGCGGGATTAGACTTATTGTGAGCCTCTTTTATAGATGGGAGCATGATGTGAGCCAGACCTCCTATCCTGGCATCTTCAACGTAAAGCGCCACAGCTATGCATGAACCTAACCCCAACGCCATGAGGCAGTGGGGAGATTCTGCAACTTTAATTTCACCCATTCCAACCATTACCTCCATGGTTTCCCTGTTATCCTAAGTTAACGTCCAGCGCTCTTTAATACTGCTTTCACCGTCCCCGATACATCGGATGGCTGAAAGGGTTTTACTATGAAGTCCCTGGCTCCAGCCTGGAGGCATTCCTCTACCACTTTCTCCTGGCCCATGGCGCTGACCATCACCACCCTGGACTGGGGATTTACCTTTAGCATCGCCTTAAGGGCGGAGATAGCATCTACCCCTTCAACCTCCGGCATAATAATATCTAAGGTAACCACATCCGGCTTCAGGTTTTTATAGAGTTCTACGGCTTCTTTGCCATTTTCAGCCTCTGCTAAAATCCGGTGCCCTTCTCCACTCAGGATATCGGAGAGCATTTTGCGCATAAATTTGGAGTCGTCCACTACCAGTATATTAGCCATGTATTTACCTCCAATCACTCCTTCGTCTCCAAGGTTCCTACCTTAGCTACCTCCTCCACCTCCTGGAGTGCTAAGACCTTCTCCAGGTCAAGGAGCATAATAAGCCTGCTCCCAACTCTACCGATGCCTTTGATATAGTCTTTTCCCAGCTTGGTGAGGAGCAATTCGGGGGCAGGCTCAATATTTTCTTCCGGTATCTTTAGTACCTCCGGGACCTCGTCCACCAGCATACCAACCGTCTGCCCCTGGACCTCGGTCACCATAATTCTGGCGCTCTCAGGGAGCTTGTCCCGCGGGCTGAATCCAAACTGCCCGGCCAAATCTATCACCGCCAGTATCTGACCTCGCAGGTTTACCACGCCCCTGACGAAAGAGGGGGCCTCTGGTATGCGGCTGATATCAGCTACCCTGGTTATCTCCCTTACCAGACTGACATCTGCCCCGAATTCTTCTTCCCCAATACGGAAATTAACCAGTTGAATTACTTCGCCGGCAGATTTCTCTATTTTCTCAGCCATCTTAATTACCTCCATACATGTCAGAAATAGGCAATTTCAGCTTCTCAACTTTACTCCTCTGATTCATCTGCTACTACCTCTTCAGTCTTGGTGCTGGAGGGTTTTTTCACTTCCTTCATCCTCTTCCTGGCCGCGGCCAGTCTTTGAGTCATTGGTGTGACACGTTGAGTTATAGAGGCATGAGGTTCTGGATTTACTATTTTTTTCTCCTCGCCGGTTTTAAATTCCGATACCAGATTGTTCAACTCAATTCCCATCTGGGCCAGTGATTGAGCCGAGGAGGCCATCTCCTGCATGGTGGCTACCATCTGCTGGGTGGAAGCACTGGCCTGCTGGGTGGAGGAGGATGCCTCCTCGGCGATGCTGGCGATATCCTCCACTGATTTAACCACCTGCTGGGCGCCTGAGGACATCTGCTGGGAAGCGGCTGAGATTTGTTGAAGCATGGAAGCGACATTCTGACTCGCCTGTAAGATTTCCTCCAGCGCAGCCCCCGCATTGCCTATCATCTCTCTTCCCGATGTGACCTCTTGGGTATTCGCCTCCATATTCGTGACCGCCGCTTCTATGTCACCAGTCGTCTCCTTGATGAGCTTGCCTATCTCTGCGGCCGACCGGGACGAATTCTCGGCAAGCTTCCGTACCTCTTCGGCAACCACGGCAAACCCTCTGCCGGCTTCACCGGCCCTGGCTGCCTCAATAGCAGCATTGAGCGCCAGGAGGTTGGTCTGGTCAGCCACGTTTGTTATCACATCTGTTATTTCAGCCATCTGCTCGGAGCGTGCCATGAGCTTTCTAACCGCTTCGGAGGAAGCAGTGGTACTGTTTTCAATCCTATCCATGACGGCGATAGTATTCCTGACTGTCTCGGCGCCTTTCTGTGCCGATTGGTTAGACTGGGAGGCTGCCGAGGCTGCCTCCTGGGCGGAGTTGGCTCCCTGGGCGATTGAGGAGTTAAATTCTTCCATTACTTTGGTGGTCTCCTGAACCCTCTGCGCCTGTGTCTGGGCTCCCCTGGCAAGCTGCTGAATGGCAGACGATACCTGCTGGACAGAGGCATTGGTCTGCTGAGCCGCTGCCGATAGTTGCTGGGACGACGCCGAGACGCCGGCGGCGTTGCCGGAGATATTAGTCACCATGTCTTTCAATCCCCCCATCATCTTGTTAAAGGCGTTGACTATCTCTCCAATTTCATCCTGGCTTTTCACGGCAATGGTAGCGGTCAAATCTCCGGCGGCCCCGGCGACCTCGTTCATACGGTTTACCACCAGACGAAGCGGCCTGGTGATACCCCGGGTAACAAAAAACGCCACTGCTATAGATACCACGATGGCTACTCCAAGAATGACCCAGATAAGATTCCGGGAAGAAGAGTAATTACTTTCCACGATTTCTTGTGCTTCAGCCATTAACTGGTTATTCCTCTCCTGTATGTTAGCTGTGGCAACGTCAATTTCGTCAGCTAAGGGCCGTCCCTGTCCTCTGGAGAGCTCCTGCGCCTGGTCCCTTTCACCTTTCCGGCTCAAGTCCTTAACCTGCAGATACACTGCCTTCCAATCCCCGTAGGCTTTCTTTATTTTATCAATGTCACCTCTGCCTTCCTGGGTGGCTATAGAATATAAGGCATCAAGCCTCTGATTCATGGCTTCTTCGTATTTCTCTATATTGGCCTCATGTGTCTGGATATCTTCACTTGTGGTCGCAAGTACCAGATTTTTTTCAGAGCGTTGAATCCTGAGCACATCCTGCTCAATCAGGGCTCCTAATAGCCGCCTTTCGGCAACGACATTTATAACCTCGTCAAATCTTGTTTGCATACTGGACAAACGCAAGCTGGCTATCAAGCTTACGCCCACCATAAGCAGGAGAACGATGATAAAACCAAGCGTTATCTTATTTCCGACTGTAAATTTCATGTGGCACCTCCCTGTTAATTGTATGCTGCGAGTTTTTACGGTATATCCTCTCTCTCAAGCTCACCACGTCAAAAAAGTCCCGCATTTGTGGTGGTATGGACTCCGTATTACCCAAGACAAGGAACCCGCCCGGGTTCAGGGCGGTATGCAGTTTACGAAGAATTTTTTCCTGAAGTTCCTTCTGGAAATATATCAACAGGTTACGGCACAGCACCAGGTCCATGCCTGATATCGTGTTGCCCGAGACTATGTCATGGTACTTGAATTTCACCAGAGACCTTACTTTATCGTTTACCACATATCTATCGTCAACACGGGTAAAATACTTGAACACCAGAAGTGGACTTATCTTATTCAGGGCTTTCCTGTCGTACGAGCCCCACTGCGCCTCCTCTAGGGTATTTTTGTCAATGTCCGTGGCCATGATTTGTATATCAAATTCATTCAGCCCTCGACCTAGCGCCTCACAAAAGAGTATGGTCATGCTATAGGCCTCCTGCCCGAAGGCGGACCCGCAAGACCAAGCCCGAATCTTCTTGACTATCTCAGTCTGCTTTCGCGATATAATCTCAGGGACGATTATATTGCCCAGTAATTCAAAGACCTTTGGATCACGAAAGAATCTGCTTACTTTTACGGTCAGGGTCTCCATCAGCCTGTCATATTCCCCGAGGTCTCTATTAAGCAACATAATATAATCCCAATAGTTAGCACACCTTGCTTGATGGAGCCTGTGCTGGATTCTCCTTTCCAGGACTGGGCGCCGATACTCGCTTAAATCTATGTTCCTGTTCCTCCGAATTTTATCCAGAAGAAAACTGAATTCCCTGTCGCCTTTCATTTTTTCGGATTTCTCCGACTTACAATTTCTCTTTTCCTATCTCTCGAATGCTCAATTTTTATGACGCGGTTAATTGACCTGTCTAATTTATCCAGTTCATCCTGAGTGAAAAGCCTCCAACCCCGGCTGTCCCTGTGCTTGGCCTCTCCGATACTGTCTTTCTGAAGCCACCGATACAGGGTATTTCTGGTTATACCAAGCACTCGGTAGACCTCAGCAGTTCTATAATACGTCTGACCGTCTATAGTTACTGGCATAGCATGAATACCTCACGATACCTAGGTATACCTAAGTTAAGGATATATAAATCGCCTCACATCCTTATCTCAGAAGCAGGGCAAACCCTCACGGAAACATCACAAATGGGCCGGCTTGGCTAAACTGGGTTACGTATTATTGAAAAGTGTATTACTCATCAGGTGAGAACTTTGCCGTCCAGCGCATCGATCTCGCCGTGGGCATGCTTGCGGGGGTTACCATTATTAAAACCTTTTATTTACCGGGAGTCAGTGCGCCACCCGAGTTCACGTTCGACGGTGCGTCGGTCATGGCTTGCCATGAATTTCCGGAGATACTGTACCTCCAGAAGGTCTGGCTGTTAGCCCCTCGGAAAGCATAGAGGTAGTTGAAACCCGGATAGGCGAGGGCGCC
>CAZPQB010000083.1:2526-10666 GCA_964588605.1 uncultured Dehalococcoidaceae bacterium | reverse complement strand
AGAAGATAAGCGGCCTGGAAAGCTACGGGCTGAAGATAGTGGAGCAGCTTCCCATTACCACCGAACCCAACCCGTACAACCGCCGTTACCTCCGGACAAAACAGAAGAAAATGGGGCATCTCCTGAAAGTGCCGGATACGGCTGACGAATAAAACATAGTTTAAGGAGATAACAATGAGCAAGCAATATGAAGGTATACTTCTTGGAAAAGGGCTGAAGTTCGGTGTGGTTATCTCGCGTTTCAATGAGTTCTTCAGTAAGAAACTGCTCGAAGGGGCACAGGACGCCCTGCTCCGGCACGGCGTTAACGAAGAAGATATTGAAATCGCCTGGACGCCTGGATCCTTCGAGATGCCGCTGATTGCCCAGAAATTAGCCCAGACCAAGAAGTACGATGCCGTTATCTGCCTTGGGGCCGTAATACGCGGCGGCACACCTCACTTCGACTACATCGCGGCTGAGGTAACCAAGGGCATCGCCAAGGTCAATATGGATACCGGCGTGCCCGTCATTTACGGGGTCATCACCACCGATACCCTGGAGCAGGCTATCGAGCGCTCCGGAACGAAAGCCGGCAACAAGGGCTTCGATGCGGCCGTAAGCGCCATAGAGATGGCCAACCTCGTCAAGTCAATAGGTTAGACGGTACAGACAGGCGGGATACGGTCAGCCCAGGGCCTTGCCTGCTCAAGCTGGCCGGCCAGACGGAACAGGGTGGCTTCATCCCCGTAACGCCCGGCAAACTGCATGCCGATAGGCAGTCCCGCATCGCTCCAGTAAAGCGGGACGGACATCGCCGGCTGGCCCGTGGTATTAAAAAGAGGCGTATACGCCGCAAACCTAAAAGACTCTTCGGCCATATAATCCATCCCGACAATCCTTTTAGTCAAACCACCGGCATTTAGGCGACCGAATAGTTTCATCATCATCGCCTGTATTCCTTTTACCTGAGTCTCGCCCGTTTTCAGGGGCGGCATAGCTACCGTCGGCGTTAGCAGGACATCATATCTTTCGAAAAATTCGCCTACCTTCCGCGAGGCAACCTGAACTTCGTTGATAGCATGGGATAAATCAGGCGCCTTGAATGTATCACCGACCAGGGCAATAATCCAGGTAAGCAGTTCAAAGTCCTTACAAGAAGCTTTACGGTTAATGTATTCCTCAGCTTCCTTAATGAATGCCCTGGTCTCGCTGCAGACTATCGTCATAAAAGCCCTGGCAACAGCCTGGCGGTCTATCGGGGGCACGGCTTCCACCACCTCATGGCCAAGCTCCTCGCATAATTTAACAGTCGCCTCCAGGCCTTTGACGCAATCTTCATCGACAATACTGCCGAGGAGAGGCTCCGAGGTGAAGGCAATACGCAGTTTACCTGGGTCAGTCCCGACTTCACTCAGGAAGGAGCGAGCCGGCGGCGGTGCGTAATAAGGCGCCCCGGTATCGGGGCCGGCCGTGGCGTCAAGCATAGCGGCGCTATCACGCACGGAACGGGAGATAGCATGGTCGCCGGCAAAGCCACGCCAGAGGTCGCCAAAATCAGGCCCGGCCGGAGTACGCGCCCGCGTCGGCTTGAGGCCGAACACGCCGCAGCAGGAAGACGGAACGCGTATGGAACCGCCGCCATCACTGGCGTGGGCTATGGGGACCATCCGCGCCACCACCGCCGCCGCCGAACCCCCGCTGGACCCGCCGGTAGTCCTGGTCAGGTCCCAGGGATTATTGGCGGGGCCCCACAGTTCCGGCTCAGTGACGAACGCCAGTCCGAACTCCGGCGTATTGGTCTTGCCTAAAAAAATAAAGCCGGCTGCCCTGTGTCGCTTTACCAGTTCGCAATCGTGGTCAGGTATAAAGTCCTTAAAGAACCGGCAGCCGTTAGACAGGGGGACTCCGGCATAAAATGTCACCAGATCTTTCAACAGGAAGGGAACTCCTTTGAAAGGGCCGTCAGGCAGGTCTCCGTCGGCGGTGCTTCGGGCCTGGTCATACATCTTGTGGATGACGGCATTGACCTGCGGATTAATTTTCTCAATACGGCTTATGGCTTCTTCCACCAGTTCAGCCGGCTTCACTTGCTTGTTGCGCACAAGCTCCGCCAGACCGAGCCCATCAAATTTATCATACTCACTAAAGCCTTCAGTCATAACAATGCTCCTGACCCCACAGATATATCGGAATATGATACTCAGAATTCATCCCAGGATTCCCGTTAAGGAAACCTACGAAAAAGGGAGGATAGAGCCTGGATAATAAAAATAAAGTGGTACTTCAAATAAATTTAAGGGTGATACTGTATTAATCAGTGACTTTGTAGACTGTATCTCCCCTTCTCACCCTGTCCGGGACTTTAATGCCCACGGAATCGCCGCGCTTGGCCTCGGTGACATTAGCATTGTTAATCTGCATCGAGGCAATAACCATTTCAATATCAGTGGTGTGTCCCGTAATATGTATCTTGTCCCCTACTTTCAACGTCCCGCTCATATCGATTCCAGCTACTACCGGACGGGCAAAGAAGTCACTCACCTTGCCGATTGCTGTCTCAGTCATCTGGCCTCCTCCTTAACGATTTATGCAAAGCAGAAAAAAGCTTTGTTTTAGGATTATACGCCTCCGTTTTTTATAAATCAATATCCAGAGGCTGGATTGATTTTAACAAAGAATTCATGAATTTTTTATGTTCTATATACACGCTCAATTATAGACTGATATATAGAAAGATTACTTAATCCCTGATAAATCCATTATTGTAGGCGGTAAAAACATATGTCCGAACTAAACAGTCTCAGCAATCGAACCAAGATACTGCTTCTACTCTGGTCCCTGTTTCTGGCTGCCGGTTTTTTCTGCTGGGGCGTAATCTACAGCAGAATGAACGAGGGAGAAGAGATAATCACGCCTTCAATCAGCCAGAGCGAAGGGATATGTTCTTCGTCTCTCTGCATATCTGAGAATTTCAACTAGGAATAATTAGCTTTGTCTGAACTGAACAAACTACGTAAACCAAGCAAGATTCTTTTATCCGTACTGGCACTGGCACTGGCAGGCGGCTTTTTCTGCTGGGGACTGGTGTACAGCAAGCTCACCCTCGCACCTGAGATAATTGTCCATACGGTAACGAAAAATGTCGACCGCTGTATAGAAATACCCACAGTTGAGGTGGTGGAAACACTTGTTGAGAAGAAGGTTATTGAGGAAGTACCGGTTATAGAGTACGTAGAAGTAGAAAAAGAAGTCCCGCTGGAGCTGAGAGAGTTTGAATCGGAAGAGGAGTTGGCCGAATGGCTGGCAGCCGACAAGACGAATGAAATTCCCTATATGAAGGATATATTTGAGTGCGAGAATTTCGCACGGTCATTAATGAAACACGCCCTGCATGACGGCAACTACATATCCTTCCAGGTATTGAAGAACTACACCAGGCCAGAGACAAAGGAGTTTACAGAGGGACCGCACGCCATAAACAGCACCATCATTGGCAATTACGTTTACTTCATCGACCCACAGACAGACGAGTACTGGATAGCATACAAACTCGAGTAGGCGCCGTAAAGCAGCCAGGCCACGGAACTACCGCCACTAGTCCTCCAAATCAAGCAGAAGACCGCGTGAACCTGCCACACCCAGAACTTTGACATAGCGTCCCCTGAGACATATAATTGTTTTATCTGCAGTTGTCCTGAGGAATGAAACCTTGGCGAAGAAAGACGAGTTAAAACCGTTAGAAGATGAGTCAACACCCAATATTGAGCGCATCATTCAGCGCCTTGACATGCTCGACCGGCGCCTGGATAATGTAGACTCGATCGTGACGGTAGTTGCCGAACGGGTAATGAAGCAGCCGATTACATTTATGGTAACCTGCTCCAAATGCGGGCAGAAGATGGAAATTGCTATCATAGGCACTGAGAAACCAAGTCGATAGTAATAACTTTATGTAAATCAGCTATCTTTTAGACCACTCCCATTCTACTAATAACATTAGGTTATAGTTAAATATACCCAGTCCCCGATGGCTGGTGACCGACCAAACCGTATAAGAAACATACCAACAATGATGGGGGGTTAACATGGCAATAGCCGCAAGAATTGACCAAACCAGGTATGACATCTTCCGAAGACGATATGAATTGAGCGTACCTAAGAAGCTGGCCCTGGCGCTCGGCATGGCAGCGCTTATCGGCCTGCTGGCCCAGGCCAGAGTCTACCTTCCCTGGAGTCCGGTGCCGGTAACGGGGCAGACCTTTGCCGTGCTTCTGGCCGCTGTAATCCTGGGGAGGTGGTGGGGCGGCATCAGCCTGACCATGTATGCCGGACTCGGCATGGCGGGAGTCCCCTGGTTCCAGGGCCTGAACGGCGGGCTCGCCTATATGGCCGGGCCTACCGGCGGTTATATTGTCGGCTTTATTCTGGCTGCTCTTTTCCTCGGATATGTTACAGATAAATATATCCGGTCAAGGAGCTTCGTGGTCATGCTCGGACTCATGCTCTTTGCCAGCTTTATCCTCATTTATGTCCCCGGACTTATTCAACTCGGACTCTGGCTCAGTATGGTGAAAGGCGAACCGGTCACGTTCACCGGTCTCCTGACAACAGGAGCCCTGCCGTTCATCGCCGGCGACATTACCAAGGCAGTCCTGGCGGCAGCCATAGCCAGAGGACTGACCCCAAAACGGGCCTTCAACGGTGAGGCGGATGAAGATAAGCGGCCACGATGGCGCCTGCCTTGAAGCTTTAGAGAGCACATCCCATGTCAATTCCACAAATAGAAGATGGGTATCATACTCGTGGCCGCTAAATTCTGGCCCCAAAATACCTGCGGGTGAACTGGCTGAAGGCAATGGTGCAAATAAGCATGAGAACCGCCATGAAGTAAAAGGAGAATTCAACACCTAACAAATCGGATACCAGTCCGGCCAGAATCGGCCCGACGGACATGCCCACGCCCAGGCCCATATTGAACATGGCCATAGACATACCCATACCGAATTTCCTGCCCTCTTCGATTACCAGAGCCGAAGCAGATGGTAAAGCGGTAGCGTCACCAACAATAGCGATAGCCAGAAAAAGCATCAACGACCAGAAGCCGACAGCCTGCGGAACCAGAATCATGGAGATTAATATACCAAGACTCCCCATAACCACAATTGCCCTTTTGTTAAACCTGTCGGCGAGTCTACCGGTAAATATCTGAATCAATCCGGCTCCCAGGACAAGTACCGATAATATTGTTCCGACAAGAGACGACCTCAGACCGAGATTCAGACCGCCAAAGATCGGAATGAAAGTCTGAACGATACCCCGATGGGCGGAATCGCCAATCTGAAAGCTAAAGAGTCCCCAGCTTAAATTACTCGACGCCATTTCCCTAAAAGAAGACTCCGGAGCCGTCTCTTTTTCCCGGCGGGCAACTTCCGGCAGGAAAAGGGAGACACCCACAAACGCCAGTACATTAAGACCGCCCATAACGTAGAAAGCGGAATTCATCCCGAAATAATCGGTCAGGATTCCCCCTATAAGCGGACCACAGCCCCAGCCCATTAAAAACGTGGCGTTAAAGAGTCCCATCCATTTCCCTTCTTCACCTTCCGGAGCGATATCGCCGATATAGGCCTGGGCAATGGGCTGAACAAGGCCTGCGGCCGCACCCTGCAACAACCGTATTACCAGCAGGCTGACCACGCTATTCGCGAGGATATAGGCAAAAGATGCCAGGGCGAAAACAAAAAGGCCGACGGATATAATCAGCTTGCGGCCGCGGCGGTCCGACAATTTGCCCGCAAAAGGCAGGATAATCGTACGCGAAATGGCGTAACCGGCAAAGATGACACCTACCCAGACACCGGTCGCACCCAGATTCTTGGCATAAATCGGTAGCAGCGGCGCAATGATGCCGATACCGACCATAGAGGAAAAGATAGACAACCCTAAAATGGGAAAGATTTTCTTTATGGAGATGGAATAGGACATAAACTAGTCTAACAATTCAGGGACATGCCTGTAAAATACTCATATGTTACCTGCCCAGCCACCCCTGCTCCTGTATCAGGCCACGCACGTAGGCCGCCTGGCCGACATGCTGAAAACAATCGTTGATATTACCGATAATCTCAGGTATAAATCCACGAGCAATTGCTGCCATCTCATAATGACCTCACGACACTATGATTATGGTGATATAATACAATATTTTAGGTTTCGTTTGCATTTGGCGAACATTCCAACCTCACCCCCTTAGTCCCCCTCTCCAAACGGCTGCATCGGAAAAAACCTCTGCTATTCTTGTTTGGAGAGGGGGAAATATTTTAAGAGGGGGCTGGCGCCCCCTCTCGCTACACACTCTCCCCTCTTAGGAGTCTTACAAAATCCCTCTTTGTCCTCCTGGTAATATATAATCCGGGTGGTTGCTAACGAAGTCTTCTTTCATATAGTATGTTATTATAGACATTCGAGCGTAATGCCCGGTTGAAAGGAGACTAATATGAGGCCGCTCCAAACAGACCTGTCCGTTTACAGTAAGTTTAAATTCGAGAGACCGCCTGTAGGTGTCAACTATTTCTTTCACAAGCCGGAAGGAATCGAGAAGCTGGATAAACAGCTGGGCCTGTGCGAAATGGTCAAAGAGGCGCAGGAGAGAGGGACGCCTTTCTATTTCACCAAAGAGGAAGAAAACTGCATCGGAAAGATATTTCTCGGTATGATGGGCGATAGGCCACACCACTCCGACGGCGGACTGCTGGGGGTTAAATTCAAACTCTTTCGGGACGGGCGTACCAACCTTCGGCTCCGGACATTCGTTCCCCTTATGGATGCAGGGTCAGTGAACTACGTCGTTTTCTCACCGATAGATAAGCTCAAGTACGAGCCGGACCTGCTTTTTATCGTGGCCGATACCAGCCAGGCTGAAATCCTGCTGAGGGCAATGACCTATTCCAGCGGCGAGATGTATGAGAGCCGCGCGACGATAGTAGGCGTATGCGCTTCACTCTTCGTCTACCCCTATCTAACCGGCAAGGTGAACTATACCCCGACCGGCCTGTCCTACGGCATGAAAGGGAGGCAGGTATTCCCGGACGGACTGATACTGATATCCATCCCGTACCAATGGATACCCACCATAACGCAGAACCTGAATGAAATGGAATGGGTGCCCCCGGGATATAAGCTGGGCAGGGAAGAGTTCATTGAGTGGGATGCAAAAATAACACAGGAGACAGCTGCGGAGAGCGAGAATCCTTAATCGTCCCGACCGATTTCGGCCCGCGGGGGAGAGGCGGCTAGAGACTACGGAATAAGCCGCCGATGACACGAGGGCGGGCTGGGTGGGAAAAGATAACAACGTGAAGCCTGATTGCGCTCGTATCTAATCGTTGATATAATAAAAATCGTGAACACCGAAGACAATCTGGAGATAATGCGCCACTCGGCCTCTCACGTCATGGCCGAGGCGGTACTGTCCATCTTCCCGGACGCCAAATTCGGCATCGGCCCGGCTATAGAAGACGGCTTTTATTACGACTTCGATTTGCCGCGTCCGCTCACACCCGATGACCTGCCCGTCATCGAGGAGAAGATGACCGAAATTATCAAAGCTGATTTGCCCTTCAACCACCGGGAGATTACCAAGGCAGAAGCGAAAAAACTGTTCGCCTCCCAGCCCTACAAGCTGGAACTGATTGAGGAGATTCCGGATGAGAAGGTGGGCATCTACGAGCAGGGTAATTTCGTTGATTTATGCCGCGGGCCCCATGTCAAATCCACCGGGGAGATAAAGGCCTTCAAGCTGACCAACATCGCCGGTGCTTACTGGCGAGGCAACGAACGCTTCCCTATGCTGCAGAGAATCTACGGCACCGCCTTCAACAACCAGAAAGAGCTCGATGGGCACCTGGCCACTATAGAAGAGGCCAAGAAACGTGACCACCGTAAGCTGGGGAAAGAACTGGACCTCTTTCTGATGCCTGAAGAAATCGGTGGCGGACTGGTTATCTACACACCCAAGGGCGGACGAATCCGCACCGTGGTAGAGGACTTCTGGCGACAGGAGCACTTCGCCAACGGCTATGATATCCTGTACACCCCGCATATCGGCCTGAGCAAGCTGTGGGAAATCAGCGGGCACCTGGACTTCTACCAGGAAAAC
>CAZPQB010000083.1:0-2516 GCA_964588605.1 uncultured Dehalococcoidaceae bacterium | reverse complement strand
GTACTCACCGATAACCATCGACGAGCAGGAATACTATCTCAAGCCGATGAACTGCCCCTTCCACATGCTTGCTTATAAGTCCCGCCTGCGCTCTTACCGTGAGTTGCCGTTACGCTGGGCGGAGCTGGGTACTGTCTACCGCTACGAGCGGAGCGGCGTGCTACTTGGTCTGATGAGGGTGCGCGGTTTTACTCAGGATGACGCCCACATTATCTGCACACCGGAACAGATGAACGGCGAGATTGACGAGGTGCTGCGATTCTCCCTGCACATGCTGAGAACCTTCGGGTTCGCGAAGTATAAGGTCTTCCTTTCCACCCGTCCGCTTGACGCCATAGGCGATGAAAAGCTCTGGAAAGCTGCCGAGGACGCCCTGCGCCGCGTCATTGATGAAAACAGACTCGACTATGAAGTAGACGAAGGCGGCGGCGCCTTTTACGGACCGAAAATAGATATCAAGATAGAGGATGCGCTGGGACGTCAGTGGCAGGCCACCACCATACAGTTCGACTTCAACGAGCCAGAGCGGTTCGATTTAACCTATGTCGGGGCGGACGGCCAGGAGCACCGGCCCTACATGATACACCGTGCCCTGCTCGGCGCCTGGGAGCGGTTCTTCGGACTCCTCATAGAGCATTATGCCGGTGCCTTCCCGGTATGGCTGGCCCCGGTGCAGGTAAAGCTGATTCCAGTGGCTGACCGCCACCTTGACTATGCCCGTAAACTCGAGAGCGAACTTAAAAGTCGGGGAGTCCGCGCGGAGGTCGATGACCGCTCCGAACGCATGAACCTGAAAATCAGGCAGGCGCAGCTGGAGAAGATACCTTACATGCTTGTCGTCGGTGATAAAGAGGTAGCTGATAACACGGTTTCCGTTAGACTCCGCAGCGGCGAACAATTGCCCACCCAGTCCTTCGCCAGTTTTCTGGAAGCCATAAGTGCGGATATTGCCAATAAAGTGTAATGACAACCAGAAAATATATTTCACACCCACCCTCCCTCGTCACGTCGCAGGCTTATAACATAAATTGCCCCCCTCGCCTTTTGGGAAGTTCCAATAGAGTACTAGAGTTAAAATTACGTGATGTGAGGAGATGATGCCGGGCGGGAAAGAAAATCATGGGGGAAGGGCGGCAGGGAGTAAACAGGCAAGCAAGAAAAGACCTGCCAGATAATTCCAATCTTGGGAGTTGATTCTTACGACGGAATATGGTATAGTTTTTGTTCGTAGGATACCTGTGTGAGGAGGAGGTAAGAAAGGACATAGTTAAACAACTTCGTGTCAACGAGCGAATCATAGCTAAAGAGGTTCGCCTGGTGGGGGAGAAGGGGGAGCAACTTGGAATAATGCCCCTGGTTCAGGCACGGGAGACGGCGAGAAAGCAAAACCTGGACCTGGTTGAGGTAGCACCGACATCGGTACCTCCTGTCTGCCGCCTGCTTGATTACGGAAAGTATAAATACGAGCAGGCGAAGAAAGAGCAGCAGGCGAGGAAGAGCCAGAAGGTCTCATTGCTCAGGGAGGTTCGGCTACGCCCGAAAATCGGTATTCATGACTTTGAGGCCAAAGCCAGGACAGCCAGGAAACTGCTGACCGAAGGAGATAAGGTAAAGGTCACGTTGATGTTCCGGGGGCGTGAAGCCACGCATCCGGAGCTCGGCTGGAAAGTCTTACAGCGTATGGTGGAATCGCTGAATGACATTTCCTCGCTGGAGAGGCAGCCAATCATGGAGGGGAGGCGGATGAACATAATTCTGGCGCCGGGCAGTTCCAAGGCCAAAGCCAAAGAAGAGGCAGAGGGAAAAACGGAAGAAGGTAAGGAAGAAACAAAGGAAGCTCAACATGCCGAAACTTAAAACCCATAAAGGCGCCCAGAGCCGCTTTCATGTCACTGGAAGCGGTAAGATTATGAGAGTCAAAGGGCCAAAGAGCCACCTGCGCCGCCGTAAAGCCAAGCGGGTACGGCGCCAGTTTGACGAGATGATAGAACTGCACCCCAGTGACCGCACCAGGATTAAGAGGCTGATACCGTACGGGGCAAAGTAAGCGTAAAGGAGCGGAAAAGATG
Organism: uncultured Dehalococcoidaceae bacterium; assembly: GCA_964588605.1. Classification (GTDB taxonomy): domain Bacteria; phylum Chloroflexota; class Dehalococcoidia; order Dehalococcoidales; family RBG-16-60-22; genus CAZLEY01. Next base: position 447 of record CAZPQB010000083.1, on the reverse strand, counting down.
GGTCACATTGAAAGCAAGATGTCGGCTAAGGTGCCGGTGGAAACTGCTTTTGACTATGTGGCTAATCCGGCTATCCGACCAGAATGGCTTGAGAGCGTTCTTGAGGTCAAGAATATCACGGAAGGCCCGGTTGGCGTTGGCACAAGCTGGACCGAAGTGCTCAAGATTGCCGGCCGCACTGTGGAACAGGTCAGAACGGTGACGGAGTATGAGAGGCCGCGCCGGTATGTCTATGAATTTACTACTCTCGGTGCCAAGTCCGGCAAATTCAACATCACCTTCGAGCCGGAGGAGAGCGGTACGAGAATCGCCTTCATTGTCGACTATATTCTACCAGGCTCTGCTTTTGGTAAGATTGCTGATAAGTTACTCTTCGAGAGGAGTCTGAAGAAAACGTTTGGCCATTCACTGATCGATCTCAGGACGGTCCTTGAAAGCGGGCAGGCA
>CAZPQB010000082.1:0-10775 GCA_964588605.1 uncultured Dehalococcoidaceae bacterium | reverse complement strand
TTACAGTTAAAGATTATGCGGAGTCAATACCCATTGCCTGGTGCCCGGGCTGCGGAAACTTTGCCATACTTCAGGCCTTGAGAAAGGCTCTGGTTGAAATTAAGATAGAACCTCACCAGGTACTGCTTGTGTCAGGTATCGGTCAGGCACCAAAGCTACCTCATTACATGCGTGGTAATGTGTTTAACGGACTCCACGGGAGAACACTTCCAGCAGCTACGGGTGCTAAAATTGCCAATCATGATCTCGTCGTGATTGGCATTGATGGCGATGGTGGCGCCTATGGCGAGGGCGTTGGTCACCTGCTGGCTACGATGCGCCGCAACGTAAACATAACATACATGGTGCACAACAACCAGGTATACGGTTTGACCAAGGGACAGGCATCACCTACCAGCGACTTGGGATTTGTTACCAAGACGACGCCGCTGGGAGCCGGTCAGCCAGCTAACCCACTTGCTTTAGCACTCGCTTCTGATGTTAGCTTCTTGGCAAGGGGCTTTGCTAGCGACATTGAGCAATTGTCCGTGCTGCTGAAAATGGGGATAGAGCACCGAGGGTTTGCCCTGATAGATATTCTCCAGCCGTGTGTATCCTTTAATCATAAAAATACATATCAGTGGTACCGCGAACGGGTTTATAAGCTGGAAGACGAAGGGTATGACCCCAGCGACAAGATGACTGCCTTTGCCAAAGTTCAGGAGTGGGGGGACCATATTCCTATCGGACTTATTTATAGGAAGGAAAGGCCGGTCTACGAAGAACATCTCCCGGCTCTAAAGGAGATGCCACTTGTGAAACAGAAAATCGACCCATCACAATTCGAAGGGCTGCTCGACGAGTTCATTTAGACCTTGGTACTGAGCCAATCTCCCTTATAGGAGAAATAATATGGGTGAAAATCGTGATACTTTAGTTCTTGGCATTGACCTCGGCGGCACGAAAATATTAACCGCAGTGACTAACACACAGGGCAAGATGCTGTCACGTGACCACAGCATCACGCCAGCAAAGGAGGGGCAGGAAGCTGTTATTAAGTCTATTCTAGAATCCGTAGGTCGCGCCCTTGCCCAAGCCCATATATCCACTCCTGACCTTGCTGCTGTAGGAATAGGGGCCCCCGGTCTATCAAACCCGGAAACAGGCGTTCTGTTTACATCACCCAATCTCCCAGGATGGAAAGACGTCCCTTTACGTGATATTATCGAGAAAGAGCTAGGCAAAAAGGCTTTCCTCATCAATGACGCTAACGCAGCTGCCATAGGAGAATTGTATTTCGGGGCTGGTAGAGGCACCCATAATTTTATCTATATTACTGTCAGTACTGGCATAGGAGGCGGCATAATCATCAATGGTAAGATATACACTGGTTCCATTGGTACGGCAGGAGAACTGGGGCACATGGTCATTGACGATGAGGGGCCGCAGTGTAACTGCGGCAATAAGGGGTGCTGGGAGACATTGGCCTCAGGTACTGCGCTGGCCAGGGAAGCGAGACACAGGATTAAAGAGGGAGCGGCGACATCTATCCTAAAACATGCAGATGGAGACCTGGAAAAGATAAACGCCGAGGCCATTCATGAGGCGGCACAGGCAGGTGATAGATTAGCAAATGAGCTGATTGCCCGAATAGCTTATTATTTAGGTGTCGGTCTGGCGAATTTAATCAATATTTTCAATCCGGAAGTAATCGTTATTGGAGGAGGCTTATCTAATATCGGAGACATGCTGCTTAAGCCTGCTTTTAAAGAGGCTAAGCAAAGGGCGTTCAAACAGGCTTATCAGGCAGTACGCTTCGCTCGTGCTGAGCTGGGGCGTAATTCCGGGGTACTAGGTGCTGCTGCTTTTGCGCTGGAGAAAATAAATGAAGGAGGTACGCAATGACAACCAAGATCGGAATTAATGGCTTTGGACGTATTGGTAGACTGGTAATGAGAGCGATAATGGAGAAGAAAGCTGACATTGATGTAGCCGTCGTTAATGACCTGACTGATACTAAAACGAATGCCCACCTTTTCAAGTACGACAGTAGCTATGGCATCTATCTAGGTAAGGTAGAAGCCTCTTCAGACGCTATCGTAGTTGACGGTAAAAGCGTCAAGGTCATTGCCGAGCGTGACCCGGCAAAGATTCCCTGGAAGGACTACGGAGTGGAGGTAGTGGTCGAGTCTACCGGCCTTTTCACCGACGCTTCCAAAGCGTCGGCTCATCGACAGGGCGGTGCTAAGAAGGTCATCATATCTGCACCGGCCAAGGGTGAGGACATAACCATAGTCATGGGTGTAAATGACGGCAAGTATGACCCTGCCAAGCACCATATCATTTCCAATGCTTCCTGTACCACCAACTGTATTGCGCCAGTAGTCAAGATTCTTCATGACAGCTTTGGCGTTGCTCGCGGTCTGCTCACAACTGCCCATTCCTATACCAATGACCAGCGATTGCTGGACCAGTTTCACAAAGACCTTCGCCGGGCCCGGTCAGCCGCACTCAGCATCATACCCACCAGTACCGGAGCAGCCCGCGCTGTGACTCTGGTAATACCCGAACTCACTGGGAAGCTCCATGGCATCGCCCTGAGGGTACCAACGCCTACAGTATCCATATGTGATTTTACGGCAGACTTAAATAAGGAAGTTACTGACAGAGAGGTCAACGAGGCTTTTAAGAAGGCGGCTTCCGGACCGCTTAAGGGCATTCTGGAATACTGTGATGAGCCGTTGGTCAGTATAGATTTCAAGGGTAACCCCGCTAGCTCCATTGTCGATGCCGAAAATACCATGGTGATTGATGGCAGCATGGTCAAGGTGCTGTCGTGGTATGACAACGAGTGGGGCTACAGCAACCGCGTGATTGACCTTATCTCCTTGATGGTGAGTAAGGGGCTCTAGCGTTCGCATAAGGAGGCAGAAATGCGAAAAAAGACGGTAGAAGACATAGATGTAGCTGGTAAACGAGTTTTCCTGCGTGTTGATTTCAACGTGCCTATGGATAAAACAGGTATGATAAGCGATGACAGCCGGATCAAAGCCTGTCTTCCCACAATTAAGTACCTGATAAACCATAATGCCAGGGTAATTATCTGCTCACACTTGGGCAGGCCCGACGGCAAAGTAGTCGAGAGCCTGAGACTAACACCGATAGCAAGAAGACTATCGGAGCTTCTCGGTAAGCCTATAGAGGCGCTGAAACAGTCTATCGGACCAGAAGTTGAAGACGCGATTGACGGATTAAAGAATGGCGATATTGTGCTTCTTGAAAACATCCGTTTTCACCCGGAAGAGGAGGCGAACGACCCGAGTTTTGCCAAAGCTCTTTCTCAGCTTGCCGATGTCTTTGTAAATGATGCCTTTGGTGCTAGCCATCGTGCCCACGCATCTGTGGTAGGAGTAGCTAAGTATCTACCAGCCGTAGCTGGTTTCCTGATGGAAAAGGAAATTGAAGCTTTAAGTGGAGCGCTGGGAAGCCCAAAACGGCCCTTTGCCGCCATGATTGGCGGCGCCAAAGTAAGCGGCAAACTAGCCGTCCTGGAAAATATTGTTAACAAAGTCGATGTTCTACTTATTGGTGGCGGTATGGCGGCAACTTTTCTAAAGAGCAAGGGTTACGAGGTGGGCACCTCAATAGTGGAGAACGATAGACTCGACTATGTCCGCCAGCTCAGCGAAAAGGCGAAGTCCAAGGGAACCAAGCTTCTGCTACCTCAGGATGCAGTGGTGGCAGAGAAGTTGGAAGCTGGCACCAGCATTAAAACCGTGCCGGTTTCAAAAATACCGGATGGCTGGACTATCGGCGATATCGGACCTGATACCATTCGGGAATTCTCTACGGAGCTCAATAAGTGTAAAACTGTAGTCTGGAACGGTCCGGTAGGCGTATTTGAGATACCTGAGTTTGCCAACGGAACCCGCAGCTTGATAAAGGTACTGGCTGATTTAGAGGCAACCACGGTTATTGGCGGCGGTTCTACAACCGAGGCAGTAATAGAAATGGGACTTGAGGATAAAATGTCTCATGTCTCCACTGGCGGCGGTGCCTCACTGGAGTTTCTAGAGGGCAAGGTATTACCGGGAGTAGCCGTATTACAGAATAAATAAAAGAAAGAAAGCAACTCCCTGTTCATAGGTAGGAGGTTATCATGAAAAAGATAGGTATCCTGACCAGCGGCGGTGACGCACCTGGTATGAATGCATGTATCAGGGCCGCAGTACGTGCCGCCTTAGCCAATAACCTTGATATTTTTGGCATAAGGTGGGGCTACGCCGGGCTGATTCGCACTGATATCGGGCCTCTTGATAGGAGAGCCGTTGCCAATATCATTCACCAGGGAGGCACTATACTGGGCACGGCACGCTCTGAAGAGTTCAGGACGAAGGAGGGCCGGACAAAAGCCATCAAAACTCTTCAGGACGAAGGTATCGAAGGGCTGATTCTCATCGGGGGTGATGGTACCTTTCGTGGTGGTACACTATTGTCTCAAGAATGCGGTGTCAGCGTCGTGGGCATACCCGGGACTATAGATAACGATTGTTATGGTACTGATTATACCATAGGCTTTGATACTGCTATAAACACGGCACTCGAAGCTATTGACCGGATTCGTGATACCGCTACAGCACATGACCGTCTCTTCTTTGTGGAGGTTATGGGTCGCAACACTGGATTTATCGCCTTGGAAAGCGGGATAGCTGGCGGTGCTGAAGAATTCTTCATTCCCGAAGTCCCGTTAAGTGTTGAAGAACTCTGCGGGCGCCTAGAAGAGAATTTTAAAAGAGGAAAACGCAGTTCTATCGTGGTGATAGCCGAGGCTGACCAGCCCGGGGTGAGTTTCCAAATAGGCCGGGAGGTTAAAGACAGGACAGGTTTAGACTCAAGGGTCTGTATTTTAGGGCACATTCAGCGCGGCGGTGCACCGACAGCCCGCGACCGGGTTCTTGCCAGCAGGCTCGGAGTTGCTGCAGTGCAAGCGTTGCTAGAAGGCAAGGGCGGATATATGGTAGGCGAAATAAATAGAGAGATAGCCTATACTCCCCTTAAGGATACCTGGGAAAAGAAAAAACCATTACAGGCAGGTCTTACCACTTTGCTGAATATTCTATCTGATTGAAGTGGCAAAAGAAATGGTTGTATTGAGTGCTAAGGAGACGACAATATGAATCTATCTATCGGTAAGCTTAGAGGATTGCAACAGGTTGCTGACGATAATGGTTTCCTGACCATTTGCGCTATTGACCACCGGGGTGCGCTGCAAAAGGCCATGAATGAGAAAAACCCTGATGCGGTGACCTATCAGGACATGGTTGATTTCAAGCTCGACCTCTGCCAAGCGGTAGCGCCTTACGCCAGCGCCGTTCTGCTTGATCCGGTCTACGGGGCAGCACAGGCTATTGCCGCTGGTATTTTACCGGGGCATATAGGTCTCCTAGTCAGCTTGGAAAAAACGGGATACACAGGGGAAAAAACCGCCAGAATTACCGAGCTTCTACCTGATTGGAGTGTAGAAAAAGTTAAAAGAATGGGGGCTTCGGCAGTTAAGCTTGTGGTATATTTCCGCCCTGACTTGAAAGATATTGCTTCACGGCAGCTTGATCTGCTTGCCAGAGTCGCTGACCAGTGTATCAAGGAGGACATTCCCCTCCTGGTCGAGCCGATAAGCTATCCTGTTGAGGAAGTCGGAGTGTCTGCATCGAAGTTTGCCGATATGAAGCCTGAGCTGGTAATTGAGACTGCGCGCCAGATTACCTCGCTACCCATTGACGTATTGAAGGCGGAATTCCCGGCTGATATGGAATTTGAGCAGGACGAGAAGAAGCTGCTGCAGCTATGCCAGGAGCTGGACCGGGCATCGCGGTTGCCCTGGGTGCTGCTCAGTGCCGGTGCTGACTTCAAGACCTTTAGTAAACAGGTAGAAATAGCCTGTAAGGCCGGGGCATCTGGCTTCCTTGCCGGACGAGCGCTATGGCAGGAGGGGGTCCAGATTCGCTCCAGAGAAGAGAGGATGAGATTTTTCAAGAGCACCGCTGCTCCCAGGCTCAAGAAGCTGGCCGAGATGGTCAACAAGTACGGAAAGCCCTGGTATACCAAGATGGGGAGCGACAAGGGAGATTTTGAGGCGGCAAACGAGGGCTGGTATGAGCAATACTAACCTATTGGTCAATCAGCGAGGCAGATTTTTGTTATGAAGCAGACTGGTTACTTCAAGAGACGAACCAAGATAGTATGTACCATAGGCCCGGCGACTGGTACAGCCTCAGTCATTGAGCGTCTTATCAGGAGCGGTATGAATATTGCCAGGCTCAATCTGTCGCATGGGACACACGATGTCCATGCTCAGTATATTCGTACCGTGAGAAGGATAAGCCAGCGACTGCGTATGCAGGTGGCGATTCTTGTGGACCTGCCGGGGCCAAAATATCGTACTGGCAGACTCAAAGGCGGCCAGGCTATTCTAAAAAAGGGTGCTCAACTGACGCTAACCACCAGAGACATTGAGGGAGATGCGGCTGCGGTGCCAGTCAACCTGCCTAATCTGCCGCAGGACGTGAAAATAGGCGACACCGTCTTGCTGGATGATGGGGCCATGCAGTTGAGAGTGCTTGGGAAGAATGGCAACGAAGTGAAATGTAGAGTAACAGTGGGTGGCGTGCTCACTGAGAGGCGCGGGCTCGTCGTTCCTGGCATGCGTACTTCAGGCTCCTTCATTACTGATGCCTTGCGTGAGCATATTGCCTTCGCTGTTCAACAAAAGCCAGATTACGTGGCTATTTCCTTTATCAGCAGCGCCGAAGACATATTTGCGGTAAGGGATGTGTTGCGCGAGCATAGCGCAGATATTCCGGTTATTTCGAAAATTGAGCGGGGACAGGCAGTGAAGGATTTTGACGATATTCTGTCAGCCAGTGACGGCATCATGGTGGCACGTGGGGACCTGGGCGTGGATATTCCTCTGGAGAGAGTGCCATTTATACAGAAGGAAATAATCCAGAAGTGTAACCGGGTTGGCAAGCCAGTCATTACTGCTACCCAAATGCTGGAGTCAATGGTCAATGCTGCCCGTCCGACGCGAGCTGAAGTTACCGATGTGGCCAACGCTATTTTCGATGGTACCGATGCCACTATGCTCTCGGCAGAGACATCCGTGGGCAAATACCCTGTACAGGCAGTGAGGACTATGGCTAGAATCGCCCATGAAACCGAGAAGAGGCTGCCCTATTCGCACCTGATTACCGAAAGGAGTACGTGGATTGAACGCGAGACGGATGAGTTAATAAGCTATAGTGCCTGCTATACGGCAGACACACTGGGAGCAGTAGCCATTGTGGCCTTTACTCAATCAGGAAGCACAGCGAGGCGAGTTTCAAAATACCGCCCGCAGGTGCCTATACTGGCGATAACACCCAGTGACTTGGTATCTGGCAGGCTGCTACTACATTGGGGCGTGTACCCTTTCCAAATAGATCCAGCATCGACGGTAGACGAACTCTTTAGCAGTGGAGCCAAGCTAACTAAGGAGGCAGGGCTAGCCAAGCCCGGTGATTTGATAGTGATTACCGGAGGTGTCCCCATCGGAATGACTGGCACGACTAACCTGCTAAAAGTGGAGAAGATAAGTTGAAATATAATATTTTACATACTAGAATTGACTTTGTTTGAGCATGATCGACTAAAGGAAGGACAGAGGTAAAGCATAATAAAATAAATAGGGGGTGTACTATGCCTCGCAAGCAAAAGGAATCAAAGAAAACTGATGCCCGTGTTTCTACAGGAATTACCGGACTGGATGAAATTATGAATCAGGGTTTTCTGCCCCAGCGGGTATATCTGGCAAGAGGAGGCCCCGGCAGTGGGAAGAGCACTTTGGGACTTCACTTTCTGGCCGCTGGGGCCAGCAATGGCGAGAAGGTACTATTCATTACCCTGGGTGAACCAGAATCACAGGTTCGTAAAAATGCGCAGCGGATTGGTTTTGAGCTTAAAGGAGTCAGCTTTCTCGATCTTGCACCGACGCCCGAATTCTTCACCGAGGCAGGGAGCTATGATATCTTCTCTCCGGCTGAGGTAGAGCGAGGGCCGGTCACACAAAAGATAAAAGAAGAAGTGGAAAGATTAAAGCCAGCCAGGGTCTTCGTAGATTCAGCGACCCAATTCCGCTATCTTTCAACAGATGCGTTTCAGTTTCGCAAGCAGATGCTTGCTCTGGCCCGCTATCTCACAGAACAGGGAGCTACGGTTGTTCTTAGCTCTGAGGGAGGTGCCGAAGCCCCCGATGATGACCTTCAGTTTCTCTGCGATGGGGTTATCAGTCTGGAATCCGGTCCTGACGGACGGACAATCTGTGTGAATAAGTTCCGGGGGTCTGATTTCCGCAGCGGCGCTCAGTCCATGCGTTTGGGTAATAGTGGAATGGAGGTCTTCCCGCGTCTGGTGCCCGAGGCATATACCAGGGAATATATAGCCGAGCCCCTCGCCTCCGGCGTGCCGGAACTGGATGAGCTTCTCCATGGTGGTTTGGAACGGGGAACTGTTACCATCATCAGTGGCCCTACCGGAGTAGGTAAGACTACACTGGGCCTCCAGTTTATGAAGGAAGCCGCCGGCAGAGGGGAGCGCTCTGTTGTCTACACCTTTGAAGAAGGCAGGCAAACCATGCTGAAGAGGTGTATGGGCATAAACATACCTGTGCGTGACATGATAGAACGCAAAATGCTGTCGATCGTGCAGGTCGAGCCCCTGCACTACACTCCAGACGAGTTCTCAACCATGGTGCGGCAGGAAGTCGAAGAAGAGAACGCTCGTATTGTTATGATTGACAGCACCTCTGGTTACGGGCTTTCTCTTGGCAGTGGAGACCTGCTCAGCCATCTTCGCGCCGTGACCCGGTATCTTAAAAACATGGGTGTCACCACCATTCTAGTCAGCGAAACAGATACAATCACTGGCGCACTCAAGGCTACCGAGATTGGTGCCAGCCATCTGGCAGATAATATTGTTTTCCTCCGCTATCTGGAAATAGCTGGTGAGATGCGCCGTGCTATCGGCGTTCTGAAGAAACGTACCAGCAGCTTTGAGAAAACGCTGAGGGAGTTCGAAATAACTAGTTATGGTCTCAAAGTGGGTGAGCCTCTTACCGGGCTACGCGGGATTCTTAGTGGCGGTATTACACTGGGTAAAATCTCCGGGGATTGATTGGAGCAAAGGTATGAAAACAACAATTCTCTCTGTAGGCAGTAACCGGGCTAACCTGGAATTACTGTCCCAGCAGCTTGTCAAAGAAGGCTATGAGACATTGAGTGCTGCCAGCCTGGAAGAACTGGATAGCTCAATCCAGGAGAAAGAGGAATTCGCCGTCGCACTTATAGACCTTTCGGGTTTTGACCAGCGTATCTGGGAGCGCTGCGAGACATTACGCAAGGCAAAGATACCATTTATTGTGATTTCTCCGCAGCGCAGTCCCCTTATTCAGCGTGACAGCATGAAACATGGTGCCAGCGGCCTGATGGTAAAGCCTCTTGGCATAAAGGATCTACTGGAATATATACATACATTACTGGGTGAGTAAGATATGGCAAGACGAAGTATAGAATCATGGCAAGCCGGCGATGACCCTTTATGGTACAAGGATGCCATAATTTACGAGCTTCATGTACGGGCATTCGCCGACAGCGACGAGGATGGCGTGGGGGACTTTCGGGGTCTTATTGACAAGCTGGACTATCTTATGGACCTTGGAGTCACGGCAATCTGGATGCTCCCCTTCTACCCTTCGCCCCTGAAAGACGATGGCTATGATATTTCAGACTTCAACAACATACAGCCAGTCTACGGCGATATGCAGGATTTCAAGACCTTTGTTGATGAAGCCCATCGTCGCAGTATACGAGTCATCACGGAGTTGGTAGTAAATCACACCTCCGACCAGCATCCCTGGTTCCAGAGGGCAAGGAAATCGCCACCGGGAAGCCGCTACCGCGACTTTTACGTGTGGAGTGATACGGTAGAGAAGTTCAAAGATGCCCGCATTATCTTTAACGATACTGAATATTCCAACTGGACATGGGACCATCTGGCCAAAGCTTACTTCTGGCATCGCTTCTACTCTCACCAGCCTGACCTCAACTATGATAACCCTGCCGTCCGGCAGGCTGTATTCAAGGTGATGGATTTCTGGCTCAGACTCGGTGTTGATGGTCTGCGATGTGATGCCGTTCCTTACCTCTATGAAAGAGAGGGTACCAACTGCGAGAATCTCCCAGAGACACACGCTTTCTTGAAGGAACTGCGCGGCCGCATTGATAAAAAATTCAAAAACCGCATGCTCCTGGCTGAAGCAAATCAGTGGCCTGAAGATGCTGTACCTTATTTTGGCAACGGTGACGAGTTCCACATGTGCTTCCATTTTCCACTCATGCCGCGATTGTTTATGGCAATACGCATGGAGGATCGCTTCCCTATCATAGACATACTGCACCAGACGCCGCCAATCCCGGAGACCTGCCAGTGGTCAATATTCCTGAGAAATCACGATGAGCTTACGCTGGAGATGGTCACCGATGAAGAGCGTGACTATATGTACCGGGTATATGCCAGTGACCCATCGGCCAGGATTAATCTCGGCATACGGCGCCGACTAGCTCCGCTCTTGAATAATGACCGTAAGAAGATTGAACTGATGAATGCCTTACTCTTCTCTCTACCAGGTACGCCGGTTATTTACTATGGAGATGAAATCGGCATGGGCGACAACTTCTATCTTGGCGATCGAAACGGAGTACGTA
>CAZPQB010000081.1:0-10801 GCA_964588605.1 uncultured Dehalococcoidaceae bacterium | reverse complement strand
AAAGACCGGCCGGTTTGCTCCGAAAAGGTGGCCGGTTTAGTCCGAAAAACGCAGGTAGACAACGTATATGTAATTGATACCAACATGTTTGGCTTTCCACATTATCAATCTACATATTTAATAGAGGGTAAAAAGATCGCCTTGATTGATACAGGTTTACCATCTCAATTGGATGCGGTTCGTTTTCGTTAAATACAGATAAAATCAAATAGAACGGTAGTCACTGTTCCTTTACTTTCAGGAAGAAGCCGGAAGCAGCGCCTATAGTCAGTAGTAGCCCGGTGGTTAAGAAGGCTGCACTGTAGCTCTGGCTCAGGTCGAAAATATAACCGGCTAAAATTGGGCCGACTACACCGCCGACTGCCCAGGCCATCGAAATTAGCCCCAGAATCTCGCCCCCAGACTTCGTTCCAAATACCTCCGGTATCATTGAAAGACGCATCGTATTGCTACCGCCGAATCCGAAGCCGAAGACAATCCCCAGGACTAATAGCAGATGAAAGCTGTTAATTTCCATCAACAAGAACATGGCGAGTGCCTGCAAACCAAGCATAATGATAATGGTAAATCGGCTGCCGATATTCCTGACCAAAAACCAGATGAATATTTGCGCCGCCAGCGTACCACCGCTAATAACAGTCAAAATTAATGCTGATGAAGTGGCGGGTATTCCCATATCCGTGGCATAGGGTACCAAGTGAACCAGTACGAAATAGAAACCTGTCGCGGTAACGAAGCCGATAACAATAAACATCCAGAACTGCAACGTCCTTAATGCCTTAGCGGTTGTCCATACCTTTGGTGCCATTGCGGTGGGTTCGTTGCCTGCTAGGGTGCTGCTCCTTCCAGGTAACTTGCTCTTCAGCCATATCATCGCCGGTAGAGAGGTAATTAAAACTATGCTGCCCATGAGGATGAAGGCAGGATGCCAACCATGTCCATCGATAAAATATGCAGCTAGCAGCGGTATGGTCATCTGCCCGATGCCGATACCACTGACAGTAATGCCTACCGCTAATACTCTCGTATCACCAAACCACTTAGAGATGGTGGCGATCACAGGGACAAAGCAGGCACCCATGGATATTCCCACGATGATCCCGAAATAAAGGTACAGTTCCCAGAGAGTGCTTATCTGGTAAGCAAGTGCGTAGCCGAAGAAACCCAGCAAGGCGCCGCCGGCAATCACAACCCTAGCTCCATACAGGTCTGTCAACCGGCCAGTCACAATGCCGACTAAGCCACTCAACAGCATTAAAATTGACATGGCGCCGGAAATGCTGCCTCGCGAAGCGTCAAGCGCGGCTGAGATTGGCTTGAGAAAAACTCCAAATGAACCTGAGGACCCGTAGAAACCGAGCATTACCAGAACAGAAACAGCAACTAATACCCAATCACGTGAGAGAATATTTTTCTTACTCGATATCATGCTGAGAATTACCTTTTCCTCTAAAAAATGGCACAAAGGACTTGATTACTACCTGAATATAGTTATTAACTAAATACCTTAGTCAATATTTATTAATCAAATTCATGAATTACGTACGCTATTTCAGGTTATTTTTTTCTTCTTAGCCATTGATCTGGCCTCAGTGATACCACCTATCACCTCGTTATTTAAACAAATGCCTTAGGAACTGAAGGTTGGCACTTCAGAGTGGTATGGTCGAATGTGATTATATTCCCTAAGTAGAAGAAAAACAAGAGAGTCGAACTCCCGTCCAAATTAATTCGCTTATCAATTCGAAATGTGCCAATATCTTTTATACGCGGTATGGGTATCAATGATACTAAATGATAACAGGGCTAGTGATTAGCCAGTCCCTTTGTTTTTACCTTCTAGTCTTTACAAATAGGCTAAGTTTATAATCCTCTTATAGGATATTTAGTGGTATTCTTAAGCTTTTCACCTATATTGAGCCCTATTACAATCCATATTAACGGTTTCTTAACATTCCTGAAAAATAACGGCAGATGTACCAATCCTTTCGGGACAAAGACTAATCCCGAGGTATTCATTTTGATTATTTCTGTTTCATCTCCCTCACCCATCCAGAACTCGATTTCAGCGCCCAATTTATCTGGTTCTTCCGGGTTGCTCCCCATGAATAAAAAAATCTCATCGCACTCATGAGCGTGCGGCGGCTTATCTTCGGTAACTCCAAAAGCACTACCCTTAACTATCCATGCAAACTCAAGCATTGTATTAGATTCTTTTATAGGTCCAGAAGGTGTGAGAAAGTGAAATAGGTCTGTAATTCCCAATTCCGGGATCCCCCATTTTATGCTGGGATCGGGTGGTATTGTTTTTGTTACTACATATTTTTCATACTTGAATCCTATCATTTTCCCCCTCCTCATATTGGACATATATTATTGCTTGCTTATCATCAGCTCTAAAAATTTATAAACAATTCGAATTACCTCAGTAACTCTGTTATATATAATTTGCCCCCATTTATAAGATAGTCGAACTCCACTTGAAATAATACTTTGTTTTGCATAGCCAGTTAACCGGCTACGTTTAGCTTATTGAAATAAATTGGGGTTAATATAGTGCTGATACATTTGTTCAAGGTATGTCTTCTCTTCTAACAGTGACTTAACGGCTTCTCCAACGAATATTTCATATTCATCTTTCCTGATAACTTCTAAAACAGCGGCAGCCAAAACAGATGGCGATAGTCCCCGACGATGCTAATCGCCCAACGCCACTAGTTTTTCTTCCAGACTTACTTAGGGTGGGAAGACATCCTGATTCTTTAAGGAGGATTTATATATTCATGTAATTCCCTGGTCAAGCCTTCCTTCGAGCGTAAATTATCTCAGAATAGAACCCTCTTTTTGACGAATCTATCTCCTTTAGCCAGTACTCTCTCAAACTTTAAGCCAGAGGCTTTATCATAGGGCTGGGCAAAGGCTTCCGGATATTGCTTCCTCCACTCTTCCATCTGAGAGGCAGGGACTCTCTCCAATTCTACTAAAAAACCGCTCACCACCATCCCGGTGGCATTCTTGGAGGTGAGATTGTGTGGCGTTATCGTGTTAATTGCTCCTCCTCGATCCACTGCACCTGGAACTAGCGGATCGTGCCTGGCACCATGATCAATAGACAATGCCCCGGCCATTATTCTCTCTGTTACATAGGCACCAGCGAGGACAGCACCCCTTTCGTTATATATCTTGACGATATCTCCATTATTTATGCCTCTGGCCATGGCATCCGCCGGATTAATCCAGACCGGCTCATATTTATATCCATCCGCTCCTTCCACTTTGCAGGTCGGGATTTCTCTTACCCATTTTTCATCATCATGATTAGCATGTACCCTCCATCTAGGATGATTAGAAAGAACCAGCAAAGGATACTTTTTTACCCTATAACTGGTAATTCTCTCATCATGGCTTTCCCCTTTTTCAATCCAGTGTGGGACAGGCGGCCTCTCCTCATCATCAGGGAAATGCTTGTGCAGCCTCTCAGAATAGAATTCAATCTTACCGCTAGGTGTCGTTAGCGGATTATTTTCAGGATCCTCGTAGAATTTCCTTAAACCAGGCGAGTATTTTCTCCATTCAGGGTCAGTCGGAATAACGAAATACTCCTTTTCATTTAGCTCTTCGTAAGAAATCATATCCTTGACACCTGAAGTTTCATAGCCACTCCTGATCAATTCTTCAACAGTCTCACCCCCCGTATATTCCTTTAGTAATCCTAATTTCTCAGCTATCAGACAGACTATTTCATAGTCACTCTTGGACTCACCTATTGTATCAATGCATTTTCTTTCCTTAAAAATCAGTCGGAACTGTCCACCCATGCTATCGGCCATTATATCTTCTTGCTCAAACTTAGTGCTGACCGGCAGTATGATATCAGCATACAGGCAGTCATTCTCCATCCAGGGATGCTGGGCTAAGATAAATTCTATTTTCGAACTCTGAAGTGCCTTGATGTAATTATTACCATCGTTCCAGCAGGTTATTGAGCAGGGCACATCGGTCCAGATCATACGAACTTCAGTACAGCCCTCGGCTGGGTATGTGTATTTTGTGAACTGGTCTTCGACTGGCGACCTCGACAACGTTGTACCATACCAGCTAATTGGGGGATTGAGAAGAGCCTCATGGATCAAGTTCCTGGGGATTATTTGTTTAGGTATCTGGATAATATTTTCCTTGTATTCCTTAACCTCCCCTGTCTGTTTGGCAGCTATCCCATACATTGCTCCCCTGTAAGAAGAGGTTACCTGGGGGACTATCTTGCCCAGAGGCATTGGATCGGTTATTTTTTCATTCCGGCGGCCCCATTCCAGCATTTTGACCTGATGAACCCCTGGTTTACCTAACCCTTGCATGGCTAACAGGAGAATTTCAAGCCGGGCATTTTCTGTGGCATATGGTCCCCTGATACCCGGGCCTCCATTGCCATGGGCTATAGTTGTCCTTTTTGAGGCCCATTCCCTAGCTAGGGCTTTAATTACCCTAGAGGGCACGCCCGTTTTCTCAGCTGCCCAAGCCGGTGTCTTAGGAACACCGTCTTCTTTGCCCAGCACATAGTCTGTGAATTTATCAAAGCCTACTGAATGAGTCTTGATATATTCCTTATCATAAGTCCCTTGTACAATCCAGATGTAGGCGATTGCCAGTTGCAAGGCTGCGTCTGTACAGGGTCTTATCGGAATCCATTTATCGGCATGAACTGCCCCGCCATAATTTAAATCGGGACTGATATAGATAGACTTTATTCCAAGATCAGTAAACCAGTAGCATAAGCGGCTGGCCATCTGTCCATCAAAACCCCAGGGCGTGGCCTCTGGGTCACAGCCCCAAAATAATAGCAGCTCACTGTTTTCAGCCATATCAGGCATAACATTCATTGTTGGTTCCATCTGACCTACTGGTTCGCAACCCCAGACATGCTTGGCACCCCAGTACCATCCTTCCCAGCTATCAGGATTTCTGGCCTGGAGAGTATAACCCCCCAGTAATCCGAGCAGTTTATTGGCACAACCATGGGGCCCATGGACAACCTTGGTTTCCCCATGCCCATCCGATTGAGAGAGGATAGCAATTGGACCATATTTTTTCTTTACTCTCAGTATCTCACTCGTGATTATTTCCAAAGCCTCATCCCAGGAAATGCGGACATATTTGCTTGTCCCGCGGTTTTGAGGATTTCTTTCACCTTTGGGATCCCAATCAACTCTCTTCAAGGGGTATAAGATGCGGTTGGGTGAGTAAACCCGATTTTTGTAGGCCAGGCTGTAAGGAGGTACTAGAGATTTCATAGTTGGTTCCAGGGACTGTCCGCGTGCCTCCATCTTCCAGGGATTGAATTCCTTTTTGTCATACTTCCAATCGAAATGTAATGGACTGATCCTAATTATCTTGCCATTCTTGACGTTGATCACGGAGGTATTGGCGTCACCACTTCCGGAGGCTATAAAGCCAATCCCCTTCAGACATAATTTCTCTTCATCTGGGACAAGTTTGTCTTCTTGTGGCATAACCCTCTTGCCCTTTCTTTTATTCTTATTCCAGTTATTTATGTGCAAAGTAGCGATGTTAATGGATGCTTAATGAAGCTCCCCCTGTCTTTCCTCAAAGTTCGCTGAGCTTAACCCACTTACAGTTTACCTTCCCGTCCTTAATAGAGTGACCTGCCCCCAATAGTGATACCACTTGTTAAGTCGTTACCGCAGTGAAGATAGCTTCAGGAGTTGGTTGCTGGTATCCCAGGGCGCTATGGGGACGAATCTGATTATATTCCTTTTTCCGCTGTTCAATTAATAACCTGGCTTCTTCTAGAGTTGTAAATATTTCCCGAGCTAGTAGCTCTTCTCCCAGTTTACCATAAAATGATTCGATATACCCGTTTTTTCAGGGACTTCCTCGCTTAATAAAGAGCGTTTTCACTCCCAGACAGTTAAGCCACTTCCTCATTGCCCTCGTGGTGAATTCCGGACCATTGTCCGAGCGGATATGCTCTGGGATACCACGAAATATGAACAGGTGAAACAAGAGATCAATCACATCCTGGTTCCTAATCGTACGGGCTACCAGTATAGCTAAGTACTCCCGGGTATATTCATCAGTTTCAACCGATCGGACTGTGCTTCGAAAGCGTACACTTTTTCTCTCTTACCAACTATCCTGGAACTCGGGATTGTAAAAGTACCTGAGACGCAGCCGTAGTCAAATACAGTCTATCCCCGGCTAACACCAATGTGTGTCAGTACTTCAGATGCATGTTCTGTTAGCCACTCCCTGAATTCAATTTCACCAGGTAGTATTTCTGGCATCTTTCTGACCGCAATTTCTATTCCCTGCAGCATGGTTCCATTAAGGCGTCTGATAGCCTCTTCTCCCTTTTCTTCGATCGGTATCTTCACTATAGCGAATCCCTTGATTTGCCTGACTCAATATCTCTAATAATCGTGACTAATTGTGGTGAGCAGACTCTGGTGAAAACCTCTTTTATTTCGGCTTCTGACGTATTGTCAGAAATGCCACAACATATAATTGTGTAGTATGTTCCTTTTAGACTGCATTAAACACTTGACAAATGTGTTAGAATACTTCTTATAATAAGTAACATTGGAAGTCTATATTGATTTTTAATTTTTAAGTAAATTATAAGAGGGGTGATTTTCCATGATTATTGACATTAACATGCATTGGCTTCCTGAGGATCTTCTTACCAATGAATCATTGCGGGATAAATTTGTCCACATTGTGCCCCGAGCCTATGGCGAATACGCCGAGTCTACCACTATTCCGGGAACGAATCAGAAACAGATTACCATATCAAAACCTAAAGGTTATGAAAACCTGAATTTCGGTCCGGAGCACGTAAGCCCCAAAGGGCGTGTCGAGGCGATGGATGAAGCTGGAGTGGATAAGGCGATCCTGCGGATTCCGTGCTGGCAGGAATGGCTGGACTTGGAAATGTCCAGGAAGCTCAACGACGGGATGGCTAAATATATAAATCAGCACCCTGACCGATTTTATGGTCTCGGTATTGTGCCTCCGTGGGGTGATAAAGAGTCTTTCAAAGAGGCGGAGCGCTGTATCAATGAGCTCGGGTTTGTTGGCATGGAGGTTGCAGCACATTATGGGAACCTTTATCTGGATGTGGAAGAGTTCAGACCCTACTTCAGAAAACTCAACAAGCTCGGCGTACCAGTCTGCATTCATCATGTGCCCCTTCCCGTAGATTATGGCTCTATCTATGAATTTGCCAATCTGCGCCGCTTATATGGAAGGTGTGTCTGTCAATCTACCATGCTGGGCAGGATACTTTTTAGCGGTCTGCTTGATGAGTGCCCGAACCTGATACTGATACCCACGATGCTGGCGGGAGGCTTCTTTGCTTACGTAAATTTGATAGCGCCGGAGAGGTCGGGAGTTAAGGAAGAAATGGAGCGCTTCGACCTTGTGGCAGATAAGCTCAAGGGTTATCTGGAGAAGAATATTTACTTCGGCATCTCACACCCGTCCACCTGGGGCAAAGCGCAATTGGAGTGCGCCGTTAAAGTGCATGGCGCTGACCATATCCTCTTTGGAGGATCCTACCCCGTTAGACGTGAGTGGTTGATAAACGGCGTAAAATATGTGAAGAGCTTGGATATAAGCGAGAAAGAGAAGTCATTAATACTTGGCGAAAATGCTATGAAAATATTCAATATTAGGTAGCAAATACAAATGGATAGTGATACTAAATCAAATACTGATGAATTCTTCATACTTTGGCTGCTAATAGCCCAAGTCAAAGATGCTCTTTCTAAAGCAAGGCATAAAGATCTTCAACGGTTTAACATCAACGAAGGGAGACGCGCTATTCTTTGGAATATCCAAAATGATGGTGGAGCATCAACACCTGTGAATATAGCGCGACAACTATTTAAACAACTGAACTCAGTTTCCGAAATGCTAAGGCGGATGGAGAAAGAAGGACTAGTAACGAGAAGTGAAAGAGCAGGAAAATCTAGCATAGTAGTGAGATTGACTAAAAAAGGGAAAGAAGTATTTAATCAGTCACGCCATAATGAGATGGATAAAAGAGTTCTTTCCATATTACCCAAGAAACGGCGAGAACGACTGGCATCCGACCTCTGGGCAATTAGAAATCAAGCACTGCGAGAATTAGGGATACCGGAATGGCATATCAAGTTTCCCCCAGGTCCGAATAGTTCTAGTGATTGAAGAAATACCGCATTTGAGAGGTGGTGCCTTATATGTTAATCAATCCAACTGTAAGGAGGTCATACCCATGCAGACAGAATTTCAGGCAAAGTAATAAACCGGAACCATTTATCAAATAAGAATGGGAGGAAACTGATGAAAAAAATCTTTGTATCTGTGCTTGCTACAGTTTTGGTGGGTTGCCTGCTGCTGACTGCTTGTGCAGAACCAACACCTGAGCCTACTCCAACACCTACTCCCACGCCCACGCCTACTCCGACACCCACACCAACTCCCACGCCGACACCGGAACCTGAATATCCCATAGAGTTGAGTTTTTCCTACCATGCACCACCAGTAGCTTCCTTATCAAAAGCGGTATTTGTACCATGGGCAGAGGCTTTAGAGGCGGCCTCAAACGGTCGGTTAAAAATAACTCATTACCCTGGGGGGGCATTATTGGGGGCAGCAGACGCATATGATGGGGTTATAACAGGGATCTGCGATATTGCCCAAGTAGAGACTGAGGAGTATGTAGGGCGGTTCCCACGAAATGGAATAAGTATGTTGCCTTTTATTTACCCCAATACTGAGATCGCCGCTATCGTGTCTCACGAGATTGAGAATAAATATTGTGTGGATACCGAGCTAAAGGATGTTAAGCTATTGATTATGGCACCCCTGCACCAAATGCATTATTTAGGCAATAAACCTGTAGAAAAATTGGAGGATTTTAAAGGTTTGAAAATAAGGAGCGTTGGGGAGGTTGACGCAGCAACAATTACGGCATTTGGTGCTACTCCGGTACCAGTAGGTATAGGTGATTTGTTTACGGCACTGGATACAGGTGTGGTAGACGGCACTTTCATAACATGGTCGGCCGGACTCAGCTTCGGGCTTAAAGACGTTACTAAAAATAGAACCGAATGTGGGGTGTTCCTAACCAATTTCTTAGTGGTAATGAACAAGCAGGTTTATGAAAAGTTGCCAAAAGATCTTCAGGAACTAATTGATGAATTCAGTACGCCGGAGGTTTCACGCGAGTATGCTGCTGCTCATATGGCGTTAGAGAAAGGTGCTAAAGCTGGCTTGGAAGGCGCCGATAAGGCAGCTGGAAATCCACCAATCTACGTTCTTCCCCCCGAGGAACTAGCAAGATGGAAGGAAGTTGCTCGGCCGGTGTGGGATGAGTGGGTTGCAGCAATGGAAGAGGAGGGGCTGCCTGGCCAGGCAATTATCGATGATGTCGTAAGTCTGGTAGAGAAGTATTCTCAGCCATAACATAGTAAAGGGATAAAGGGGCCCTGAAAGCCACCTGCCCCTTTATCCCTTTACCTCATCTGGCAAAAGTCACGGCGGCGGTCAGCCGATGCCGCATTGAATTCGATGACTCCTAGCCCTAGAATGCTGTAGGGTACCGGGGAGATAAACAGCATGCTCGGTAGGGTGGCTAATAACTTAAAAAAGTTGGTATTCCCAATAAGCCGGGTACTTGGTGATATTAGCGGAGTGGTAATAGTTTTTGTTACCCTGCTTGTGGTCGCGGATGTGTGCGCACGTCGCCTTTTTAGTTCACCAATCGGGGGTACACACGAACTTTCTGGTTTTGCGTTTTCTATTATTGTGTTCCTTCCACTGGCTTGGTGTGCCATTAACGATGGCCATGTAGAATTGGACATCGTCGTCAAAAGATTACCGAAAACCGCGCAATTAAGTATTGAAGTGATAATGATGTTTATCACCACAGTTATACTGGGATTGATGACCTGGCGAATATCGGTACACGGGACTACATTACAAGCTGCAAACGCAGAAACCGCTATCTTAGGAATCCCCATGTATCCCTTTTTATACTTAGCTTCCTTCGGAAGTCTCGTGTTGACGCTAGCGTTCTTGATAAGATTTATACGCTCATTAAGCAATATCATAGAGGAACGACAGCGATGAACCTATCTCCGTTGGAAATAGGCTACTTGATGATTGCCCTCGTGTTTGTACTAATGTTCCTGAAGATGCCTATCGGTGTGACCATGCTTGTAGCCGGTTTCATCGGTTTTGTTTTAATTCGTGGCCTGCCTGCTGGCTTGTCAAGTCTTGGGATTATTTCCTGGAGACAGGGACTGAAGGAAATTCTCCTTTTAATACCTTTATTCACTTTAATGGGTTTGCTCGCTGCGCGCGGAGGAATAAGCGGAGATGCATTCTCCTCTATATATAAATGGGTCGGGCATTTCCCTGGTGGGCTGGCTATGGCCTGCACTGGAGCCTGTGCCGCTTTTGGTGCGGTATGTGGGAATCAGTTAGCCACATCTCTTACCATGAGCTCAGTCGCCTTGCCAGAGATGAGAAAGTATAAGTACGATGACGCGTTTGCCCTTGCCACCATTGCCTCCAGCGGCAACCTTGGCATAATGATTCCACCGAGTGGCGCCTTTGTTATTTATGGCTTCCTCACCGAAACATCAATAGGCGCGCTTTTCATCGCGGGTATATTGCCTGGTTTGCTGATAATGTTAATGTTTTGGATACAAATGTATATCCATTGCAGGCTAAATCCCAGGCTGGGACCACAGGGGCCCAGTTTCGGGTGGATAGAGAGGATGAAAAGCATTAAGGG
>CAZPQB010000080.1:0-10811 GCA_964588605.1 uncultured Dehalococcoidaceae bacterium | reverse complement strand
ACCGACGCCCACATAGCTCAGTCGGTAGAGCACATTCTTGGTAAGAATGGGGTCATCGGTTCGAATCCGATTGTGGGCTCGGAATAAAGGGAGGTTGAAATGGCAAAACAGAAATATGACAGGACTAAACCGCATGTAAACGTGGGTACGATTGGTCACGTCGACCACGGGAAAACTACTCTGACGTCGGCGATAACGCTGGTACTGTCCAAGTACGGTAAGACCGGCTATCGTTCCTTTGAGAGTATTGACAATGCTCCCGAAGAGAAAGCCAGGGGGTTGACCATTGCCATTGCCCATATTGAATACGAAACGGAAAAACGACACTATGCCCACATTGATTGTCCTGGCCATGCTGACTTTATTAAGAATATGATAACCGGTGCGGCTCAGATGGATGGAACCATACTGGTAGTGAGCGCTCCGGACGGACCTATGCCACAGACCCGGGAGCACGTGCTGCTGGCACGCCAGGTGCAGGTACCTTACATTGTGGTTGCCCTGAACAAGGTGGATATGATGGATGATGAGGAGCTCTTGGAACTGGTGGAGGTAGAGGTGAGAGAGCTTCTGACCAAATATGAGTTTCCTGGCGATGAGATACCGGTGGTAAGGGTGAGCGCCCTTAAGGCCCTGGAGTGCGGCTGCGGTAAGAGGGAATGCCAGTGGTGTGGTCCGATATTGCAGCTAATGGATGATGTCGATGCCTATATCCCGGTTCCTGAGAGGCCCAAGGACCAGCCATTCCTGATGCATATCGAAGATGTTTTCAGCATCAAGGGGCGTGGCACCGTCCCCACCGGGAGGGTTGAGCGCGGTACGATAAGGACCGGTGACGAGGTTGAGATCGTGGGTCTGCACCATGAGCCGCGCAAGGTGGTGGTTACCGGCCTGGAAATGTTCCACAAGACGCTTGACCAGGCCGAGGCCGGGGATGCTGTCGGCGCTCTCCTCAGGGGGGTGGAGCGCGAAGAGATAGAGCGTGGGCAGGTACTGGCGGCTCCCGGGACCATCAAGCCGCATACCTATGCCGAAGGCCAGGTCTATGTCCTCACCAAGGACGAAGGCGGCCGGCACACCCCATTCTTTAACGGCTACAAACCTCAGTTCTACATCAGGACCACGGATGTTACCGGGACGATCGAGCTGCCGGAAGGGGTGGAGATGGTCATGCCGGGCGATAATATCACCATGAAGATAAAACTTATTTACCCCGTGGCTCTGGAGAAAGGTTTGCGTTTCGCAATTCGTGAGGGAGGTAGAACGGTAGGTGCTGGCACCTTTACCCGTATCATAGAGTAAATTATGGCCAAGAAAGCTGAAGCCAGAGGGGTGATTTACCTTGCCTGTACCGAGTGCAAGGAGAGAACCTATACGACGACTAAAAATAGAAGAAACGACACGGAGCGCCTGGAGCTCAATAAATATTGTCCCCGGTGCCGAACCCATCGGCTGCATCGGGAGACAAAGTAGGGCAGTATTGTAACGGGGCGTGGAAGGTTCCGGCAATGACACATCATACTACCACCAAGCGAAGAGGGTTCAGGCTTTTCACTTATATTGGTGAAATTATCAATGAGCTTAGAAAAGTGGTCTGGCTCACGAAGAGAGAGGCCGCATACTTAACGGTGCTGGTATTGATTGTTACTATTTGTGCGGGTATATTCCTGGGGGCCCTTGATTATGGTTTTACCGAACTTGTAGACAAGGTATTCACGGGTAGATGAGAACTTGATTCCCGCACCGAACTGTGGTTGTCTTATTTGCAGGACATTCAGCGCCGTTTCCATAAATTTAGGTAGTGAGGTTATCTGTGGCGGAGAACCAGAAAAAGTGGTACGTGATACATACTTATTCAGGGCATGAAGAGCGCGTTAAGAAAAACCTGGAGCAGCGCATCAAGTTCATGGACTCTGGAAATGAAGTCTTCCAGGTGGTTATACCCACCGAGGACGAGATAGAGGTTAGAGGCGGGCGACGGCGTACAGTAACCAGGAAGATATTGCCCGGCTATGTCCTGGTTCAGATGAACATGGATGAACATAGCTGGAGTGTGGTGCGTAATACCCCCGGTGTTACCGGTTTCGTCGGTAGCGGCAATACACCGATGCCATTGCAGGAGGACGAGGTCGGTGAGATATTGAAGCAGATGTCCGCCGAGGTTCCCAAGGTTAAAGTCGGTTTCCGCAAGGGGCAGAGTGTCAGGGTAACCGACGGTCCCTTTATTGATTTTGTAGGCGTGGTCGATGAGATAAACATGGAAAAGGGCAAGGTTAAAGTATTCCTTTCCCTTTTTGGCAAGGAAACGCCGGTAGAGCTTGACTTCCTTCAGATAGACAAGCTGTGATGTATTCGGGGAGATGAGATGGCGAAGAAGGTAAAGGCAATAGTAAAACTACAGATTCCAGCCGGGCAGGCAAATCCGGCACCGCCGGTGGGTCCGGCTTTAGGACAGCATGGACTCAATATCATGGGCTTTTGTAAAGAATACAATGACCGCACGGCCAATCAGGTCGGCTCCATTATCCCGGTGGAAATAACCGTATATGAAGACAGGACATTCACCTTCGTTACGAAAACACCGCCGACTTCTGATTTGCTGAAGAAGGCCCTGGCCGTGGAGAAGGCGAGCGAACGACCCGGTCATGATGTGGCCGGTACATTATCCCGGCAGAAGCTCCGGGAAATCGCCGAGCTCAAGGCCAAGGACCTGAATGCCAACAGCATTGAAGCTGCGGAGAAAATTATCGAGGGTACTGCCCGGAGTATGGGCATAAAGGTGGAATAGCATGGTAAAACACGGTACAAAATACAAGGAAGCGGCAGCCCTGGTTGACAGGAACAAGGCATATCAACCTCAGGAAGCGGTTGAACTGGCCAAGAAATCGGCGCACGCCAGCTTTGACGAAACGGTTGAACTGCACTTGCGCATGGGTCTTGACCCGCGTAACGCCCAGCAGCAGGTGAGGGGAGTGGCCCTGCTGCCCCATGGCCTGGGCAAGAAGGTACGTGTCCTCGTTTTTGCGCAGGGAGAATCGGAGAAGGTGGCCGGGGACGCCGGGGCTGACTATGTCGGCGGCGATGACCTGATTAAAAAGATTGAAGATGGCTGGCTGGATTTCGATACCGCCATTGCCATTCCGGAGATGATGGGTAAAGTTGGCAAGCTGGGAAAAATCCTGGGGAGGCGGGGCTTAATGCCCAACCCCAAATCAGGTACCGTGGTGGCTATGGACAACCTGCCCAGGGTGATTGAGGACGCACGTAAGGGGAGAGTGGAATACAAACTGGACAGGACGGCTATTATCCACGTGCCCCTTGGTAAAGTAAGCTTTGAAGACAGCATGTTGATGGATAATCTAACGTCGGTGATTGAAGCGGTAATGAAAGCCAAACCCAGCGGTGCCAAGGGCCAGTACGTAAAAAGCGCCTATATTACCACGACCATGGGACCGGGGATTAAACTTGACCTTTCGCCGACGCTGGCTTTAAGCTCAAGTTAGCTTTGTATGTTATATGGCTTTTAAGAGGGGCGTAAGCCCCTTTTTCTTTGTTATCTCTTCCCACCCACCGCCCCGTGATGTTGTTCCCCGCCAGCGCCGCCCCTACTCAGATTTTACTTCCCACCTGCCCGCCCTCTTATCACTGTCAGTTTGTCCACTAATTTTCTCCCCATCACCCCATAGAGAGTCTAAGAGAGGCGAAGCCTCTCTTTAAAAAATCTTCCCCCTCTACAAACATATTAAACACGCTGTTCATACTATCTCCCGTTTGGAGAGGGGGACCAAGGGGGTGAGGTGGAAAATATTGTGATTTTATTTGTCGGCGGAAAGAATGACTTTACACACACCAAGAGGTGTGCTAGAATAGACTGTCAACTGAATAAAGAGTCCTGAGACAGCGGGTGTCCTTCAGGTGAAGGACTTAATTGAGTGCCTGCCGAGGATGAAGCGATTCTGGATTACGTACAGATTTGGTTATGTCCTTGTGCAGACGGCACAGGGACTTTTTATTTAGGTAAGTTGATGTTCAGGTAAGCAGGTGGTATTTCAGGAGGTATTGAGAGATGGCAACAGAAAAAAAAGTGCAGATAGTCGAAAGTCTGCAGGAGATATTCTCTAAATGCAATATCGGTATCCTGACGGACTACCGGGGACTATCTACCGCCGAGATGAGCGATTTGCGCCGCAAATTGAGGGAAGTGGGTGTTGAGTACAGGGTGGTAAAGAACTCGTTGGCTCAGTTCGCGGCCAAGCAAGCCGGCATGGACGAACTGGCTGACTCTTTTTCAGGTCCGGTGGCTGTCGCCCTAGGATATGGCGAGATACCCGATGCCCCCAGAGTGTTAGCTGACTATATCCGCGCCACGAAATCAACCCTCGGGATTAAAGGGGGCTTCTTGGGCTACAGGCTTCTGACCTCGAGGGATGTGGATACTCTGGCAACATTGCCGGCCAGAGAAGTGTTAATAAGCCAGGTGATGGCGGGGATACAGAGTCCCATCGTTGGACTTGTAAGCGTACTTGTGGCTCCTATCAGAGGCATTATGGGAGTGCTACAGGCTAGAATTCAACAACTGGAGGGAGAATAAAATGGCAGAAGATGAAGTGAAGAAAGAAGAAGAAGAAACCGCGGCGAAAGAACCGAAGGCTGAAGAACCAGCACCAGAACCAGAGCCGGCGGCTGAAGAACCAAAAGCTGAAGAACCGGCAGCGGAAGCGGCTCCGGCCAAGGCTGAAAAACCGGCACCGGAGAAAGAAGCGGCCAGGAAGCCCAAGGCCGCCAGGGAGGAGGCTGGCGCGGCGGCGGCTCCGGCTAAAGCAGAGAGGCCGAAGAAGTCGGCGGCTATTGAGGAAATAATGAAGGCTATCCGGACTATGAATGTGCTTGAGCTGGCGGAACTGGTGAAGGCTCTGGAGGCCGAGTTCGGGGTGAGCGCGGCGGCACCGGTAGCCATGGCGGCACCGGCGGCCGTGGCGGCGGCTCCCGAGGCTGAGGAGCAGACGGAATTCACCGTAATTCTCAAGGAGATAGGTGCTAACAAGATTAACGTCATTAAGGCAGTCCGCGAGTTGACCACGCTGGGTCTGAAAGAATCCAAGGACCTTGTGGAAAGTGCGCCACAGCCGGTCAAGGAAGGCATTACCAAGGAAGAGGCGGCTACGGCCAAACAGAAGCTGGAGGCTGCGGGCGCAACGGCTGAAGTTAAATAGCCGGTTATATTTCTCAGCCGGGCGGTATTTGAATATTCCGGGCGGATGACATATAGTTAGCACTGATAGCGCTCCCGTTTAAGGAGTCGGCCGAGATATGACACAAGGGGATTGGTTCATACTGATGGGTATAGGTGGAGGGTTCATTATTCTTGGTCTTATCGGGATTTTATGGGGCAGACATGAGGAGACAAGCCTCTTTAAAGCCCTCGCTGAAAAGCGCGATTTAAGGGAGTTTTCGTTACGCCATGTAGAGAGCCCTCAGCCGGGAGCTTTGAAGATAGGTGGGTGGATAGCCATCGTCGTCGGGGTGCTTTTGCTGGTGGTGGGCATAATCCTCTGGCTGCTGGCGTAAAACCGGGTCTGCCCTGTAGAAATTCCTGCTCTGAATGTCAGACGGGGCTACTTCTGGTCTTTCCTGGTGTACATGCCGGCAGTCCCGATGCCGAAATGGAAAATAGGTCTGTCTACTCTCCGGATTACCAGTGGGCAGTGCTTCAGTCCCGCCGGGATGTAGATGATACAGCTTCTGGTGAGCATATGCTTCTCGTCTTCCAGCCACATCTCGATTTCGCCGCACAAATCAAACGGGTCTTCCGGGTTACTCCCGTAAAATGCCAGCATTTCGTCAAAATCGTGGGTGTGCGCCTGGACCCCGTAATCAGAGCCTTTCCAGAACCAGCAGCAGTCAACGATAAAGGAGCCTTTTACGTACTCGCCGTCCAGATATGTTACCGTGGTCAGATATTCGTTTATATTGGGAGGTATTACCATCCCTTCGGGCGGTTTCCTGTCGGGTTTTGGCTTGTAGATAATATACTTCTCGTATTTCGATTCTGCCATTGGTTCTGCTCTCCTTTCCTGCAAACCGATAGCTGAAGTTGCCGACAGCGTATTCGTTGCCTGAGAAGCTCTAATGTCTCCTGTGTATCCGCAGCTAAGAGCCGTATTTTTTACCTATGCCCGAACCGCGGGGATTAGATGTAAAGTGGAATATCGGCCTCTGGATATTCCTGATGGTCAGCGGGCCATGCTCCAGCCCGGCTGGTATAAATGCGGCGAAGCTGTTTGTTATCACGTGCTTCTCGCCGCCTATCCAGAACTCGATTTCGGCGCCGAGGTCATGGATATCGTCGTAGTTGTAGGCGAAGAAGCCGATAAATATGCCATGCGGGAGAGTATGCGCATCCATCATTTTCTGTCCGGCGGCAGATTTCTCCCCGGGCAGGAGCCACATGGTCTCACAGCCGAACTCGGCACCGGGGACGGTCTCCTCGTCAATATACGCCAGACGCCGCGTGTACTTGGGGTCGGTCAGGTGCTGGTACGCAGGGGGCTTCAGATTTGGTTTATCCTGAAAGATGAAATTTTTAGCATTTTTCTTTTCAGCCATTGTATTATTTCCCTTCTATTGTGGCCTGTTATTCGTTTGGTCTGAGCTGAGGCATTCGTATTATCGGTACATCTGGCCCGGGCCTATGGTGAAGTGGAATAAGGGTCTTTCCATTCTATGCGTCTTAAGGGGACAATGCGTCATACCCGCGGGGATATAGACCACGAAGCTCTTGTCCAGGATGAATTTTTCATCCTCCAGCCAGAACTCGATTTCGGCGTATAGTTCCTCCGGGTGCTCCATGTCGGTCCCGAAATAGGAGAGAAGCTCGGGGAAAGGGTGGGCATGGGGAGGCACTCCGACTCGTTCTTCTCCCTGTTCCGGGGTTATCACTCTCATCGGCACTCCCGTCATTGACTCAGGCCAGAACCAGACGCATTCGGAATAGAAGGCGCCCGGAATGACCTCGCTGTCCATCCAGACGACATGCTCCATCATCCGGCGGTGGCCCTGGACTTCCCCCTGCCCGATTATTGTCTTTTCCCAGGCCCGGTAACCGGGCAACTCGATTTCCTTCTTCAGTTCGGTGCAGATATACTTTCCGTATTTTGATTCCGCCATTTTATCTTTTTCCTCCCTTGTTATTAGTTATATATGAATCCCGGATAGCCTGCCTTGCCCCGGGACTGTTATTCATCGGCCGTTCTTCCCGGGCTCGCCTTGGCGAAGTCGCCACAGCCCAGCATCATCGTTATCTCAATATGGGGTCGGGTGACCTTTTTCCAGACCAGTGGTCCATGCTTCGTGCCCTTGGGGACGAAAAGGGCTGTCGTGGTATCAAAGACGAGCGGCTGGCCGTTGAAGCCGAGTTCTATTGTGCCGCCCAGGTCTTCGGGGTTTTCATGGTCACCGCCGATGTGCATGATAATCTCGTCGTAGTTATGCTTGTGCTCGTGGACGTAGGGGTTCGGCTCCGGCACGTCGTATATCCAGCTGACTCCAATATAAGTGTTGCTTCCGGGCACCAGGGCATTACTCATATATGTCATCGAGGGAACCTGGTGTCCCTTGTGGATGCCCACCGCCTGGACACCGATTTGGTGAATGGGTTTCCTGACCAGGTACTTTTCGTATGGGGATGCGGACATTCCTTATCGTTCTCCTTTCTGAATAGTATAAAATTCCAGAAGTGGCAGGGTTTATCTGTAAGGCAGATTTTACACCTTAGCTCAGACGTAAGTCAATTTCAATGACTTGGATATCGACATGGTCTCCAGGTCTTATTCAGGTACCGGCTGGGGTTCGGGGCTCAGCTCCTGGAGGTCAGCCTCGATTCTCAGTGCGTTCGCCTGAAAGAGGTTGGAGGGTATCACTTCCCCGTCTTTAAAGACGAACCAGCTGGCCTGCTGCCAGTAGGGACGTAAGTCCCAGTCCTCTACAGCCGTCATGTCGACGACGACGTACCAGGTGCCGGAGCCGTCTTTGTAGTATTCCGACTGGGCAGTCCAGTTATCGCAGCTGGCATAGAAGTCGGAGAGGTACATCTTGGCTTCGTAGCTCTCGGCCTTGCTCAGCAGCCTCTGGTAGACCGCCAGTATGGCGGCATCCCTGGTACTGATGACATCATGGCTTGTTTCCGCCGGTGCGGGTTCCGGCGTTTCCTGGGAGGTGGAGGAGGGGAACCCCATGTCTGCACAGGCGGCTGTAGCCAGCAGGAGGACAAGCAGAGATATGACAAGGACAATCTTGAGCGTCTTCTTTTTCCAGTCAGCGATTTTCATTTTAGCACCTCTAAATCAGGCATGTCGCCTGGGATATATAATCTTGGGAAACTTTGATAACAGCCCTTGAATTAGCATACCATACCAGATATTCAAGTAACAAACAGCCTATCAGGCAGTCTTAATGGCTTTCAGTGAAAAGCTCAGGGGAGTCCTGTCTCCCTTTAGCCCCCACCAGCCACCCTCGCACTTTAATTCCACAGTCTCTTATTCTTTTCTGTGTATTCGTCCACGATATTACCCCATACTTACTCCGTCCTTCTGGGGCGGTACTGCACGGCCTCGGCTACATGGTGGGCTTTAATGACATCGGAATTTTCCAGGTCGGCGATAGTCAATGCCAGTTTGAGGATGCGGTGGAAGGCGCGGGCGGAGAGGTAAAGCTGTTTCATGGCGGCCTGGAGCAGGCTCTGCGCCGCTTCTTCCACATGGCAGAACTCGCGTATCTCGGTGGGCGTCATCTCGGAGTTGCTGGTTAATCCCGTTTCTTTAAATCGCTCAAGCTGACGGGAACGTGCGGACGTGACCCGCCCCTGCACCGTGTCTGAAAGCTCTCCCAGCCGCTCGTCGGTCAGCTTCTCGTAATCAATATGGGGCACCTCAACGAAGATATCCACGCGGTCAATAAACGGTCCGCTGATGCGCCTCTGATACCGTGAAACCAGACTGGGAGGGCAGGTACACTGCCGGAATGGGTCGCCGTAATAGCCGCAGGGGCAGGGATTCATCGCCCCTATCAGCATGAAGTTGGCCGGAAAGGTAACCCGCCCCAGCGCGCGGCTGATGGTGACCACCTTATCTTCCAGGGGCTGGCGTAAAACCTCGAGCAGCGAATGCCCGAACTCGGGCAGTTCATCAAGGAAGAGGACGCCGCGGTGGCTGAGGCTTATCTCCCCCGGCTTGGGCCAGTGCCCGCCGCCGACCAGGCCGGCATTGGAAATGGTGTAATGGGGGGAGCGGAACGGCCGCTGCCGTATCATCGGGGTATTTGAGGGGAGCAGTCCGCTGACGCTGTAAATCTTGGTAACTTCCAGGGCTTCATCGGTGGTCATCGGCGGCAGGATTGAGGGAAGGGAACGGGCCAGCAATGTCTTGCCGCTGCCCGGTGGTCCGCACATTATCACGTTATGCCCTCCGGCGGCGGCTACTTCCAGGGCGCGTTTCACGTGTTCCTGCCCCTTGATATCAGCCAGATTGGTGGTAACAAACGGCGCCGAAGTCGGGTGGGGTGCTGCGTCCGGCTTATGTTCCGGGGCCGGTATCTCCCCGCGTAAATAGCTGACCAGTTGGGACAATGAAGCCATTGGAACGATTCTAATACCTTCTATCAATGATGCCTCGCTGACATCAACATCAGGCACGACAACGGTCGATATTCCCTCGTCGTGAGCCAGGGCTACCATGGGTAAGACGCCGTTGGTGTGCCGCAAGCCGCCGTCGAGAGATAGCTCGCCGAGGAACATGATGTCGGCGACCTCGGCGCTTATCTGCTCGGAACTCAGCAGGATACAGATGGCGATGGGTAAATCATAGGCCGGTCCGGCCTTTTTAAGGTCGGCCGGGGCGAGGTTAACCACAATACGCTTCATGGGGAAGGTGCAACCCGAGTTGCGTATCGCGGCGCGGACGCGTTCCTTCGCCTCCTGGACGGCTGTGTCCGGCAGGCCGACTATGGTAAACGACGGCAAACCGGAGGAAATATCTACCTCGACCTCGACAATTGCCCCGTCGAGGCCTATGATAGCGCCACTTCTTACTTTGGCGAGCATGTCAGCCTATTGTAGCCTAAACAGGCGGAGATACGCAAAACCCCTGACCTGTCATTGCGAGTCCTTCCACTGAAGGACGAAGCAATCCGTATTTCTTTCTACCTCACCCCCTGGTCTTTAACAACCCACCCCCTTTATCCCCCTCCCCGAACTGATAACCGGCGCAGGGAGGGTTTCTCTCACGTCATTCATTCCGAGCAGTTGTGGCGGGATGGCTCCCTTGATCTCAACTCGGTTTGAATACACGAACACCTTGATGTCAAACAATTGTAGCACCGCCCGGATATTCCTGACAACTTCATTTGACCGTTTCCTAGAATCCTCGCACTCATAGAAGGCGGGAGGGTCGATAACGTCCCACATGTAAATAGGATTCTCTGCTTCGAAGACCATGATCTGCTTCGGTTCTATCTTCCCCAGGGCAATTTTACCATCCGATTCCCGGAAAGCGTTGAACCCCACCGGCAAATATTGATGGTCGGTCACCGCATAGATGCCGAATTCGTTGAGGACGAGGTCACCCTTTGCCAAGAATTCCCTGATAGTCTTGATGCGGGCCTCGAGCGCCGCGAGGTCTTCCATCCGGGACGGGTCGATATCATGGCGATTTTTCAAGAGGTTGGCTTCCTGCTTCTTAAGTGTTGTGAGCATTTCTTTATACAAGCTCTCATTTACCGTCCCATCGGCGAAGGCAATTCCCAGGCGCTCCTTCTTG
>CAZPQB010000079.1:0-10837 GCA_964588605.1 uncultured Dehalococcoidaceae bacterium | reverse complement strand
AGGTCCTCTACTTGAAGGATGACATTGCTCATAGTTGCCTCAGTCTCGGGTCCATCGTATCGCGGAGCCAATCTCCCATGAAGTTCCCGGACAGTACCACCAGCCCGATAGCCACGCCGGGGAAGGTGGAAATCCACCAGGCTGTATCTATGTAACTTCTCCCGTCATTCACCATGTTGCCCCATGATGGATTTGGAGGCGGGATGCCGGCCCCGAGGTAGCTTAAGGCGGCCTCCGTTAGAATTACCATCCCTACTGACAGCGTCATCATTATTATCAACGGATTGATGATATTCGGGAAAACGTGCCTGACCATGATTCTTATCGGGGAAGCACCGATGATGCGTGCCTGTCCCACGAAATCCTCCTCTCGCAGTCTCAGGGCTTCTCCCCGTATCAGGCGTGCGTAGGGAGCCCAACCGAGTATCGACAAGGCTAGCACAATCGTCCAGTAACCCGGTCCCATGGTAGCGGCCAGGAGTAGCGCTAGCAGAATCGGCGGAAAGGACAGGCTAACATCGGTTACCCGCATTAAGAAGCCGTCGGTACGCCCCCCCAGATACCCGGCTATTATCCCGAGCACCGTTCCAACACCGGCGGTAATGACGATAACCAGCAAGGAGACGCTGAGAGAAATCCTGGAGCCGTAGATGACGCGGCTCAGGATATCCCTGCCGATGTTATCAGTTCCCAGGATATGGGCCGTACTGCCCTCTTCAGCCCAGAATGGCGGCAGGAATCTTTCTGACATTGATATCTTGACCGGGTCATAAGGCGCCAGACGGACGTCCGGTAAGCCGAGCCATGACAGGTCGGCGAATATCGCGGCCAGCACCAATAGGAACAATACTATTGCCGGGATAATTAGCGTCAGTTGCCGGACAATACGCACCCTTTTTACGCCGGCAGCAACCTTTGTCCCGGATATAGCTTCAATATTTGGCGCTATATTCTGCATTGTTCAGCCTCTACATTTGCTGGTATCTTATCCGCGGGTCAATGTACGCGTAGGCAATGTCCACTAACAGGTTTATCGCGAGGACCACGACTGCCACCATAATGGTAATACCCTGCACCACCGGGAAATCACGGGACACCAACGCTTCGATACTCAACCTGCCGACACCGGGCCAGGCGAAAACTTGCTCTGTAATTACAGCGCCGGTAATCAGCATAGCGAATATCATGCCGGCCACCGTCAGCGGCGCTATCAGGGCATTCCTCAGGGCATGCTTCCAGATAACCACCCTCTCGGGTAGCCCCTTGATTCTAGCTAGCTTGATGTATTCGCTGTCAAGGACGTCCAGCATACTGGAACGAACTAGGCGCATCATGCCCGGTAACAGGAAAAATGCCATGGTAACCACTGGTAGTACATAGTGAGAAGGACCGCCCAGACCATAAGGCGGCAATACCTGCCAGTATACAGAGAAGACCAGGATGGCCATAATAGCCACCCAGAAGCCCGGCAGCGCCTGCCCCAGGATTGCTATAAACTTCACCCCGTTATCCAGGAAGGTGTCACGTCGGGTCGCCCCCAGAACTCCCAGCATGAAGGCTGCTATCATGCTTATAAGGAATGAAGAAACTGCCAGCTTTAAAGTATTGGGCAGTCTCTCCCAGATCATCTCGGTTACCGGCCTATCTTTGACGAGTGATTCGCCGAGGTCGCCTTGGAGCGCGTTGCTCAGGAAAATCCAGTACTGTTCATATATTGGTTTGTCCAGCCCCAGGTTCGCCCTTATACGGGCTATGTCCTCCTCTGTAGACATACTGGTCCTGAACAACATCGTGGGGTCTCCTGAAGCACGGACCAGAATAAAGATTAATATCGAGATACCGATGAGGGCGATGACTGTCTGGATCAATCGTATTATGATGAAACGCGTCATCTCAATATATATGATATAACTTTATTATATAGTTGACAAATAATGCTACTTCTGAGTGGGCAATTGAACTCAATCAGCCGGCATTTGTAGCTACTAATGGTATCTAATAGTCGGTTACAGTTACTTTGTATGATATTTTACTATGCCAAGAGGGTTCCAGGGGGCGGTCACACCCCCCGGAACCCCGTTGACTAGCCTTGTATAACGGTATTTCCCTGTTTATTTCTTGTGCTGAATGCCCGCGTAAGCGTCGGCTATGGTACCCTGCTTGCCCCAGCCCCATTCGCCAACCTCTGGGCCTACCACTGTCGGAAAGTATACCAAGACTACGCCGAAAGTTACGAACATCTCATCCTGTGCATAAGTCATGAATTCTGACCAGTACTGCTCGCATAAAGTGGGGTCAGGCTCGTGAACCGCTCTGTTATAGAGTTCCACCGCATGAGGGTCATTCCCGCAGGTATGTACGCCACCGCAGTACATGTTGAACGAGTGGTACACGTTGGAAGGCCATGAGTCTTGGTATCCCCACGGGAAGATGGCGCCAATATTGGGGAAGTCTGGCTCGTCATAGTGCGGGACGAAGTACATGCCGGCCCACTCAAAGGGGTCGACCACATGTATCTCGACCTGGATGCCGGCCTCTGCCCAGTAGCCTTGGATTACCTGACAAAAATCATTCAACCATCCCCAGCCAACCTGGGCATATAGGTCAATTACCGGGTCATCGAAGGCATCCGGGTATCCGGCTTCCTCCAGCAACGATGCGGCTAAATCAGGGTCGTATGGTTCGGGCTGCCAACTATCGTCCCATCCCCAGCTACCGGGGTGCATGAACCACCGGCCTCCCGGCTCGGCGTAACCATGGAAAAAGGTATCGCAGAGCTCCTGGTAGTTGATAGAATAGGCCAGGGCCTTGCGGACACGAATGTCCGAAGTCGGCCCGTCTGTCATCCAGGTGCCGGGAAAAGTCATCATTGTTCCGACGGGTACCGTAGCTGGCTCCGCTGCAAAACCCTCATTTATCAACTCGACGGTTTTGTCCATACTGATACCGCTGATGATGTCAACCTCGCCTCGCTTGAGCATAGCAATCTGTGTTGCCTCTTCCGGGACCACATATTGAATAAGCTTCTCGAAAGCAGGTACATGGCCCCAGTGTTCCGTGTTGGCTTCCATTACAATATTGTCCCCTGAAGTGAAGCTGACGAACTTCCATGGCCCACTCGCAATGGGATGCTCCTTCCATGCATCCCATCCATTCTCCTCAATATAGTTCTTGGGGTAAATCCGCACGTCTGCAAAACATATCGCCAGTGGAATCTCGGGATCTTTGGTTTTATAGACGAAAGTGTAGTCATCCGGGCAGGACATGGTATCGAAGTTATAGCTCAGGTAAGGAGACCACGGGTTCCACGAATCCGGCGACTGCCAGTGTTCTACAGAGAACTGAACGTCGGCGGAAGTAAGCGGGTCGCCGTTGTGGAACTTGACGCCTTTGCGGATGTGGAAGGTCCAGGTTTTTCCATCCTCGCTTATCGTCCAGCTTTCAGCAATTGCCGGACAGAATTGAAAATTCTCGTCCCACCAAATTAACGGGTCAGCGAAGGCCCAGCCGAAGAACGACTCCCCCTCGATGGCGTCCATTGATTCATAAGAGAAGGAGGGCATGGAGACACGTAGCGTTCCGTACGGGCCCGTAGGTTGCGGCGTGGGTGTAGGTGTTGGTGTAGGTGTTGGTGTTGGTGTTGGCGTTGGAGTTGGTGTCGGTGTTGGACTCGGCGTTGGTGTTGGCGTTGGTGTTGGACTCGGTGTTGGACTCGGAGTCGGCTCCGGCTCTGGTTCACCACAACTGGCCAAAACCAGACTAAATGCAAGTAAAACGACTAAAGGGACTAGTAGCAGTTTTTTCACTTTTTACCTCCTTTTTTAGAATTAGGGTTGCACTTATTATTTTGCTTTACCTATACTCAACCCCTCCTCGCTAATTTAGATTTATTATATTGACCAATGGGCTTCACCAATGCTGACAGGATTACCCATGTTGCTGAGTATATTTTTATATGTGATAACCTCTATACTGAGTTTAGTATAATATATTCCACATTTACCCGGTTGTCAACCATGTGTGTCGATGGTAAGGCTCGATAAGTTTCCATATTTTTTTCCGTAAGAATAACAGTAAAAACCGGTTGTCCCGGAATCGAAAAAAGGTCGGGATAAGGACTATCTGGATGCTGCTATTCTCTCGTACTTGGGTGCGAAGTAAATATCAAAATGCATAACTGGTTGGCCCACCCTCTTGTATTCCATGGGACAATGCATCAACCCCGGTGGAATATGGAGAACGGTGGGTGTGGTGATGGTATGCTTTTCACCTTCCTCACCCAGATATACCTCAATTTCGGCATCAAACTTGCGTATATCCAGCGGGTCGCTCCCCAGAAAACAAAAGAACTGGTGGAAATCATGTTTGTGGGGTGTGTCCATAAACATCCTTGGTTTTAGAACGGGTACGAGAATCCAGCCCGCATCGACACCATACTCGGCAGCGGAGAAGTGAAAAGTTGGTACTGGTGGCCCGTGTTGGCCTGGTCCTATGGATGCTGGGACGAAGTGTTTACTATATTTTGTCCCGGGCATTTGTCTGTTGGGTAAGTCAGGTATAACTGTATCCTTTTTTACGTAATCAGATGCAAAAAAAACGTCGAAGTGATAGACAGGTTTATCAACCTTTAGCCATCCTCCAGGGCAATGAGGCGTCCCCGGCGGTAGTATCTGAACGGTGGGGCTGTTGACGATATGTTTTTCCTGTTCCTCGCCCAAACATATAAATTCTTCTGCTTCAAACTCTCCGATGTTTTTCGGGTCAGCGCCAAACCAGCTTATAAACTGGAAGAAATCGTGGCTATGAGTTGGTAGACCCTCGCTCGTGGACGGTTTGATAACGGGTAATAAGACCCATGACGCCTTCACCCCATATTCCGCGGCGGCGAAATTGATAATGTGCACCCCGGTGCCTTCTCTGGCCAGTTCAAAGGGTGCTTTTATTAGATGCTTCCCGTATTTCGTTTTGGCCATTTAGTAATGTCCTCCTGCTTTCTTCGAATTAACTGGTAGCGCATACCGGATTCGAACCGGTGATCTCCTCCTTGAGAGGGAGGTGTCCTAACCGCTAGACGAATGCGCCACTATCCAATGGCTGGGGAGGAAGGATTTGAACCTTCGCTTACGGATCCAGAGTCCGCTGTCCTACCACTAGACGACTCCCCATCACACGTAGATTATAGCATCTGATTGCGTGCGTAGCAATAATACCGTGGGAGGGAGAGAGTGTTAAAAGATATTTTATAAGTTGCCATCGAGGCTATATTATGTATACAATAATACGGAGAATACATATTTAGCTTAATGGAGATAGCATCCCGAGGCCGCCATGGAAGCTGATGATAATAAAAGCACTGATAGCAACGGGTCTAAAGAGGCGTTTAAGTTACGATATATATGCCACCAGTGCCGTGTCGAATTTGAGCTGCCGATTATCGACACAGCCGAATCGGGGAGGGAGGTAAAGTGCCCCGAATGTGGCGGTGTGGATATACAAATAATCAAAGCTCCGAGCTGTCATGTTGCTAGCTCCGGAGAGTCCCCAGTGTTAACCTGGGACTATATATGTCATCGGTGTCGGACTCTTTTCGAATTACTGGTGCCGCGTGGTCCTAAAGAAGAGAAGGCTGCTAAATGTCCCGGGTGCGGCAGCGTTGACATTAGCAGAATAAATGTCGGTCATTCAGAGGTATGCCCTCCCGGCGGCTGATAATAGATAATTGAGGCCGTGTGTCCTGTTATAAATAGTCTGAAAATTAATGATTTCCTCATAATTTGACACCACCAGTGTGACCGTTTATTGTTATTATTTGGGGGTCTTCTGTGCCAGATTTAGATGCTTTGCAGGAAGTACTCGGCGTTACTTTTCGTAACCGGTCGCTGCTGGAACAGGCAGTGATTCATAGTTCCTATGTTAATGAGAATCTTGAGCTTGTTTCCAGCCATAACGAGAGACTTGAATTTCTTGGTGATGCTGTTCTTGGTTTTATCGTTGCCGAAAAGTTGTACCAGGAATTCCCCGACATAACCGAAGGAGAAATGACCAAGCTCCGCGCAGCGTTGGTACGCCGGGATACCCTGGCCCGTGTTGCTCGAGCGGTCGGGCTTGGCGATTTTCTCTACATGGGTAAGGGGGAAGAGGCCAGCGGCGGGCGGACTAAGACGCCTAATCTGGCAGGGGCTCTGGAAGCGATGATTGGCGCTATTTATCTTGACCAGGGTCTGACCACTGCCAGAGATGCTGTTTTGAAATTGCTTGGTAAAGAGCTATCCAGTGTGGCCAGATACGGCGCCGGTGTTGATTATAAGTCCAGGTTACAGGAGCTTATACAAAGCAGAAATCAGTCGACACCTGCCTATCGTCTCTTAGTGCAGACAGGTCCGGACCATGATAGAAGATTCACGGTTGAGGTGATGGCTGGCGGTGTGATTCTGGGCAGGGGTACTGGTAAAAGTAAAAAGATGGCCGAGACGGAGGCGGCACGCCTGGCACTGGACAGGCTTGATGCTGGCTTTACTGATTAAGTTCTCTTTGCTAAACTACAGTTAACAGTACCTCTTACGTGGTAGAGGAGTGTAATCATGGGCAGACGCGATTACAGACATAGGGAACCTAAGAAATCCAAAAAGGATGCCAAGAAGATACCCCCGGTGAATACTCTAATAACACCGGCAAATGTGGAAGTTGTCAGGAAGGCGCGTAAGAAGGGGGAGGGAGAGGAGGCGTAAAGACAGCCGGTTGGCCGGGAGCGTCAGGAGTAATCGGTGAATAATGACCTGGCTTCACTCAGGGCGACTGTTTACGGTCGTGTGCAGGGTGTCTTCTTTCGTGCCTTTGTTGCTAGACATGCCAGGGATATGGGGCTGGCCGGCTATGTACGCAACCTGCCTGACGGCGCGGTCGAGGTTTGGGTGGAAGGGGAGAGGACTCAACTGGAGAGGCTATCCAATTTTCTCAGGGTGGGGCCGCCCGGGGCCAGGGTTAAAGAAGTAGTTACCAGTTGGTCGGAATTCGCCGGGAATTTTCCAGACTTTCGTATCAGGCATTAAGTGGAATGGTTAATCGCTTGTTTCCTGCAGTCCGTAGTAATGGTCGTTTTTAAGCAGGCGGAGCAATGCTTCGGGCGAGGTGCGATAGGGGTCCCCGCCGCGCAACCTGCTCATCTGGTTCCCCAGTTCGTCAAGGTCAAGTGGCTGATTGCCATTACTCAGATAGAGGCGAAATATGCCCTCTAAAATGGGTAACCGGTCATTAATGAAGTTAGGTACTTGGCAGCAGCATTTCTGAATGGTATTCATGAGAACTTTCGGTGGATGCTCTTTCTCACCGATGTTCAACTTCTTGGCGCACTTGGGGCAAAGGTAGTCTATCAGCAGGACTGAAATCGAGCGGCTGTTTCGCTGAAACCAGTCCAGGTCTATTGCCCAGTGTGTCTTTACCGGCTCGGTGTTTATTTCGTCTTCTTCCACAGAACCACCTGTAACAAATAAAAGTGACTAGGCCTCAAGCTCCACCTTGGCTGTTTTGATCAGGTCAAGATAGCCGACCTTCAGTCCCAGTGTTTCAGCGACTTCGCGGTCTACTTCGTAAGGTTCACCGATGAAAACCTTGTCATATTCCTCGACCTCACCTTCGGCCGGGTCCTCCGTGACGGTAAACTTCTGTCTGGCTTCAACAATACCCAGGTCGAAAGGAAGCGTAAAGTAAAGGTCAGCCAGCACCTTGTCTATTCCTAGGCTGTGCAGACTCTCCCAGCCGCCTGACGTATCCCCCTGATACTTGCTACTCGGCAGCAGCGAAAGCAAATTCATTATGGTGAAACTGCCCGTGCCATTGAATGTCTTTAATGGCGCCACCGTTATCAGGTAGTCGCTGGATAATATGACATTGGGAACCCAGAATGTTGTCATGGCAAAAGGCTTGGGCAGAGGATTGTCAACTTCAACGAAGATGCAGTCTTTTACATCCAGAGTAAGTACCCGTGGAAAATTATATCCAAGTGCCTGGTATATCGGGCGTGTGGGCACACCATCAGGTGTACCTTCAAGTAAAAGGATATCGGCGTCGCTGACACGCCGGATACTGGCTATTATTGCGGCCAGCATGTCGGGGCTGGTGGTGACCGGGTAAGGTAACGGGTAAGAGGCGCTGGGCTTGATTAGAACGCGCCTGGCTCTGGATACCACGGATGGCACCTTAAATACAAAATCTTCGGCTTCGAATATCAAAGTTTCCTCCTCAAGGAAACGTGTAAACTATTTATTTCTCCGTTGTTCTGCGGACTGGGTATCATGGCAAGAAGAGTACGTGCCAGCAGGTCTTTAAGGGGTGGGTTTATCGGTACATATACCCCGTTAACAATAAGGTCAACTTTATTCTCGCTGTGCTGTGAAAGCAGGGTTTTTTCTATAAGGTTGGCTATGCCTGCCAGGTCG
This sequence comes from uncultured Dehalococcoidaceae bacterium, assembly GCA_964588605.1. Classification (GTDB taxonomy): domain Bacteria; phylum Chloroflexota; class Dehalococcoidia; order Dehalococcoidales; family RBG-16-60-22; genus CAZLEY01. The sequence continues at coordinate 2,402 of CAZPQB010000079.1, read as the reverse complement.
TCGCGGGAGAATTGCGGTACGTCTACTACCAGCGGTTCATCGGTGACAACCGCCATCAGTTGTTTACGGTCGGTTATCAGCTCCTCTCCCTGTTCCTTGCGGTGGACCTCAATTTTCGGGTAGTTACTGCTCTTGAAACCTTCCGTCAGGATAAGGTCGTAGTCCCATAGAACGAAGTTTGATATTTCCTGCGGGTCGAAATAATCCTCAATGTGTCTATAGATAGCCAGGTTGTCCAGCGAGTTCAGGGCTGACAACTCGCTGCCAGCCTGGGTAAACCGCCAGGTATCCTTGGCAACCATATCAATATCGGCAGCATGATGCGAGTGCTTGACGATGGCTACCCTGTATCCCCGCCGTTTGAGTTCAGTGATTAACCCCTCCAGCAGAGTTGTCTTACCGGAACCTGATTTGCCTACTATAGAAATGATTGTATGCATGTGAACTATCTTTGTGCCGCTTATTCTAAAGGTTTACTTCCTCATTCCAGTCAAGCATTAGTACCTGGACTACTTCGCCCTTATTTACCTTTTTTCTATCTTCGGGTATCAGTACTAGCCCGTTAGCCAGGCTCATTGATGTTAATATTCCTGAACCCTGGGGGCCGGTAAGTCGGGCGTAGTAATGGCCGTCACGCCTTTCGATAATGGCCCGGTCATATATTCGGCGGCCGTCGTCATTCTTAACGGTATCTTCTATAATCGCCTCTATTGTTGGTTTAGCGAGTTGCCTTTTCCCCATCATCTTCAGCAAGGCCGGTCGGACAAAAAGCTCGAAACTCACCATACAGCTGACGGAGTTACCGGGTAAACCGAGATGAGGTATGGTTTTTGTCAGTCCATGTTTACGGCTGCCTTTAATCATACCGAAGGCTAGAGGTTTCCCTGGCTTGACCCTGACCTTCCAGAATACCATGTCGCCCTCTCTAGCCAGGATATCCTTCACCAGGTCGTAATCGCCCATGGATACACCACCGGTAGTCAGCAACATGTCGGCGTCCTCTACCTGACGTAACTTGCTGACGAGTTCGTCTTCATTGTCCCTGGCAATACCCAGTATTTTAGGGGTACACCCGTAGCGTTTTACCAGACTGGCAATGCTGTAGGTATTGCTGTTATATATCTTGCCCTCGGGCAGGGGTTGGTTTATTTCTATGACTTCATCTCCCGTAGCCAGAATGGCAACGACAGGACGGCGGATTGCCCTGAGATGGCTTTTTCCTATTGAGGCAATCAAACCAATTTCGGCCGGCCTGATTACAGTGCCTTTCCTCAGCAACATAGCTCCCCTGGCGATAACCTCTCCCGCCCGCCTGACGTTCAGGCCGGGTTTTGCTTCGGATAAAATACCAACCTCGCTAACAGTCTGGTCGGCACTGGATGTCTTTAGCTGGTCTTCGTCGGTATTTTCGAACTGTACGACACTATCGGCGCCTGCGGGAACTGGTGCTCCGGTCATGATGCGTACCGCCGTACCGGGTACCACTTCCTGCCTGGAAATAGAGCCGGCCATAACGGTATCGATAACGCGCAGGAATTTTGGAGAGTCACGTGTGGCACCAATGGTATCCTGAGAACGGACAGCGTAACCATCCATTGCGGAATTATCCAGCGGAGGTACATCTATATCGGATATGATATCCTCGTCAAGTACCTGTCCCAGAGAGTCCAGCAGGGGAACGGATTCATCTTCCAGGATATTTATTTCACGGAGTATCTTCTCCAGGGCTTCTTCGACGCTTAACATTAATCGTTAACTCCTCTGGCTATTTTTCTGGCCAATTGCAGGTCTTCTCTAGTATTGATATTGAAAAAGCTAAGGTGCTGCGGGTCAAATTTGTCAATCTCCTCAGCTTCTATATACCTTACTTTCACAAAGTCGAAAAGCTCAATGATAACCCTCCGGCCTTGCTTGAGTATAGACTCCATGGGGGTAATACAGTTCTTGGAATAGATGGCATGCAATGGCTCAAAGAAATCGTTAATTCGCGGCAATACAAAGTCAAAACCATCCGAGACCTCTATCATGTAGCGCAACAAAGGCTGGTTCAAAAAAGGCATGTCGGCGGCAATGACAAGATTGTAAAACGAATTTGATGTCACCAATCCGGTATAAATACCGCCAAGAGAACCGTGGCCGGGCAAAATGTCAGATACTATTTTTAAATTCGGACGGCTGTCTAATTGTGAGAAGGTTCTCTCTTCTGCAGTAACTATAATAATGTCTCTACCGAGCGATTCTATACGGGATATCACCTTTTCCAGTAAACTCGTTTTACCAACCTTTTCTACAATCTTGTCATACCCCAGACGTGAACTCTTACCACCAGCGAGGATAATACAGCTAATATACAACTTAAATGCCTGATAAAATGAGAAACTTACCCCCTATATATAATTTTA
>CAZPQB010000078.1:0-11001 GCA_964588605.1 uncultured Dehalococcoidaceae bacterium | reverse complement strand
CCGCCATCAATACTCAGAGCCTGCCCTGTTATATATTCGGCCTCGTCTGAAGCTAAAAAAAGTACGATACTTGCCACTTCTTCGGGGCGTCCAAGCCTGTTTAAGGGTACGGATTTCTTAAAATTGTCCAGCAAGTCTGGTTTCCCGCCGTACGTTTGAAGAAAGCTTGGAGTTTCAACCAGCCCCGGACATACACAATTAACATTTATGTTATACGGTGCCGCTTCCCTGGCTATAGCCTTGGTAAAAGCAATTATGCCACCCTTGGTCATTGAGTAAACAGCCATGAATGCTGAGCCCGTTTTTCCGGCTCCCGATGCCATGTTGATTATCTTTCCGTAATTTTGCTTCATCATGCTTTCCAGTACCGCTCTGGTGAACATCAGTGGAGGCTTGAGATTAAGCCTGATAATGGTGTCCCATTTAGCTTCAGTATCCTGAGTGAATGGCTGTGAAGGCAGTCCGGCGGGACCGCCGACGTAATTGAACAGTATATCCACTTTACCATATTGCTCCATGGCTTTTCCGACGACGGAATTTACACATTCACTCTCAGTAGCGTCTCCCTCTACCGCTGTTACTGTGCCTCCCGACGACAGGATTTCACTGGCTGTATTATTCAAGCTGGCACCGTCTATATCATTTATGATGACATAAGCACCCTCTTTTGCGAAGGCTAAAGCTGCGGCCTTTCCCATACCTGCTCCGGCACCCGTTATTATAGTTGCCTTTTTGTCAAAACGCATTCTTTTCCCTCCCTAAGTAAAGTTTTATCCACGGCACTTGCCCTTTAACAACTATAACTCTATATTGCTTTACGGTTTACCCTGCCTGCGTTTCATCTCTCTCACTAACAATATCTTCTGGCAGCTATGATTTGAATTGCTCACATTCTATAATAACTTATTCTTCTTTATACGGAAAGGCTAACTTTTCCTGATTTTGACTCAATGTAGCGCTTTAACTATGAGCATCTATCAATTTTGTTTTCTAAGGCAGGCTATGTAGTCACCTCCGTATCTTCCCTCCTATTTCCACGATTATATTTATTATAAACTGTTAAGACATATTTGGTTTTTGGTATCAAACACTATATAATAACGTGAAGTAAAAAATGAGGACGCTGATAATAACAACACTATTGAAAGTAGACTAAAAATGAGTAAGGTTGATATTTCCACTTCAATTGCCGGAGTTAGAATGCGCTCTCCTCTAGGGGTAGGGTCCAAGGGACTATGTATAAATCCCTGGTTTCCTGAAACTCCTATCGAACATGTTAGAGATAAACTGTATCAAAAATGGCTTGATAATGGAGTTGGTTTTATTAAAACAGGTACCCTAGTTACTGAACGTAATGAGGATTTTGAGCGCGTAAGGTATAGCCCCTGGGCACGGGTTGCGCCAGGGGTAGAAGGCTTCTTCAATGCTACATCGTATCAAATGATGGGCAGACAGCGAGATACTTTACGTGTATTTGACCTTCTCAGGGAAATGACCCGCTGTTATGAAGATGTCCCCCTGATTGCCAGCATTGCTGCACCTTCTATTGATATTGAGCCTTGGGTTAAAACGGCTAAAGTAGTGGAGGATAGAGGCGCTGATTTAATTGAGATTAACAGTGCGTCACCCTGTACTGGCGCTCAACTTCAAGCAGTGCTCCCGCCAGAGTACGCTAAGTGGGGCACTATGATAGGTTGCGAGCCCATATTGCTTCGTCCAATAGTCGAAGCAGTCGTTAAAGCAGTGAAAATCCCGGTAGGAGTTAAACTATCGCCGGAAGCTGGGTATCCTGGAATACTTCGAGCAATTCATGTTAGCCATGAGGGAGGCGCCAGGTTTGTCGATATGTTCCATACCACTGTCGCTATTGCCCCGCCAGATATTGATAATGAAGGCAAAGGACCTTATTTAATGACGGATGGGTGGAATCCCATCGGGATGATGCTTGGCGAATGGAATAGCTACCAGTGTTTTAAAGGAGCTGCGCTGACCTCCCTACATTTTCCCCAACTCGAAATATTCTCTGGAGGAGGCATTACCAAATCGAGTCAAATAATACAGGCTATTATATTCGGAGCCGGGGCTGTGGAAGTTATGTCTGGGATAATGTTCCACGGTAATTCCTTTATTAGAAAGAGCTTAACCTTCTTGCAAGAATATATGAAAAAGCATGGATATAAGACATTGAAGGACCTCCGCGGTATCGGCGTACAGTATGTTAAGCCAGCCGAAGAAGTCTTCGAAAAAACCCGACACCTTCACCTTAAAATGAAAGCGGAAACAGACTTGGGAAAATGCAACGGCTGCGGGATATGCTCAGACAATATCTGCCCTGCCAGCTATATGGAAGGCCCAGTAAGCAAAGTAGACCCCGATAAGTGCAACGGCTGTGGAGTATGCGTGCTGATTTGTCCCAAGGAGGCGAGGAAGCTAGTTTTCCAAGACTAACTAAAATATAAATTTAACTCCAACACTTGTTAGTGATAGCAGGCTACGCTTTTCGGCTAGATTTAAGTTAACGATCACGTGAAAGTTACTTCAGCTTAATATTTACCTTTTCCCGCTAGGTCAATTGTACGTGCGAGAGAGCAAACATCAGGATGTTTGCTCTAACCTAACAGAAGTATCTTGTTGCATCGTTGCACATCTTAGTATTTTGCTATCTTCTAAGAAATATAGGAAGGCTGCATACCTCAAATCAGCGTACACAGCCTTCTTATTCCGTTTCGCCAGAATATCTATTCTAGGCTTTTCCTATTCTGAACACATTTGTAACACATAAGGAACAAACCATTGTTTGTCAGCTGACCCTTCGGCTCGCCTTTACTGCGAATACCTATTTCTAGAATAGAGAATGAGTGTTATTGCTTTTCTCGAAATTAACTTTTGCCATCCATTGGTATGACTTACCTGGCTTGTGCTTAGAAGGTGGTAGAACCATCGTCGTTCTTTCGCTGTGAAGTTCGACGCCTGGACCGAGCAACCTGCTAGCTACACACTTTCCGTTTGTGTTGAATATCCAGTGCTCTCCGCCGCCTGTAAGAGAAATAACCGTGTTGGGCCTTGGTAGTCCTGGTTTCTCAAGGGTGTCCCAGCCGCCGTTACCGGGATCAATATCTATTCCGACCACCCCGTTGCCCATTACGCCGCCGATATTCGCAGTTAGCCAACGGTGCCACCATTCACGGACGTCATCTTCTGTTACTTCACGAGCAGTCCAGCCTTTTACTAACGGTCGCTTTCCTGGGTGGGGGCATAGGGGTCCGTGCTGTTCACAACCACCTACACTGTTGGCCGGAGTACAAAGCGGAATCGGAGTTATACCGAGGCGAAGATAATATAGCGCTGCATTAAGTTGATTTCTGCTGAAGTCCATGGCACTGCCCTCCCTTTATTGGGGGAGCAGGCAGAAGTGAAATTTCAAAAAAGGTCTCTATCGGTGTCACCAAAGATCTGTACGGCCTACTTGAAATTGGAAATCGAAGCGGCCCCCTAAGCATTGTCGACCTGGTTTTCGAATCGGGGACTATTTTACCACTGCAGTCTTGGTCTTTAGTTCAATAAAGATTCGGGCAATATCAGGATCGAAATGCGTGCCGCTACACCGCCTTATTTCCTCTAGCGCCTGCTCGTGTGTCATCTGATCCCGGTATGGGCGTGACGAAGTCATAGCGTCAAAGGCATCGGCTACGGCAAGTATTCTCGCATCGAGGGGGATATTAGAACCCTTAAGGCCTGAAGGGTAGCCACTGCCATCATAGTGTTCATGGTGATATTGTACTGCAGCCAGGCAGTCTTTTAGGCTCTCAACGTGTTTTAATATAGATACTCCCATGGTTGGATGGGCGTATATTGGTTCCCATTCCTCGTCATTTAGTGGGCCAACCTTCCTGAGAATCTCATCAGAAACACCGATTTTGCCGATATCGTGTAGTAACGCAGCAGCATGAATTGCGCTAATCCGCTCTTCCGACAAGCCAAGTGCTTCGCCAAGCTCTGTAGCGTATTTACTTACTTTTTTGGAGTGCCCGTAAGTATAATGGTCTTTAGCGTCAACCGTAGCGGCTAGAGCATAAATAGTGTTAAGAACAGCGCCTTTATTATCAACAGAAAGGCTTCCATTCAGCAACTCGGAAACAGGTAGTTCCGAGGCCAGATACGTTCGGTTCCTACCCATTTGCTTAGCATAGTATAGTGCTGTATCCGCCTTTCGTATCAGTTCTTCACGCATTACGCCATCGGCGGGCCAAGAGGCTATACCTATACTACAGGTTAGCAGACGGCTCTTGGTATCAACTTCTAACTCCAATGACTTTCGGATTCTTTCGGCGACCCTGTGAGCACCGTCAATTGTAGTTTGTATTAATATGATAGAAAATTCGTCACCTCCGTACCGGAAGGCCATGTCTATATTTCTAATCGAATTTTTAATTATCGCGCCTACGGTCCGTAACACCTCATCACCGTACAAATGACCATGAACATCATTGTAAGTCTTAAAAAAGTCGAGGTCGATACTCAGCAAACAGAACACCTCACCAAATCGAGCAGACCTGGCGATTTCTTCATCGGCACGTTGATGGAAATATCGGTGATTGTATAGTCCGGTCAAGTCATCAATATTCACTCTCTCCCTAGCTTGAGCATAAAGCTGAGCATTCTCAATCACCACGGCGGCTTCGCTCGTTAGGGTTGTAATCAGGTCAATGTCATCGCTGTTATATAGACCTCCTTTGTGCCTCTTACTCAACGTTAAGATACCAACAAGATTATCGTTAGATAGCAATGGGAACAGCATCTCTATATCTTTTATAGCTATTATATCGGACTCCCATAGAGCCTTGAAATTTGGATTAACATCAATAAATTCCCGACTGATAGGTTTTTTCTCTCTGGTAAGCCAAGTAATAATCGGGCTTTCCTTACGTAATTTGATTGGAATAATGGCCTCTTCTGCAATGAATCGTATGGCAAACCTTGAACTATAGTATCCATTATCGGCCAAGAGCAGGCTCACCTGATTCGTCGATAATGCTCTCGATATTGGCTGCAGCATAGCCTCGGCCAGCTGATTTAGGTCAAGAACGTTACTCATTCTTTGAGTGAAATTCATGACCATTTTACGGTAGTCATAGTTATGGCCATAGAATATGATATTTACCGCCTTTTCCATAACATTTCTTAGCAAATTGAATGACAAGGACAACACAATAGCCACGACAACAACAGTTGCTATAATGGCTGTTTGTGACCAATCGCTCACGAATTCTTGGAAAAGATAGACTACACCTACAAATAAACCTGCAAGCACAGACGTTATCCCTGTGTATACAAGCCCTCTTTTAAGAACCAGCCTTATATCGAGTAACTGATATCTCATGATGACGTAGGTGATAATCAGGGCATTGCAAAAATGACCGACCTGACTTAATGGGAATCTGGGTAGAGGTGGGATACCTTCTCTAATACTAAACAGGATAGTGATCGCTATACCTATAAATAGATATAGTAATCTACTTTTTTCCAGAGGGTCACTTAAAAACTTATACCTTTTTATTAGAAGGACTATAGACAAGAAAATATAGCCAAAACCCATGGGACTGAGCAGGTAAATAAATGCTCCATAGTTTATGTCCAGACCGGTATTGGTTAGCTGAACGCTCTGAGGTATATAGCCCATCAAGAACAGAGGAAGTAAGATAAGCGCCACAGCGGCATATCCCAGCCATACGGCCAGACGGCCAGCTTTGTGGGTAAAGTTACAGATGAAATGATAATAGCTGATCGCTACCATAATGCCGAACAATGGAGGAACTATGGCCAATATACGTGTCTGGCCTATGAATGCACCGGAGAGAAGCATAAATATTCCGATAGCAGAAATTAAAGATATAGCCAGATACACAACGAATGATCTGATTTCCCTAGTGCGTGTCTTTTTCACAACAATAGCGATCAAAACAGCATAAATGAATGTGCTTAATAGCGGAGGCAGCGAATAAATGCTCATCTCTCTATTGACTCACCATAGGTAGCAATTTAGTACATGATGAATATGTACTATACAGATAGTCTAGCAATTGTGTTATAAAATTAATGTAAACGGTGGGTGGTTATGAATAAACATTCCGTAAATCTTCCCTGGTGTTATGGAGAATGTTACGGTGATGTCCCGGAGATGGTGAGATTTACAGAGTTTATGAAGACTCTTTAAACATCTTATACCAGGCGAAGCCTGATACTATCTACAGGAACCGGAGAACCGGAGAGTAGTTGCCAGATTCTAAGATAGCGGAGTCAATAGCGCCTCAATTTGTGCTTCTGTGGGATTAACATGTGGTGGCTTTAAGTGGGCCAAATCAGCACCGGCCGCCCGCTGTCTTGATATATAGGCCTGAAATGCTCCGCGGGGGAGTATGGTAACCCTCAACGGTGTTAGGTCGAGTATGGTCTCTAATGAGGCATAATCGCTATCCAGCATCTTTAGCTGCTCATGGATGCTGGCCGCAACGTGTTCTTCAGTTAACTCGGTATCTTGCTTGTGCTCTATATACAGGTGCAACATGGGCTTTTCTCCTACTGCTTCCTTCCGTATCGACCAGTCCTGGTAGACTAACTCTGAGTTCTCGATCGCCTGCCAGACTACTTTCTCGGTGAGGCGAGTAAAACCGGCGATATCTATAATGCCGTCTACTCTGGAATCAAAGAGCATCTGGGGAATATCAATGTGGCACCTCTCGTTGCGCAATGACTTTATCTTAATGGCATCACCAATGAAATATCTTACAAAAGCACCACCTAGGAAATTCGTAACCACCATTGCGTAGGTTTCCCCAGCTTGTACCTCATCAAGCAGCAGGAGTTCAGGCCGATAGGTAGAATCCATAAACCAGCTGTTCCATTCTCTTTCCGGCATGAACTCTAAAAAGTTTATGTGCGGGAGAAAGGTCATGGCATCGTAGTCCCAGGTCTGTGTTGCTATCACGTTGGACTCGGTGTTGCCATAGGTATCCAGAGGATACCTACCCCACAAATACTTGACTTTCTCGCGGTAAATCATATTATCGGTTCCACCCGCGACTAATGCCTTAAGAGACCATATGTCTCTGGGCAACAGGGAGCGGCCAGCCAGCTTGCTTTTAGCCACTGCCTTCAGCAGCCGGAGGAGCGTCTTGGGCTGCTTTAGTAAGGACGCTCCTCTCTTAGACCCGGAACCTTGACCTAGGCGTTCTCCTATGGTTACCAATATGCTGCTTATACCACCCATCACATCCAGTCCTTCAGACAGCGCCAGTCTGAAGCCCTTTTCTATCCTCTCCTCAAAGCCCATCTTTTCCGCTTCCTCTAAATGGGGCATAACATCGAAGATATCCATTTCTACTATCTTGCGACAATATGAACCAGTGGTATAAGGTGCGGGAGCCGCACCGTAAATAAGCTTGTCATGTTCCTCGATATTAATCTCGCCGCGCTCTTCACAAGAGGCGAAGAGGAATAGCCCAAGAACATAATCTCCCATTTCGTCATACATCCGCCTCGTAACCGGGACCCACTTACAGGGATACTCCCCTGACCTGCCCGAGGTACGCTGCCAGAGTATGGGCTTCTCAGGCAGCACATCCTCCCTTTTCTCCAGAAGATAGGGGGCATAATCGGAATAAGTAGTGACTGGCACCTGCCGGCGAAATTCCTCGACACTACGAGGCTGCGCCCCACGCATCACAGCTTTGCCCAGTTCGCAATTGTTCAGTAATTCTAGCTGCTCGAGCAATAACTGATACTGGGTATTCATAAACTGCTCCATGTTTAAGTCAATGAATCCGCAACATCTTTCCCATAGTTGCTTGGTTTTCCCCTGCTTTAAGAGTTCAGCCGCGACTTCCATTTTTACCTCCCGAACTAATTTTCATATAAATGAAGCCTGACAGGGTCAGGCTAGTTAGAATAAGGATCACGTTATGGTTCCTATTATGAACTTGCGGTCAACTAGATCGATATATGTATATTGAGGAGCCTTGGCCACCTCTCTTCTTTGCAATATGAGGTTAAGCACCTCATTGGCGGCCAGGATTGAAGCTATCCCCACACCGATACTGGTGGCAGGCCCCGGCATTTCTCCAGTTATCATTTTCTGAATGGTATCGACACTAATAGATGAGGCATACGAAGGTATAACCGGTACAATTCTTTCCAGTGGTACCCCTAGCTTTTCAATATCATTCAGGTCTACATCTGGCGACAAGTTGTTATACTCCTCCAGAGTCAGCCCCTGTGGATCAAAAACGACAACGAGGGCTCCAAATCCTATGGCGGTAGCGAAAAGATAGTGCATCCCCCGTTGTCTGGCCGCTCTCTGTAAAAGAATAGATTCACGGAACAAGCCGAAGTCCATTTCATCAATAATAACATCACAACCGCTGACAAAGAAACTAGCGTCATTTTCTGTTTTTATCCCGTCTTTGCTGCAAAATATCTGAGCCTGCGGATTTATGTCCTTCAGATGCCTAAACACCACCTCAGCCTTATTTTTACCCACATTAACCATAGATGAGCCAAACTGGCGGTTTAGGTTACTTTCTTCAAAGCTATCAGGGTCAGTAATCTTGATTTTCCCCACACCGAGCCTTATCAACCTTTCTGCCAGCAAACCACCAACTCCACCAACGCCTGCTATGGCCATGGCTGAACGCCGTATTTTATCCTGTTCCGACTCTGATAAGAGCCCGATGTTTCGACTAAAGATCGATTTATAAAGGTCATTCATACTTGATTTCGTTCTTCTACAATATGTCCTTCACTGACCTGCCACCAATTGCTATGCCACTTCTTTACTCGTTGCCAGAGTTAAAATAGCTTCTGGTACAGGTATCTCATATCCGAGAGCACATTACGTACGTACCTGATTATATTCCTTTCTCCACCGCTCAATCAACTACGTGGCCTCCTCAGGACTCGTGAATATTTTGCGGTTAAACGGTTCATCCCTGAGTTTACCTTGAAGTATTCGATACAACCGTTCTCCCAAGGACCACCCGGTTAAATATACAGGGTCCTGACACTGAGGGGTTAAGCGGACTCTGAAGAATTTCCCTGCCATATAAGAACGAACCCCCTTTTTCAAAGGAGCTTTTTCTGCTAAAGTATGACCACACTTATTGCAGAATCTGAAATTATTAGGATTTTTATGTCCGCATTGTGGACAGGTCAATTCTACGGAGAGCGAATGCCTGCATCCTCCACAAAAATCAGCTCCCTCTGGGTTCTCCGTCTGGCAATTCGGGCACTTCACACAAGATACCCCCACATGCCGAATTGGCTTCTACAGTCTATGTCGAACCAATGTTATTGTAAAGCACGGAAAGTCCTTTTAGCGAAAATACAAACATACCTGCATTCGTTAAGAGTAACAAAAAAAGTAAATTGTGCAGTGCAAACACTTGCTTGTTTTGTTACCTCATTACACAATTTGGCTATCTATGCAGTAATGTGAAATTACGTTATCCCGGAAAACTCTTGACAAGGCATTTATCACTCTATGCTGTTAGTTTTACAGGTTACCTTCTGGGTACAATGTGAAGCTTCCATAAACACAATTTTGACATAACTTCATCAAGCATCTACACTATTAGAAACACCTGATGAGGTCTGAAAATTATGATATGCCCTGTCTGTAAGCGCGGTATGATAGTTATCGAGTATCAGAATATTGAGCTTGATTATTGTACCAGCTGCAAGGGGGTGTGGTTTGACTCCGGAGAGCTCGAGCTTATACTCAAGTTGCATGGTCTGGAAGAGGTAAAAATGTTCCTTGATAATATATTTGATGCCCCGGAAACTATCTCATCAGAAAAGAAACGTAAGTGCCCTATCTGTGGCCACAAAATGAAAAAAGCAACCATAGGTGAGAAGTCTCAGATACTAATTGATGTGTGCGGTAAGGAACACGGGCTCTGGTTTGACGGGGGCGAAGTTACTCAACTGATAAGATATACACCCGGGGAACAACCAACACAAGGGGATTCCAGGGAGCAGGTCATTGGTTTTTTGGAAGAAGTATTCAAGGCCTCGGAATAAGGTAGATATAGTGATTAACGAACATCCCGATAATATTATCTGAGGAGGTATGATATGATAGCGGTTTATATCATTATCGGTATTGTCGTGATTATTCTTATCATCTTCGTCATGACATATAACGGCCTGGTCAGGCGGCGTAACCAGGTAAAGAACGCCTGGGCGCAGATTGACGTCCAGCTAAAACGACGCTATGACCTCATTCCTAACCTTATGGAAACCGTTAAGGGCTATATGAAGCACGAGCGTGAAACCCTGGAAGCGGTAACTAAGGCCCGCAACCTTGCCCAGCAGGTAGCCTCGGCCGGAGCCGGTGCCAGAGCCAAGGCTGAAGGTGAGTTAAGCTCAGCTTTATCGCGTCTGCTGGCTGTGGTGGAAAACTACCCGGACCTCAAAGCCAATCAGAACTTTCTGGCACTTCAGGAGGAGCTTACCTCAACCGAGAACAAAATAAGCTTTTCCCGCCAGTATTATAACGACTCGGTGCTGAGGTATAACAATCAGACACAGATGTTTCCATCTAACATGATAGCCAGCATGACTGGTTTTAAGGCGAGTGAGTTCTTTGAGGTTACGGTAGCCACCGAGAGAGAGGCACCAAAGGTCAGTTTTACGTAGTGAGAAAAAACCTTAATGATGTGGGAACAGATCAGGTCCAATCAAATGAGGTCAGTAATACTGGTAATCGGCATGGGGGCTTTGCTGGTGTTGCTTGGCTATTTCCTGGGCCTCTATTTCTTCGATAGTGCTATCGGGGGGCTGGTCATAGCCCTGGCTGTATGGGTAATTATGAGTCTCTTTGCCTACTTCCAGGGGGACAGCTTGCTACTGTCAATGTCTAGAGCCAGGAAAATCAGCCGTGATGACCATCCCCGTCTGTATAATGTGGATGAGGATATTAATATTTCCTCCGTATTGGAGCAGATG
>CAZPQB010000077.1:0-11178 GCA_964588605.1 uncultured Dehalococcoidaceae bacterium | reverse complement strand
ATGCATTGAGTCGGGCTGAGGCCGAGATAAGCCGACTCAAGTCCTCCCTGAAGGAAGGGGAAAAGGAGATTGATGTGATGGTGGCCAGGCTGTATGGTCTTAGTCGCCAACATAGGAGGGTTATTAAGGAGTTTCTGGATCGATTTTAGGGCCCATATTATCCCTGGAGCCAAATCCCCTTCTTAGAAGTTCTGCTATAATCTACCTCATAGCTATCAACTCACCGAACAAACTGGTGCTCTAGGCCATGCGCGAATACGATTGCACATAACTGACAAATGTTGAATTACCCCTCATTGACCGGCTAATACTGCACGATGTATCCTGACAATACCAAATTTATCGGAGTAAAATAAGTGGGGAGAGAAGAATGAATAAACATTTAGCGTCTAAGGTGGAGCAATTCGGGCAGTGTTTTACGTCTGCGCGTCCAGTGTGGGATGACCGGGAAGGAGTACATATCGACTATAATTGTCTTGAATCCAAGCCTTTCGATGCATTGATGTTCTTTACAATGTACGCACATGAACGTCCGCAAGCCAATCCGAGATATAAATTTGCGCACAGGATGGCTATTTTGAAGACTATTGGTTTAAGACAGATAACGCCAAACGTGAATGAACACTTCCGAGATACCTTTGAAAGAAAGAAGGATTTTGCACATAGAGTATGGCAGGCTTTTGAAATATGCTTGAGCACGGATGACACGATACCTAACGAAACTTACACTAAGGGAGCAGTACGTCTGGTTTTGGAAAAGATGAAGAGTGAATCCCAACCTAACATAGTCCTTTGGCTCCGATCTAAAAAATTGCAGGACGCCTATCATACCCTGTCTAGGCTTGGAGGCGGAATAGGGATTAAAATAGCTGCTCTATTCCTTCGCGATATTTGGCACTTTGTCGGCGAGTGGTCCAATTATGACAAGAGCGAACTTTACTGTATTCAGCCTGTAGACATCTGGGTCGAGCGTTGGGCCAAAAGATGTTGGCCAGAAATCGAATGGCCCAATAATCGAGAAAAAATCGCAAAGCGGATCTGTAAGGCTTGCCAAGAGGATGGAATAGACCCTGTGAGTTTTAACATGGGAGCATGGCTTATTGGGTCTCATTTCCAGAGATTATGTAGTTTCTTTCAAGTTCCTATGTTAGACAGGTTTGATTATCGAGCTACTCTGAATATATTCGATCCAACGATTGTAAACCAAGCGATCCAATATCTTGCCATTTCTGAGGGCGATAGAAAAATGTTCCCGCTCATGTAATCATGTTATGTACTCTTTAGTCACACATTTCTCGGTTTTGTGCAACCTCAGCGTCTCACGCAGAAAGCCAGAAGGTAAAATTTCAAGCGCTAAATTATCGGGTCCCTCCCGACATGTGGCAAAAGGCAGAAAAAAGAAGGAGTCTCCCAAAACAGGAGGCTTCAGTTTTATGATTATGGACTATTTATCCTAAGTAACTGGTCAATAGTAATCTATTGATAGAGATAATATCACCACACAAGCTTTGACAGTATCATGCTACTCCAATAGAGTAACTGTATATCAATGTGTCAATTCGGTAAATACCCTGTCCGGTTTTGGCCCGCTCGTGCATTATAGCTATTAGAAGGGTGAAAGGAGCTTCGGTTATTGGAGGAAGCAAGGGTCATAGCTCTGGTTCGTGCCGGTGAGGCTGATGCCTTTGCGGAAATTATCGAGCATTACCAGGCTTCTATCATCCGCTATCTCTATCGCCTGACGGGAGATTACGAGATGGCCAAGGACTTAGCTCAGGATACATTCATCCAAGCGTACAAAGGTATTCTAAAAACCGACGCCGAACTCTCGTTCAAAGCGTGGCTTTATCGCATCGCTACTAATAATGCTTTGCAGTACCGGCGCCGGAAGAAGCTGCTGTCTTTCATCCCGTTCACTACAAAAGAACATGATATTCCTAATTCGGGAAACCAGGCCGATTTTCTGGGTGAGACTCTTGCCATCAATGAGGCTTTATTGAAAGTACCTGAAGAACAACGTACCTGCCTGGTGCTTCACTTCGTGGAAGGGTTCAAGTACCGAGAGATTGCAGAGACGCTGGGCTGTTCCGAGGACGCCGTGCGCAAGCGTGTGTTCAGGGGCAAAAAGCTGTTCATTGGCCTATATGACCGGGAAGGAGGTGGAGCATGAATTGCCGCGATTTAGAGGAACTTCTGTCCGCTTATGCCGATGGTGAACTTTCCCGAACGCAAAAGGAATTTATAGAGGAACACCTGTCTGCTTGCACGGAGTGCCGGGAGACCCTGGCTGAGTATGAAGCGGTAGGCCATAAGCTGTCTTCACTGAGGGAAATGCCGGCAACTTCGGATATACGGGGAACCACACTGTCCAAAATCAAGGCATACAGAGCATTACCTGACAAATCATACCGGCGCTGGCTGCAGCCGGCCGGGGCTGCGGTCGCCATCGTAGCAGTCATTGCTATTTTACTAATAACCCAGCCGTGGGTGATGAAATCACCGGAGGCAATGGCGGCTTCAATTGTACGTAATAGCCCTGAGGTACAGGCAGCGCTGAACGGTGAGGAGGTAGAGGAAGTGGAAGTGACGACCAAGGTAGTCGATGAGGAAAACAATGTGCTGCTGATGCTGGTCAGGACCGAGACGAGAACAGTGGCGGCTGAGGTAGACCTGGAGACGAAAAAGGTAACTGAGATACTCCACGTGCAGGTGCCGGATTTCCATCCCGAAGATAAACAGAAGGCTATTGACATTGCCAGGGCTGATTCCAGAGTTCAGGAACTGCTGACACAGGGGGCCATTATTGGCGAGGTGCATCTCTTGCATGGCCTGCATACCAGGACGAGCATAGGGCCGGACGGCCAGGTGCGTCAGGAGGCTTTCGCGATAAAAACTGCCAGCGTAGATATAGAGCTTGAGGGTAAACAGTGGAGTGCCGCAGTTAACCTGGACGAAGGCATGGTAATGGGGTTAGGACAGCCTTCAGGTTTTCCGGCCGTGCTGGCGGTAGTTATTGTCATCACCGCTCTTGCTCTTTTTGCCGGCCTGCTGATGATATTCGGTCTGTCCTACCGCAACCGTCTGGCTGAGAGGGTAGTAGGCGTTGCTTCAATAGCAATCGGCCTTGCCAGCCTGGCCGGGGCGCTATTTACCGGACTGCTTTATTTTTCCACAGCCGTGTCATGGTTTCTCCTGTTGTTTCTGGGAACTTCTGCTATCGGGATTGTCCTAGGAGTGACTACAATAAATAGTCGGACAACCGGGCGTAAGGCTGCCATTACCGGCACAGTGTTCTGTTCCCTGGCTCTGGTTCTCATGCTAGCGGTAGTCGTCTATCCCGCCTTGTGAAACGTTATCACCATAAGCGTCGCCGCTATCATAATCCTGATACTGGCAGGGCTTATTGTATATACCTCTTATAGCCGACTCAGAAAAATCCCCAGGAGATGGTGGCGCCCCGCACTGGCTATCGGGGCAGCGGTGGCCATTCTCATCGTAGCTCTGGTGCAGCCCTGGAGCGGCTCGCTCGAACCTCAGAGCGTACTGGCGAAAACATATACCGCGACGGAAGGATTACTGTCGTACCGGATGTCATACAACTCCGTTAAAACAACCTATGCAGATGAGACAGAGGAGCTTACTTTTGAAGGCGAGTTCGCCGCACCTGACCGGTATCGCGTTAAAATGGTTGAGGATGGTGAAACGAGGGAAGCCATTCTTATTGGTAACAGATTTTTCGTTAGCCAGGGGGCAACACCGCGAAATGCCATGTTAGCCCTGATAGTTTCCTCCTCTTCTTTCCTGACCAAAGAGATGACCTTGAACACGCTCAACTCTCTTGTCGAACTGGAAGAACTCCCTGATGAAAAAGTGGATAATGTCGACTGTTTTCATTACCGCGGCCGGGTTGATATAGCCAAGGAATTGAGATTAGACGAGGCGGAAGCCCGACTCGACCCGCAGGATCCTGAATACCAAAACATGCTGAAAGAGATCGAACAGGCCCACGCCATCAATCTCACCGTGGAGCTATGGATAGGGAAAGAAGACTACCTTATCCGGCAGGCTGTACAGACCGGCCAGCTTCCCGCGGAAACCGGGGGACAATGGGACACCTATGCCATGACAATGAAAAACTACGATTTTAATAAGCCGATAACTATAGAGTTGCCATTAACGAGCACTGGCGGATTGTTGCCAGGCTGGGAGGAGGTCATAAACTCAACTTTTTCCAGGCCGGTCTTTTCATCAGGCCATTCGATTTCCGTCATAGATGGCGAAGAGAACCCGGCACGTAAAAAGATAAACTACCGTTTCTTCGTTAGATATACGGGGATGGGAGAAGCTAAGAACGTCCGGGTAACGGTTACTACCATGTTCACTAACGAGGTCAGCAAACCGGCAATCATAGAACTGGAGCCTTCGCAACCGGGCCCCATTGACCTCAAACAACATGAACAGGAGACTTTTACTGCCTCCTGGGAATATGATGCCAGTGTCGAGAGCATGTCCAGAGAAGACCTCGACAGGCTTTTAAATTCGTCTATCGTTACGGTATCTTATTCGACGCCATATGGCGAGGAGAAAGAAGCGCAACTGTATCCCGAAGAGCCGCCTTATCCCACCAAGACGCCGCCCGCGGAACCACCGGCAGATTAGCAGATAACTTTTACTACGATATGCCGTTATAGAAAACCGGGGATAAGTTTTCAGCGTCTCATATAGGCGCTTGAACATTTTTGCCTGGAATTGCCTATATCTTATATAGGCAGGATATAACGATATGCCCGCAGAAACTATTAAAGGAGGCTATTATGAAGAAAGGTATCATTGTAACGATTGGTTTATTGCTGGCGGCGGTATTACTCACCGTCGGCGTTATGGGCTGTAGTAACAACAGCCCGGACAATCCACCGCCGGAGGTATCTCCATCTATTCCTGAGACCCCGGAGACACCGGCAACTGTCCCGGCGGCGACAACCGCCAATGTAAACGTGTCTCTTAACACACAGAATGAAGGCATATGGGTGAGCGGCAGCGGCAAGGTAGCCGTCACCCCGGATATTGCAATCTTACAGCTTGGTATCGAGGCGCAGGAGCCGACCGTCGCCGAGGCGGAGGCAAAAGCTTCGGAGGCTATGGACAAGGTAAAGACGGCGCTGACCGATAACGGCGTGGCGGAGAAGGATATCCAGACGCAGAACTTCCGCATTCGCCAGAGAACACGCTGGGACGACGAGCAGCAGATGGAGGTAGTCGTCGGCTACCGGGTGACCAACGATGTTATCGCCAAGGTAAGGGACCTGGGGAAAGTCAGCGAAATCATCGAGGCTGTGGTGGCGGCGGGTGGCGACTATACCCACATCGACGACCTGGGCTTTACCATCGAGGACCCGACCGATTACTATGACGAGGCTAGGGAGAAGGCCATGACCGACGCTAAAGAAAAGGCGGAGAAGATTGCCGGGCTGGCCGGCGTGAAGCTGGGCATGCCGACCTACATCAACGAAAGCGCCTCTACTCCTTACCTAGGTGCAAGCTATGGCATGGCGGTACCAGCCCCTACCCCCACCCCTGAGATTATCGTCGAGACACCGATGCCCATCAGCCCTGGAGAGGTAGAGATAACCGTCAACATGCAGGTAGCTTACGAAATAGAGGAAACAGTCCTTGATAGTCCTTATATTTCCTCAGAGAGTGAAGGAAAGGTCTATATCCAAGGAGACAATAAGCAAGAGTAAAGAGTTAGCCTTACTGGAGACTTCGGGCAAAGCCGGCCCCTTTCTGTCTGGCATCCTATCGATCTTTGCTCGAAGTCTCTTAAATAGAGAGACATATAAGCTTTTTTGATATAATTACGTCATATGTGATTTATTTTTTGGGGCAATACATTTATTGTCCTAATGTTGTTTTTTATAATAACGGGGTTGCTAGATGGAAATATATAGCGGTGCAATTGCCGGAGGACTATTCTCCTCGGTTCCTGCCTTAATTGGATGGATAATCGCCGTGATTTTTGCATCCATAATGCTGAAGCATGGAGGAAATGCTTTCTATGGTAGGGGCGTTTGGTATAGTCAGGGGTCTTATCGGCCTAGCAGGAATAGTCTGTCTTGTCTACGCCTTTTAGGTGAAATTCAAATCGGGAAAATGAACAATTTCTCTTTGAAGAATCTATAAATAATAGGGGTTGGATGCCGGACTCAACTGAAAAATGGCAGCACGGTGATGTAAGTGCTTTTGAAACACTGTACCGCCAGTATGAAAAGCTGGTTTACAGGACGGCCTATCTTATCACCGGCGATAAGGAGGCAGCCAACGATGCCTTGCAGGAGGTATTCATCTCCGTCTGGAAGTCACGGCACACCTATGACCCGAACAAGGGTAAGCTCACCACTTGGCTGCACCGTATCACCGTCAACCAGTGCTCCAAAAAGAAGGCTGTGAAAATGCCGACCACAGTTTCGCTCGAAGAAAAGGGGATTGACCTGCCGGAAATGAAGCATAGTTATCAGCCAGAAGACGTACTGATTAACAAACTGGAATACGACCGGCTGCTCAAGGCGATGGAAGCCTTGGATACCAAGCACCGCTCGGTACTGGTATTGAGATATTTTAATGACCTTTCTTACCAAGAGATTGCCGAGGCGCTGGAGATACCGCTGGGCACGGTAAAGTCCCGGCTCAACCAATCGCTGCGTTATTTAAAAGATCAGATGAATCCGGGGGAGGCGCCGGTGTGAGAGAAGGGGAGATGAACTGCAAGGATATACGAGAGCTTTTAACCGCCTATCTTGACGGCGAGGTGACGCCGGAGGAGAAGGCATATATAGAGGCACATGTAGCAGGCTGCACGCACTGCCGGTCTGAACTGGAAGGGCTATCGGCCGCGCGGGACAATTTGCGCGGTGCTCTGAAGTCAATGACTGAAGAGGCTTTGCCGTCGCCTCAGACGTGGGAAAAGATAAAGGGCAGGCTGGAAACCAAGGAGAGCCGGAGAGGCTTCTGGTCAAGCTTCACATTGGGTCGTGTAGCCACAGCCGCAACCGCAGTGGCCATCCTGATAGTCGCTATCGTCATCTGGCAGTTTGGCGGCATCTTTGAGATAGGTGCTCCACCTCCAGCTCCCGCCCCAGCTCCAACACCAGTTCCAGCTCCGACGGTTCCGGTACCAGCGCCACCACCGGTGCCAACACCGACGCCGGCACCATCACCTGAACCACCACCGCCTATGCCGGCGCCACTGCCGACATTGCAGGTGAGCGCTGTCCCTACCCAGGATTCTTACCTGCCTGGAGAAAGGGTTGACATCAAGTTCTCATTTAGCAACACAGATACAGATGAGTCGATCACAGTAACCCCGTTTCCACCGGAGATACAACTAATGTCCCCTAGGCCAAATGAGGTAGTTCGGTCATTTGCTTACGGTGAGCAAGAGCTAAAACTAGAACCGGGCGAGAGGATGTCCTACAACCTCACATGGGACCAGCTAGATGATAATGAAAAGCAGGTAGCACCTGGTTGGTATTATGTAGACGTCAATGAGATTACGGCTACCACGGATTCTCAGACGACACAGTGGAGTTTCGGAACTATAACGAAGCTGCTGATTCGATATCCCCAGGGAGCAATGGAAAAGAGCATCGAGTTAAACCAGCCCCAAACGGTAAATGGTCTCACCATCACCCTGAAACGCGTGGAACTGACAGCAACGGAAGCTAGATTCTATGCCTTTACTATACCACCTGGGTACAGTCCACCTGAGCAACCCGGACCTGACATACCATCACTGCCCCACCCGCCACCACCTGAAATGGTTCCTGTTCATGCCGAGTATACTGTAGATGGTGTTACGAAAGACGCGGGGTATTCTGGCATCGGTTCCGAGGGTGATGGTATAAGGCTTATCTGGGACAACCTTGACCCTGTTCCCAGTGACGCTAAAGATTTGACGTTTACTATCACTGGCTTTGGTGATATCGAAGGCCCCTGGGAGTTCAAGATACCGCTGGAGTAGTAGAATGTAAAATAATGGTAAGGGAAATGAATAGGCTAATCGTTGTATTTGTTATTATTTTGATGACTCTAGTGACGCTAGCCTCGGTTGGGTGTCAGCAAAGTACACCCGACATCGTTGAGGTCATAGCCATATTCCCAGCAGAGTCAGGTTCTCCTCCACCAACGGGCGCCTGGGGTTCGCCAGATGTATCGGCTAACCCGCATCCCGAAAGGGTGCAGAGGGTCTTCAATCTGGGAGACAGAATGTTTCTGGGGCTGAGAATAAGTAGCAAGATTAAAGAGAATGTAACTTTCTCCAGGTTCACTTACTTCAACAAGGAGACAGGTGAACAGATAGAGGTAGGTTCACCAAGTGATTTGACGAGAGAGTGGGAGCCGGGGCAGGTAGCTCTTTTAGCCTTCAATAATCCTTGGCCGATCCCTGATGAGTCAGCAGGATATCAGGTGAGAATCTACGTTGGCACCAGAGTAGTAGCTTCAGCCAACTTTGAGGTATCGGCAGGAGTTTCCAAGCAGCCGGTAGTGATGGTAAAGTCGCAGCTTACCAGGGACAGGTCCGGCCAGAGCTCCGGTTTCCTATTCAGGTCAGATGGTAGCATTATAACCTTCCTTGCTGATGCACCTGAAGTTGAGCAACTGGAAGTGATACTCAGTAACGGGTATCCTTTAGAAGCCTCCGTTTCCAGAACAGATAATGCGACCAGCCTAGTCTGCATCAAGGTAGAAAGGGGTAATCTAGTCCCCCTCATACTGGCTGGGAATAACGAAATAGGCGAACTGAAGACAGGCGCACATCTTTTTGTGGCAGGCTATAGTGATGGCGAGTACCGTGAGATAGAGGTTGAAGTTCTGGATACAAAATATGACTTACCCTTGCCTGAAGGAAAAGAACTGCGTGTGATGAAGCTGGATGCCGGCGGAGAGCCTGGAATGGCTGGAGGACCGGTGGTCAATGACTCCGGGCATGTGGTTGGGGTAATGCTGTCATTTGTTTCGGAAACCAATGAGAGCTTCATGATACCTATTAGTCGCATACGATCTGTGCTTTTCCTTCCTACGACTGACCAAGAGGTCACTTCTGATGCTCAGCCGATAAGCCGGCAGCAGGCGATTGAGACGGCGGTAAGAGGACTTCCCCCTTCAATTGTCGCCCGCGCCGGTATTAATGCCGAAGTACACGGCTGGTACTGGGAAATAACTTTTGACAATCTCAATGCCAAGGCTGATGAGCTAATGCCCTATCCCCTGAAGCCTCCCCCGCCGGGACCAACAGGGAAGATTACTACTGACCCCTACCCCGGCATATGGCAGAGCGTTATCATTACGGTCGGTGTCCAGTCAGGCGACCTCAAAAGCACAGGTGCCCGTAAAGCACCCAGACCGGGACCCTACGTCAGCCGGGAAAAGGCTATCGAGAGCGCCCGCGAAGATGTACTGGGATTTCCGATGGACGCGTCATGGATCTCAAGAGCAAAAGTGGAGGCTTACCTGCAGGGCGATACCTGGATTGTTTTGTTCTGGGAGGAGGGCTCGCAGGAAAACCGCCTCAAGGCCTGGGTGGATGCGGTGACCGGCGAATGTACAGGGGTGGGTGTAGGGTAATCCGGTTAGCACTAATTAGGAGGTGCATGATGAAAAAGCTTATTATTCTGTGTGTTATAGTTCTGGCAGCTGTATCGCTAATAACCTCAGTAGCGGGGTGTCAGCAACAACCCGAACCCAGTCCGCCCCCGTCCACATCGTCCCCCCTGGTAACATCCAAGCCTGCTGCTGTTTCCGATCAAGAAGACTGGATAACGAAACCCGAGTACTTCGTGCCGAACGCAGAAACCGCCGTCATCGGGCGAGTGACTGAGGGGCTGCCACCCATAGAGATAGACAATGCTGTCTATCGGGACTGGGTATTTGAGGTGGAAAGCTATGTGTTTAATCCCCTGTCCGAAACCAGCCTGAAGGTACGTATTCTTGAGCAGTCGGGCAAGATGCCGGTTAAAGGTGTGCACCTTGCCGAAGGCGAACACCTGCTTCTATTCCTGAACAGTGAAGAAGACCATTTCATCATGCTCGGCGGACTGATGGGAGCCAAGTATATCATCGACGACGGCAGAATACGTTATGGCATGTATGCTAATTCCCCATGGGAACCCCTGGATGAGGCCGTTGCCCGGATAAGGGCGGTTGCGGAGACCTGGGCTGATGAGGAGCTTACCCCGGAACGCGAGAATGAGCTAATCGAGATAGCTATGAATCATCCGGGGATCAGCGAATACCTTTCTGACAGGAGCTATGAGACCAGAGTGGGTCCTTACACGCGCGGTGTAGAACCTGGCGTCATACGCTACCTGGTATCTTTCATTCTTAGAGGAGAAGATGAAGTTAACCAGGATTTGCGGCTGGTGGTCAATGCTACCGAACAAAGAGTTGAGGACATAATCTTCACCGTGGTTAACCATAGCCTGACCGAGGAGGAAGAAAATAAAACCTTGCAAATAGCCCTGGCTGATGAGACGGTCAAAGAAGTGATGGGTGGCCGGGGCTATAAAGAAAGCCCCAGCATCATCAGGGATGGCTGGCACGAGACTGTTGATGGGAAGGTTCACTTTTATATCTTCCCCAAGGTTGAGCTGCTGCTCCAGCCGACCGTCTCGGACATCCTGGAGATATACGTAGACCTCGACCGGGAAAAGGTCGTCAAAATATTCACCGAATCGCACCTTTCCCCGATGCCATTGCAGAGCTCAGAAACTGACCGTGATTTCACGCTGACCATCAAGATTCCTGCAGCGGACTATGAAGTAGGCGAAACTGCCGAAGCCACCCTGACCATGAGCTACCACGGAGAAGAGCCGGTAGAGATAACCACACCCGGCAGCCAGTATCTTAACCTCACTATCAGGGATGGTCAGGGAAACATCGTCTATAACTGGGAGAGGCAGGAATTCGGCCCACCGCCGCCGGCACTTGACTGGTACAAGGAGACCTTGCAGCCCGGGCAGACCATAACCAAACGCCTCGAATTCAGTGTGCCCCAGGCAGGCACATTCTATCTTGAAGGCAGGAATTTCGGTGGCTGGGACTACGGTCAGGTTCTTGTGGACTATCCCGACGGGCATGGTCACGGGCTATACATGGAGACGCCATATATTCTCATAACAGCAC
>CAZPQB010000076.1:0-11249 GCA_964588605.1 uncultured Dehalococcoidaceae bacterium | reverse complement strand
ATGACTTCGTCGACGGTGGCGTGGTCGCGCACTATATTGATATTAGCAGCCTGCGTACTCATATTGGCGGATTAAAAACTCCTCGCGCGACATATCAATCGCAGTTACATTGCTTCCTTTTGACACAAGACCTTGGTCATCAGCACAGGCATAGGTTAGAGTGAACCTAATGCTGCGTTGCCCGAGCTATTTGCAGGTAAGCTCGGTTATTCTGGCAACCACATACTGAGCCGCCTGCTCCCTGCTGGTTGACCACGCCAGGTTATCAGCTAGCTTTTCATCCCCGACGGCGTCTCTTACCCAGTTGCTGAAGTCCTGTTTCTCCAGGTTTGAGTGGTACGCGAAGGTCTCGTCCGACATAGTCGCCAAGCCAGCCGCCAGTTCGTTAACATCCGTAAAGACGTTGCCATCATGGCACCAGAAGACATACCCCGCCGGTACCTTTTCCAATAGCTTGCTGTTTTGCCTGTCTGTTTTTGTCTGTAGTTTCACTTTTTTCGCCATATTATTCACCTCCCTAATTCATGATTATATTTATCCCAGGGCTGTAGCTGCGCTGTTAGTCGACCAGGACCGCTATGCTTCTGACTTGTGAGTGTATACAGTTGCTCAGGCTAAAATCGATAACGCGTAACTTTCCCGCGAAATGAAGCGCTGGCTTTGGTCTCAAGTAACAAAGAAGTTCCATCCTCCTGCCTGGCCCTCCAGCGAGAATCATCTCTAGCACTCTTTCCATTCGACTCTCCTTGTGCCCTACCTGAAAGTCATAGAAAACCCATTGCTATTCTAGTAAATGGCTTATCAAGAAGTTATAAAATTACAAGCAAAAATGTTGCATAATTATGACATTTTATAAATCGTTTCGCTAGACTCCGGAAGAAGATGAGCGGCTGAGATCCTATTACGAAGAAGGAAAGGGGCTTGGTCAAATAGCTGATGAACTCGGGCGGAGTGTCGACGCGGTAATGGCAAGAGTGGGAATAAAGGGACTAAAGCGTTCTTTAGAAACAAGGGTAGAGGATAAGGTACGATATGAATATTATGACCTCATAGCTTTACAAGAACCTCCTTCGGAGAGGGGGACAAAGGGGGTGAGGTAGAAAAATATTAAATATCTTTTCACACCCGCGCCGCCCTCGCGGTATCGGTGGCGAGAAGGAATAAAGGGCTGGTGCCGTATGAAAGTAGCTATCTCTTTAGTTGAGCTGGTTCTGCTAAACCTTGGTCACTCGGCACAGCATAGCCTTAAGTGAAGGGTTGCCAGATACGGGGTCAACGGGGGCGTCATCAGTTAAGATATTTACGTTGGTTTCACGCCAGCCGTGGCTAATACTAACCACTCCGCGAACGATATCCTCAGTGGCATGGGCTCTGACATGAATGGCACCCCTTTTAGTCCGCACCTCTATCATGTCTTTGTTATTGATGCCATATTTGGCAGCCGTGTCCGGATGTATTTCGGCGGCAGGCTCAGGGCAAAGACGGTGTAGCCGGCGAATGCCCCTTAATTGAGAATGAAAATACTCCGGTACCCGCGCGCCAGTAGTCAGTACAAGGGGGTATTCTTGAGCTAGCTCCGGGGTACTGAGGGGACTTTCCGGCGGCTCCCGATAGCAGGGGAGGGGGTCGTCCCCGACAGTTTTCAGGGACTCTGAGAAGATTTCCACCTTACCCGACGGGGTCTGCAAGCCCCTTTGTCCATCTAAATTATAGTCACACTCACCGTAGAAAACGCCTTCAGGCTTTTCCAAGAGACCCTGCACCGTTAACCCCATGGGTTCCATGACGTAATCGTAGAGCTCCAGCTCATCCTGCCAGGGGAAGTACTCTGCATAGCCCATCCGCTTCGCCAATTCAAGCCAGAATTTAGCATCGGACCAGCACTCTCCCACCTGGACGGCTTTTGGCCGCATCTGGACATAGGGCATGCCGTGGATCTCCCAGTGGAAATGGCATAACTGCGTTTTCTCCACGAAGGTAGCCGCCGGCAGGACGATATCGGCCATCTGAGCGGTTTGAGTCATAACCGGGTCCATAACCACGAGCAGATCCAGTTTTTCCAGAGCTCTTGCCGACTTCTTCGTATCTGGCCAAGCGCTTAAGGGATTCGCCCCGGTGACAATCATGGCCTTGACAGGATACGGTTTACCACTCAGCATGGTATCCAGCAGCATCGTGGCTTGTCCTTCGCCGTGTTCCCGGGAAGTCCCCTCCCACCACAGAGGGAATCTATCGGCACCCAGGCAGTCCTCTTCTAATTTCTCCATAAGCCTTATCGAGCGTTCTTGCCACCTGGGTACGCTTTTAAGGCCGCCGGGGACCATGAAATTTCCCGTGATGGCCTGGAGAATGGCCAGGGACCGGGAAAAAGCAAAGCCGTCGGCTCTCAGGTCTGGCGTTTCGAAGCCCGGGACAATACAGGCCGGCTTGATGGTAGCGTACATCCGGGCGGTATCGACAACAGTCTGAGCGGGCACCCAGGTTATCCTCTCCACCTCCTCAGGAGTGAATGATTTCACATGGTCTGTCAGCTTATCGAAGCCCACTGTCCATTTAGCCACAAAGTCCCTATCATAAAGCCCCTCGGAGATGATGACGTTTATCATGCCCAGGGCTAAAGCTCCATCGCTGCCGGGGCGGAGCTGGATATGTATGTCTGCCTCCCGGGCAAAAGGGGTACGGCGAGGGTCAATAACGATGAGCCTGGCGCCGTTCTCCCTGGCAGTCGGAATAACCCACCAGGCCCGGTGGCGCAAAGAGGCATGAGGGTTGTGTCCCCAGAGCACGATACACTGTGACCTCTCTATATCAGGTAAGGCAAAGGCCCCCAGGGTTTTAATCCGGGCTATTAGTCCGGTGCGAAAACACCCATTGTCCGCCATGAAATGGTTAGGGGTACCGTAGACATCCCCGAAGCGATGGACCAGTTGTGCATTTGCCCGTGCTCCAAGATAATAGGTCAAGCCCTTACATATCACTAAAGAGCGGGCGCCATAAGTTTCCTTAATCTTGAGAAGCTTATCTGCAATGGTGTCCAAAGCCTCCGGCCAGGAGATGCGTTTCCAGGCGTTACCTTCTCGTTTCATAGGGTACTGGAGGCGGTCAGGCGAATACACGTAATCAATAATAGAGGCCCCCTTGGGACAGAGTCGGCCTCGACTGAGAGGGTGCTCGGGCATGCCCTCGACCTTAACCAGCTTTCCATCCTTAACATACAGCAAAAGACCACAGCAAGAGAAACAGAGCGCACAGGCGCTTTTCACTACCGTTGCCCCTGATACAGAACGGCTACTCATTATGTGCCTCCATTTGATAGATTTGTGTTGCTTATTTTATGCTTCCACCTGCGGTAAGTCAAGCAGGCGAATGACCATGTCCCGCAGGTGAATCTAATTAATGTCTCGAGTTGAGATTTCCTATAGAAAGGCGAGGAGGTTTTTACCTTCTTGTCTTTTTTATTATCCTATCCTAGTATTAATTTGGGCGAGTGAACAAAATGGAGATGGAGCAGTTAATGGGCACATTTTTCAAATGTATTGAGAGAGTGATAATATGAAGGGGTCGGGTTAAAAATGGAGGGAAGCCTAAACAGAGAGCGAAGAATTCGAGGATGCCATTGGAGAGCTGCGTGTGATAAACCGCTGATGTTACGAGGGCGGCAGGGAGGATAAAGCTGAATAAGGAGGCCTGATGCACAGAAAGCTATTACTTATATTGATAACGGCTGTATTTTTGCTTTCAATCGTTCTGGTGGGGTGTCAGGAGGGAGTTTCCCAGGAATTGTACGACAGGCTCGGTGAACAGCTCAATGAGGCCAAGCTACAGCTATCTGACACAAATAATGAAGTCACCAATCTCCGAAACGAGGTCAACCAACTACAGGCTCAAAAAAATGCCGCCGAAGCTGAGTTAAAAGCAGCCCAGGACAGGATTGTCGAATTGCAGGGTCAGATTAGTGGAATCGGGGACCAGTATAACCTGGTGGGGGCGACGCCGGCAGAAACGGCGGAAAAAATCGTCAGGTATTACCACGAGACCCATGTCTACAGCTCTTACGACCTGTTTGTCTGCTCCGATATGGCCTCGGAGGTCTGGAACATGCTCAAAGCCCATGGTATCAACGCCCTAATCGTGGTCGGGAACAAGGATGCGGCTATTAGCAATATCCTCGACTCCAACCATGCCTGGGTATGGGCTGAGGTGTCGCCGGGAGAATACCTGGCGCTGGAGACCACCGGCGGCTTTGTTGTCGCCCGAAGTGAAAATCCGCTTTACTATAGAGGGTGGTCTTTTGAAAGTCCTGCGGACTTAAAGAGTCATAATCAATTGGTCAGGGAGTATAATATCAGGGTAGGTATCAGGAACCAGCTGGCTGCTGAAGCCAACGCAGTAAGAGATGAATATAACCAGGAAACTAGCCGTATTTTGGCAGACCAGTTAGCGGCGGTACATGATAAACTGATGGAACTTATTGAAGCACAGGAAGATGAAATAAAAGATATAGGTGACAACATAAACAGTCTGGCGAACAAATGCGGCACCTGAGGTTGATGCTGAAGGAACCGGTCGGTATTGAGATAAGATTATTGACAATATAATATATTGATGGAGCAGGCAAGTGCGTATATCAAAGCTGTTCGGGAAAACGTTAAGGGAAGTACCCGCCGAGGCGGATACGGTCAGTCACCAGCTACTGATAAGGTCGGGAATGGTCACCCAGCTGGTCGCCGGTGTTTATTCATACCTGCCGCTGGCCTGGCGGGTGCTTAAGAAAATAGAGAACATTATCCGTGATGAGATGGACAGAGCCGGTGGGCAGGAACTGAGCATGCCAGTGCTTCAGCCCCTTGAGCTATGGCAGTTGACCGGGCGCGACCGTGCTTTCGGCAAGGGACTGTTCACCCTCAAAGACCGCCGGGAACGCCAGCTTGCCCTGGGCCCGACCCACGAAGAGGTTATTACCCAGCTGGCCAGCCGCAATATAAAGAGCTACCGAGACCTTCCCCAGCTTCTCTACCAGATTCAGACCAAGTTCCGCGATGAGCCCCGCCCCCGGGGTGGACTGATAAGGGTCCGGGAGTTCGGCATGAAGGATCTGTACAGCTTTGATGTCGATGAGGCCGGACTGGAAAGGAGCTACCAGAAAATGCTCCAGGCTTACCGGAATATTTATGACCGCTGTGGCCTGCCGGCGGTGCTGGTTGAAGCCGACAGCGGCGCTATCGGCGGTAAGGACTCTCACGAGTTCATGTTAATCGCGGAAAGCGGCGAGGATGAGATTATTTACTGCCCTGACTGCAAATACGCCGCCAACGCGGAGAAAGCGGAAAGCGTCAAGGGCAGTATAGATAACGGCGCCCCGTTGCCCGTGGAGGAAGTAGCCACGCCCGGCGCGGGGACAATAGAGGAAGTTGCCGCTTTCCTGAAAGTGCCTCCCAGCCACACCCTTAAGGTCGTATTCTATGTGGCTGATGGCGATATGGTCTTTGTGGCTATCCGCGGTGACCTCGGGGTCAATGAAATTAAGCTGAAGAATCAACTGCATTGCGCCGAGCTCCGTATGGCCACCGAGTCCGAAGTCATCGAGGCCGGCATTGTGGCCGGCGCTGCCTCGCCTGTAGGCATAACTGGCTTTAAGGTTGTCGCTGATGATTCCGTGACGTCGGGAACCAACTTCGTCGCCGGCGGTAATAAACCAGATACCCATATTAAGAACGTAAATTATCCCAGGGACTTCAGGGCGGATATCCTGGCCGACATTGCTACCGCCCGCCCCGGTGATAAATGCCCCAGATGCGGTGGTAAACTCGCCTCCACTCACGGCATTGAAGTCGGACATGTTTTCAAGCTGGGCACCTTCCTCAGCGAGAGGCTTGAAGCCTTCTATATCGATGAAAAGGGCGCGTCTCGCCCTGTTGTCATGGGCTGCTATGGCATCGGCCTCGGCCGACTGCTGGCGGCGGCCATAGAGCAGAACCACGATGACAAGGGCATTATCTGGCCAATGCCCATCGCCCCGTACCATATCTACCTCTGCCCGCTGTATCGTGATGATACGGAAGTGGCGGCAGTTGCCGATAGCCTTTACGAGAAACTTGAAGCGGAGGGCCTGGAGGTCATTTTTGATGACCGTGAAGAGTCCCCCGGCGTTAAGTTCAACGACGCCGACTTGCTGGGGATACCGTTCCGGGTTACCGTAAGTCCCCGCACCCTGGAGAAAAACAGCGTTGAACTCAAGCGGCGCTCCGAGAAAGATTCGGAGCTGATACCTCTGGATGGCTTATTAATGAAGCTCAGGGAGCTTATATGCTAGCAGCAAATGGGGGGTGGACTTCGTATGAAGATTGGCGCTGTCGTGGATAGATGCAAGATATACTGGGCAGTTGTACCTGTATTGGCGCTCTGCCTTACCGCCCTGTTGCCATCGAGTTGTGAATCGCAGGAGGTATCTCCCGTAGCACTTACGCTATCTTTATCAAGCACAGCTTTTCAGGAGGGAGGCAGCATCCCCGACAGATATACCTGTGAAGGACAGGATATATCGCCGCAGTTATCCTGGGGTGAACTGCCTGTAGGCACAAAGTCGCTGGCGCTGATTGTGGATGATATTGATACCTCCGGTAAGTTTACACACTGGGTGATTTTCAACATCCCCTCTGCCAGCCGCGAACTGGCTGAGGCCGTACCGGCGCAATCCAGCCTGCCCGATGGTGCCCTGCAAGGTAAGAATAATTTCGGCAACATTGGTTACGGTGGTCCCTGCCCTCCCTCGGGGAAACCTCACCATTATCGTTTTACCCTTTACGCACTGGACAGCGCCTTGAATTTGGAGGCAGGTGCCTCCAAGAAGCAGGTTCTTGATGCTGTGGAAGGCCATACCCTCGCAAGGGGGGAGCTCATCGGCACGTACCAGCGTTAATTTCTTGATTAGCTGCCTGCCCCGCTCCCTTTACCCCGCCGCCCCTGAGTTATTTTTTCCCAACCGCCCGCCTTCGCGGCATTTATGGCTTATCCTCGGTGGCGCCGGGCCTCCGCGGGAAGTTATGACCGGGGCAATGCGGGCAATCGGGGATTTCACGCCGTTGCGCTATGTTATTCTGATATTGCAGGATCCGTGGCTCGGCTTCGGCTGGCATGAACAGGCGTCTCTAATAACGGCCGGTGTTCTAGTCGTGGCGGGTGCCTTGTCCGCCCGCTTTTTCCGGTGGGAATGAGCCGGCCTATCAGCCCCGTAGTGTCGCACCAAGCTCACCGGACAACCTGTTAAGGATTTGTGCCTGTACCTTGTTGACCTCTTCGTCGGTCAGGGTATGGGTGGGCGATTGGTAGACGAGCCGGTAGGCGAGTGACTTCTTGCCCGGGGACACCTGCTTGCCGGAGTAAACATCGAAGAGTACCACCTCGCTGACCAGCGGGTAACTCTGGATAATCTCCAGAACCCTCTGGTGGGTTACGTTGGCATCAACCACCAGTGCCAGGTCTCTGATAGTGCCCGGGAAGCGGGGTATCGCCTGGTACATTTCATGACCGGTGGCAAAGGGCAGCAGGGTGGTCACATTGATTTCGAACAGGCAGACCGTTTCGGCGATTTCAAAGGCATCGGCTACCTTCGGGTGCAGTTCGCCGATGAGGCCCAGCTTCACCTTCATACCGTTGTCTTCAATGACGATGGCCGCCTGTCTGGTGGGATGCAGTCCTGCGTCGCTGCTTTTCTGGAAGTCTGCGGTCACGTCCAGGTGCTGGAGCAAAGCTTCGACTACCCCTTTGACGTCGTAAAAGTCAAACGAGCCGTTGCCGCCGAGCCATGTTTTCTCAACCCTGGTGCCGCACAGTATACCGCACAATACATCGGGTTCGGTGGGCAGGTCATTTTCCCTGTGGAGGTATATCTTGCCCAGTTCGAATAGCCTGATGCCGCCATCTTCGTGCCGTCGGTTTGCGGCAAGTGTGGCCAGCAGGTTGGCGCGGAGATTGGGACGCAGGTACTCCTGTTCGGCGGTCATCGGATTAGCCACGCGAATCGGCATCGGCTCCGGTGGTGTCCTTTCGGGCACGAGATTGGTCAGCATCTCCAGGCTGGTAAGCGTATAGGTCATTACCTCCTGAAAGCCGTGGCCGACCAGAACATGCCTGCTCTTTCTATTCAGGCTTAGTACGGGGTCGGGATTCTGCCGCGGCAGAGGGTCGCTGAGCATGGTGGTAGGAATCTGTTCGTAGCCGATGACACGGGCGACTTCCTCAATGAGGTCGACCGCCTGCCTGATATCGCTGCGCCAGTAAGGGGCGGTAACCCGTATCTGTCTGGCATCTGCCTGGCAGTCGAAGCTCAGCGCCGTCAGCGCTTCCGTCATTTTCTTAAGGCTGACCTTGATGCCGACGATGCGCTCCACCTCACCCGGTGTCAACAAGAAGGGTGCAGGTTCCTGTTTGCCGGGATAGACATCGATGATGCCTTTGGCGACTTTGCCGCCGCCCAGCTCGGCAATCAATTGCGTGGCGTGTTTCAGGGCGGGTATGGTCATGCCGGCACTGATGCCGCGTTCAAACCGCATGGAAGCTTCACTCGTCAGGCCGAGGTGGTGGCTGGTGTAGTGAATGCTGGCGGCGTTGAAGCTGGCGGCTTCCAGCAGGATGGCGGTGGTATTCTCGGTAACCTCGCTGTTCAGGCCGCCCATGACGCCGGCTATGGCCACGGTTCCCTCGCCGTCGGCGATGGTAAGCATGTTGCCGGTGAGTTTCCGTTCTGTCTCATCTAGGGTGGTAAAGTCCTCGCCCTCGGCAGCCCGGCGTACGATGATTTTCCTGCCTCTGATTCTATGGTAGTCGAAGGAGTGCAGCGGCTGTCCGTATTCCAGCATCACGTAGTTGGTAATATCGACGATATTGTTTATCGGGCGCTGCCCGCAGGCAATGAGTCTTTCCTGCATCCAGGGGGGAGACTCGGTTATCTTAACGTCGGTGATAAGGCTGGCGCAGTACCTGGGGCACAGGTCGGGGTCGGCTATTTCTATGGATATTCGCTCCTCTATGGGGGTTGCCGTTTCCTCGTATTTAATTTCGGGGATATGCGGACTCTGCCCGCTCAGGGCGGCCGCCTCGCGGGCGATGCCGATTACCGACAGGCAGTCGGGGCGGTTGGGGGTGATATCCAGGTCCATAACGACATCTCCCATGTAGTCGGACAGTGATATCCCGATAGTCGCCTCAGCTGACAAAACCATGATGCCCTCGTGGCTGTCGGAAATGCCGAGTTCCTTCTCGGAGCAAATCATGCCGCTGGAAACGACGCCCCTTATCTTGGCCGGTTTCAGTTCCTCGGTTTTGCCGTTATAGGGATTTACGAGCCGGGCGCCGACGCGGGCGAAGGCAATCTTGTCGCCGGTATTCAGGTTGGGGGCCCCGCAGACAACGGTCTCCTGCTCTTGGCCAAGGTCTACCGTGGCCAGGCGGAGTCGGTCGGCGTTGGGGTGGGGATTGACGGCCGTTATCTGCCCGATGATGACATGGTTCCAGCTGCCGCCGATTACCTCCAGTTCACCGACCTCGAAGCCGGCCAGTGTCAGCCTCTCAGCCAGTGCGGCCGGGGGCAGGGTAACGTCCACGTAGTCTTTCAGCCAGTTTAACGGTACTTTCATATCTCTGCTCTAAAACTGTCTCAGGAATCTGAGGTCGTTAGCAAAATAAAGCCTGATGTCATCAACGCCGTAGCGCAGCATATGCGGTCTTTCGACTCCAATACCGAAGGCAAAGCTCGTGTAGACTTCAGGGTCGATACCCCCCCGCCGCAGTACGTTGGGATGAGTCATGCCAGCCCCCAGTATTTCCAGCCAACCGGAGTTGCTGCACAGGTGGCAGCCGCTGCCGTGGCAGGCAATACACTCTATAGCCATCTCGACACCCGGTTCGACGAAGGGGAAATAGTCAACGCGGAAGCGCACCTTTCTGTCCTCGCCGAAGAAACGCCGGGAGAACTCGTAGAGCGTACCCTTGAGGTCGGCCATGGTGATGCCGGTATCAACGGCAATGCCGTCAATCTGGTGGAACATGGGGACATGGGTGGCATCACTGGCCTCATAGCGGTAAATCCTGCCGGGCTCAATAGCCCTTATCGGCGGCTCCATCTTTTCCAGCGTCCGGGCGGTTACTGATGTGGTGTGGGTACGCAACAACTGCTGCCTTTCGCCTTCTCTGGTATCAACCCAGGAGGTTGACATGGTATCGCGGGCAGGATGCTCGGCGGGAATGTTCAGGGCCTCGAAATTATAATAGTCCCACTCAATGTCAGGCCCCGTAACTATCTGGAATCCCATGGAGACGAATATATCACACATCTCTTCCATCGTCTGCGTAATCGGGTGCAGGTGCCCGACAGGCCAGGGACGCCCCGGCAGGCTGATATCAAAGGTTGCCTCTTTTGCCTCAGCGGCTAGCTGTACTTCGCGGAGAGACTTCGCTTTTTCAGCGGAGCTATTCTCCAGCAGCGCTTTTACCCGGTTGGCGGCGGCACCGACGGTCTTTCGCTCTTCTATGGACAGAGCGGCCAGGCCACGCAGAATTTGGGTAAGCGGACTTTTCTTGCCCAGGTAATAAATACGCCATGATTCCAGGTCCTTGACGCTGTCAATACCGTCAAGCTGCTTCAGGGCTTCCGCTTTTATCTCTTCAACTTTTTCTAACATTTTTACTTTGTTTCCTGGCTGGTCTTTACGAAAAATCCCCTTCCGTTGCTGAAGGGAAGGGGAAGTCGGGGAGCGTCTTTTTTGAGTCGGGTGCTTTAGTCCTGAGCTTTCCCTCCAGCTACAGTGACCAAGTTGCTAAAGCTTTCTGGCTCCCTGACGGCCATATCGGCAAGCATCTTTCGGTTTATCTCGATGCCGGACTTTTTCAGTCCGTCCATGAACTGACTGTAGGTGATTCCCCGGGCACGGCAGGCGGCGTTGACGCGTAGAATCCACAGTCGCCGCATGTCGCCCTTACGCTCGCGCCGGTGGAAGTAGGCGTAGCTCAACGACTTTATCATGGACTCCCTGGCACGCTTGATAAGCCGGTGCTTGGTGCCCCGGTGTCCCTTGGTCATGGCCAGTACTTTCTTATGTTTGTGGTGAGAGGTTACGCCTCTCTTGACTCTTGACAAGTGATAGTCCCTCCCATATATTTAATCCGATTAGATAAAACCTTTTTACACCGAGCTTTCTGCCTGCCCGCTTTCAAGGACCGTCCTGAGATCGATCAGTGAATGGCCAAACGTT
>CAZPQB010000075.1:0-11351 GCA_964588605.1 uncultured Dehalococcoidaceae bacterium | reverse complement strand
GGCTCGATATTCATGACCATCACGGCAACAGCTATGCCCAGAATCATTACCGACCTGGGCGGATTCAGTCAGTACACCTGGGTATTCATTTCATATATTATTACGGAGACGATTTCCGTACCGCTTACGGGCAAGCTTTCCGATATGTTCGGCAGGAAGTGGTTCTTCGTTGTCGGTATGTCTGTATTTGTTCTGGGTTCTTTTCTCTGCGGGATGAGCCAGTCTATGTCTCAGCTAATCATCTTCCGGGCATTCCAGGGCATTGGTTTTGGCATTACATCGGCTCTGGGTTTCATCGTTATTGCGGACATTTTCCCGCCGGAGGACCGCGGTAAGTACGGTGGTTTGATGGCGGGCGTGTTCGGCCTGTCAACAATTATCGGGCCGACTCTTGGGGGATATTTGACGGATGCCTTCTCCTGGCGATGGTGCTTTTTCGCACCCATACCCATCGGTGTTATTATTATCATTCTCTTCATTTTCATGTTTCCACCGCTCCGGCTCGGCCATGTAAAACCAAAGGTGGATTACTTCGGTGCTGTGGTTATGACATTATTTATAACAACGTTAATACTGACACTAAACTGGGCTGGTGTCGACTATGCCTGGAATTCACCGACAATTATAGGTCTGTTTTGTTTTACGGCGGCTATGTTTGTGCTCTTCATATTCATTGAAAGGCGGGTTGAAGAGCCCATTATTCCGTTGGCATTATTCAGGAATAGGGTAGTGGTTGTATCATCGATTGTGAGCTTCCTTATGGGGGCTTCCTTTTTCCCCGGGGTCACCTTTGTCCCTCTCTATTTTCAGGGTGTACTGGGGGCCTCGGCTACCGAGAGCGGCGGCTTCCTGACGCCGATGATGCTGAGCGCTTCCATCGGCAGCTTCATCAGCGGCCAGCTCCTCTCACGCGCCGGCGGACATTACCGCTTTCAGGGGGCGGTAGGTTTTATCGTTACGTCTATAGGGTTTTTCCTGCTCTCTAGGATGACGGCTGAGACCAGTTACATAACTGCCATAATAAACATTATACTGGTAGGTTTTGGCTCCGGGCTTCTCATGCCGATTCACACCATCGCTGTCCAAAATACGGTTCGCTATTCCATTATGGGTGCGGCTACATCTATGATTACGTTTCTGAGGCCGCTCGGCGGCGTTTTCGGACTGGCTATCGTCGGTTCCGTGCTGAATAATCGGTTCGCCTCGGAGTTTCTCGGTAACCTGTCGACGGGTGTAAGGGCGATTATTTCTCCGGAGAAACTGGCGGGGATAGTGGACAATCCCCAGGCGCTGGTCAATCCGGAAGCACGACTTCAACTGCAGAGTCTCTTCGAGGAGGCGGGCAGTCAGGGTCCGGCGCTTTTCGAGCAGATGATGTCAACGCTGCAAAATGCGTTGAACTCTGCCCTGGTGCAGGTTTTCACCGTCTTCCTTATCGTGTCTATTCTGGCCCTGATAGCCAACTTTTTCCTTAAGGGAATCCCGCCTCAGAAAAGTAAACAGGAAAAGCCCATGCCGGAAACCGGGGAATAATCGGTATTGTTTACATTTGTTGATAGTCTTGTCTGACTTGTGTAATCGCTCTCCCTCAGAAAGGGAGGGGATTTTTTATCTACCTCATCCCCTTAATCCCCCTCTCCTGACGAGGTTTCACAGGAGAGGGGGAGAAATATCAAGAGAGGCTTCGCCTCTCTATTACTCTCTATGGGGTTGAAGTTTCATATCTTGCGGGGTAGCCACTGATGATACGAGGGCGGTGGGTGGGAAAAGATATGTAATGGGGCGGGCGGTGGGGGAACAGACAAAAAAGGCTTGAGCTCTCTGGATTCCTTTTATATCAACCAGAGGCTATGGGGTATAATAATTAGTCGGGTAATGGGGCATGACACATACAGTCCGCAGGAGGGATAATGGATACATCAATGAGGACAGGTAGGCCGGTGGTATTGGCGGTAGGTGAGCGTTATCACTTAAGGCGAGGTAAGGACCACATTATCTATGGCGGTATGCCGTCCGACGGCGTGTATTCTATCGTGCAGATGAAGGCCAGCGGCTATCAGGGCTATGCCTGGCACCTTTACTATCCCAAAAAGCGTCAGGAAATAACCATAGACGGGGTCAGAGTATACATCGAGAGGATTACGCCTGAGGAAATAGAAATAAGAGTATAGTTAGAGGGCTTCGGTGCCCCTGTGGGTAGTTTATCGGCGGTAAGCTATAATGTAATCTCCGACTTTATAGCCTTTTCACCCCGGTAAAAGGTGACCGGTACGGAACTCCCGGCCGTAAGCGTGCCGAGAACCTCCTCCAGTTCCGCAACATTGTTTATGCGCCTATTATTGACACCGGTGATAATATCTCCTGCCCTGATTCCGGTGTGTTCTCCCGGTGACGAAGGTGCTACCGAGCCGACAGCAGCCCCGAAAACAGGTGGCTCACCACGCTTCCGAGCAATACGGCCAGCATCAGTCACTCTCAATCCTATACGCGGGTGCTTGCCGTTATTAGCCCCGGCAAGAAGTTCTTGCAGACGCGTCCGGTTGAAACCGATGATTGCTTCACCGTTAACAACGATAACAGGTACGCCCATCTGTCCCGTAAGCTTTACCATCTCCTCCGCTGCCGACCGGTTACGGGAGACATCGTATTCAGTATAGTATACCCCAAGCTCATCAAGGTAGCTTTTGGCTTGATGGCAGTAACCGCAGGTAGACGTCGTGTATATTTTTACATCCATTTTATTACCCTGTTAATCTCAGGACTTGCTTCCCTTATCAAGTTTAACACCCGGCATCCTGGGCAGCTTGAGCGGATTCGTATTACGCTTTGGGCCGGTGAAATCTGATATTGAGTTGAAGAAGACTTTGGTTTCACCACAGTATTTACATTTACCACGGCTCTTGGGTCCATTGGCTATTTCTATAATCCAGTAGTGATGACACTCGTCCTGGTCTGTGTTATCTTGATTCTTTTCTTTTATTCTAAGTATCATGGCCTCTCACCACGTCTCCCATTTATAATTATTCTAAACCAGAGGGCACTTCCTGTATGCGACTTTTGTCCCATAAGGGAAATAAGGAACGGGTCTCCATAAAGAGAGGACAACAAGGCAGGTCCAGAGTTAATTGTGGGGATGAGTAATGATGTGACAAATACCGTACAGCGGGAGGTTATACTGACGTCTGTTTTTCCTCAATAATTATCTCAAAGGGACAGCTTATAGCGGCGCTGGGGCAAATCTCCTCGCATAACGTGCACCATGTGGTGCATTCGGTGCACCCTTCTTTTTTAAGAACAGTCACCTTATTTTCAATCAGTACCAGTACGCCACATTTGCAGATACTGACACACAGGCCACATCCGTTGCATTTAGACGTATCTATTATCGGTATTTGCACCATCTGTCATTCTCCATATACGCTATATTTTAAGCTCAGACACCGCATTCTGTCTGCGACCTTTCTCTCATTCAGTTAAACCTGCCATTTTCCTGAGGGTCTCCGGATTGGTGATTACAATGCGGTTACGTTCCATTCTGATGCTGCCCTCACCTTCCAGGGTTTTGAGCGCCCTGCCCACCATTTCACGGGCGGTGCCTATCATCGCTGCCATCTCCTGCTGGGTGAGCCGCGGTTTCTCACCGGCTCCATCGCCGGCGTATTCAAGCAGCACTTTGGCAACCCTGCCGGTGACATTCCGGAAAGAGAGGTCTTCAACCAGTGACACCAGATGCCGTACCCTCTGTGATAGAATCTGGATTACGTTCAGGGCTACCTGCGGGTAGTAACTGATGATTTTTTCCAGTTCACTTTTTTTCATAATGTAGAGTACGACCGGCCCCATGGCTTCAGCGCTGGCCAGATTCAGGCCGCCGCTAAAAACGGGGACATCGTTAAATGATTCACCGGGTCGGATTATCTGGAGAATCTGTTCTTTGCCATCGGCCGATGTCTTGAAGACCTTGACCACGCCGTCAACAACAAAGCACAGATTATCGGCTGGTTCACCTTCAAACAGGAGCATTTCACCTCTCTCGGCTTTCTTCTCGAAGATATGCTTCCTGATTGAATCAAGTCCTTCCTGACCCAGCCCGGAGAAGTAAGGTATTGACTTTATGAACTCTACCTGAATCGCCATGTCTGCCTGGAATTGCTCCTGATACCCTGCCTGTGATTGCTTTTAGGATTATAACAACTCTTCAGATATTCGGCAAAGTGGGGCGTTATACAGAAAGAGAAAATGCTCCATGTTCCTGGCTGTTTCACTATTTCAGCCTCACCCCCTTGGTCCCCCTCTCCAACAAATAATATGGGGGATAATTATCTACCTTACCCCCTGTATCCCTATGTTAAATCCCCCTTAATCCCCCTTTTTCAAAGGGGGAAACTCGGTGGGGGGAGAAAACTACGGGATTAGGAAAGGATTTAACAGGGCGGGGTGGGGCTAAAAACAAAGGACAGGTGGCGGATGCCGCGAGGGTGGAGGGTGGGAAAAGATAACTAAGAAGGGTATCGGAGGGGAGTGGGGGTAAAATAAATAAGAGGGGTGAGGGGTTAGCATGTGGGAATGAATAGAGACCATGTGGATAATGCTTTAAGGGAAAGCACCGGGGCTAGTTCGTTCTCTGGAAATAATAGCCAACACCCGGTTCGGTAAGAATATATCGGGGTTGGGAGGTATCCGGTTCTATCTTTTGCCGTAAATGTGAAATGTAAATGCGTACATAGTCAACATCGTCGATGTATTCCCAGCCCCATACATTCTCCAGTACCTGCTGGTGAGAAAGAACGTGGCCGGCGTTCTCAACAAGTAACGCCAGCAGACGGAACTCCCGCGGGGTGAGCTTTAGCCGTTCACCGTTTATCGTGACTTTTCTTTCATCAACATCCACAATAAGGTAATCGTCGGAGAACATGGTTTTTTTCTTTTCATCCAGATATGAGGGTTGTTCGGCACGCCGCAAAGCCGACCGCACTCTGGCCAACAGCTCCCTGTTCCCCAGCGGCTTGGTTAGATACTCGTCAGCGCCGCTCTCAAGACCGCGCACAATGTCATCCTCGGTGTTCCGCTTTCCGGTAAGCATAATAACGGGGATATCGGTAATTTCACGGATGCAGCTACAGGTCTGCCAGCCGTCTATCCCGGGCATCATCACGTCCAGCAGGACAAGGTCGGGCCTCCGTTCAAATATAATACGCAGGGCTTCCTGTCCACTGTTAGCCTGGAGTACCTCGTAACCGTTACTGCTCAGAACCTGGTTGGCCAGTCTGAGCTGGGCGGGTTCATCATCAACGACAAGTATTTTCTTGGCCATGGCCATCCTCCGTGACGATAAGTTAGTGTTTTTCGGTATAATTGACTCCATCCGACTTCTTTTCAGGCTGGTCGAAATAATTAATAATCAGGCTCAGCAATTGCTTGCTGCTGGCGAGAATATCTTCCAGACTCTGTCTCTGATCTTCGTTAATTTTCCCTGGTACTTCATCGAGCATCAATTCTGTAAAGCCGATGACGATATTCAGAGGCGCGCGGAATTCATGGGATATCTTGGCCGTGAATTCGGACCTTGCCCGGGTTGCCTGTTTTAGTTCCTCATTGGCTTCAAACAACAGCTTACTATAATATTGCAGGCTCTCCGTAAACCTCCGTGTTTCTTCTTCGGTTCCGGAGACACTATGGAATTTGTTTGCCATAGGTATTATAATAGCATAAAAGTTGCCAATAGGCAATATCTCAGGGTAAAAAAATTTGCCTGTGGGGCAGGTATTGATATAACTGTATATATTGGGCAGGTTGCAGGTACTGAGGATATGCACAGAACGGAGATGCTACCGCCGGCGGCTAGGCTGATTTATCTTTGAGAAATTTCTGGATGGCCTTATCCAGGTAAAGAACGGCCACTTCCTCACGCCGGAACTGACGGTCGCCCCTGGCGCCAACTCGATAGGCCTTGAGTATCCCCTGCTCACTCCACCGCCTTATCGTATTCGAATGCACGCCGAATATGCGGGCGACCTCGCTTGTCGTCAGCATCGTACTTATTGGTTTTTCCGATTTTTTATTAGGTTTTCGTTTCGGCATCTTTCTTCTCCTACCAGCTTTTTACCCCGACTGCCTCGGGTTCGGGTGAGTTACCAAACCAGTGGTTGAATACTACCTCCGCCGGAGCATCTGCCAGGATTTTTCCCTTGACATCATCGTATTGCCCCTGATATTCGGGCATCTGCTCGCCCTTATCATCAAACGCCATCACCATGTTGTTGCTCATTCTGATAACGGTTTTAATCATTACGGCTCTCCTCTAGCTCTGTTTTCTTCCCTTACTTTAATCGTAGTTGACAGATATTAATTGCTCATAAAAGCATCATTAAAATTCCGTTAAAATTCCCTTATTCAGGTGACTGACGGATGGACGGAGAGCCTGCTAACATGGGATATGCCGCGTTGAAGTTATCGTCGCTTTTCACTATAATGTCTTTGTTACAGTTGAGGGGCGTTATGAGCCGACTTATCGACGAACTGAACAGAGCTGCCCGGGACACATCTCAGCCGATAGGTTTCAGGGCAGAACGAGCCGCGTCATCAGCTTCACGGATGTTGCTTATTGCCGGTCTGGATGTCTCGGCTGTCGGTGTCTTATCTGATTATGTTAGCGATGCTAATGCTGTTTTGTTACGTCCGGGGAAAACGCGCCTGACAGCGACCGCGATTCAAAAAGCGATTGAATCCCTGCCGGATATACCGTGGGGTGGATATCTGGAGGATGCGGGCGCTAAAAAGGTGGAGACGCTGGTCGAGGCAGGCTGCGATTTTATAGTATTCCCGGTGGCGAGCCCGGTTACAGCCATGTCTCAGGATGAGAAAGTCGGCAGGATTTTACAGCTGCAATCGGCGCTGGATGATGGTTCATTGAGGGCCATTAATGAGCTGTCAGTGGACGCCGTACTGGCCACCGATGCCTGTCAGGTGGGCGAAGCGGTGGCCTGGCACCACCTCATCAAGATACAGCACTTGGCCAATATATTGACCAAGCCCCTGCTGATTCCAGTATCTTTAGATACAGACTCCAGCGAACTCAAAGCTATCTGGGAAGCCGGTGTGGATGGTGTGGTCGTGGAAGCGGGTACGGGAGAGCCGGAGGGACTGAAGAAACTGCGAAAGGCTGTCAGCGAGTTACCTCCCCGTTCAGCACGAAAGAGAGGCAAGGCCGAGGCCCTGCTGCCGCAAGTTAGCGGGGAAGAAACCAGGGCGATTCCCGACGAAGAGGAAGAAGAAGAGGAGTAAAAACGCTAAAATCAGGCTTGATTTTTATACTCATCGCGGTAGCCACTGTCCTGCTCCCGGGATGTGCGTGGATAACGGGTGAAGAGACAGGCGAACATAAGGCCGACCGGATACCTGTCACCACGGAGTTCGGCAGAGTGCTCGGCTTCGTGCCCTACTCCTTCCTTGAGGAGGACGACATCTGGTTCGGCGACCCGGGCAGGGCCAAGCAGATATACGGCTACGAGGACATTAAAAATCTAGACGAACTTACGAAACTCTCCAACGAAGAGATTCACAAGGTAATTCAGGACCTGGCGGGAGTGGCCGGACTGAAAACGGAATACAATTTTACCGAGATAGCGCCGCTTGTTGGCTTTGACAGCATGATGATACACCGCACCGTTTTTAGCGACATACCGCCGCCCTGGTGCTTCTCGTTAATGGAAGGAGACTTTGACGAGGCGTTGATTGGCAACAAGCTGACCGAACAGGGGTATGAGAAGGCGGAGTATGGTACCTATACGTATTACTGGAAAAACGAGGATATGGGTATCGATATAAACAGCAAGATAACGCAGTGGGTAATGGCCGACCTGAACAGGATAGCCCTGTTTGACAATACTATCGTGACGGCTCCA
The DNA here is from genome assembly GCA_964588605.1 of uncultured Dehalococcoidaceae bacterium. Taxonomy (GTDB): domain Bacteria; phylum Chloroflexota; class Dehalococcoidia; order Dehalococcoidales; family RBG-16-60-22; genus CAZLEY01. The sequence goes on along the minus strand of CAZPQB010000075.1, from coordinate 3,447 downwards.
GCCACCGATATCATGACCGGTGTACTGGATGCGATGTCCGGCGATGAGGTTGCCGTGATAGACAACGCCGTCTGCCGGGCGCTGGCGGACAGCCTGGGCGATGTCATTTCCGCCGTTATCTTTACCCCGGACAGGCTGCTTATCGCTTTCGACGAAGGCGAAACACAACTCCCATTTACCTTCACTGTCCCTGAGGGCTGGGGTACACTGCACCAGTACGATATGGCGGCTATGGGGTATCAGGACGACGGAGAGGAACGCTACTTTCTGGTATCCCTCTACTACATGGATGTAGAGGCAGCCCGGTCTGACGCCGGCGAACTGGTAAAAAGGATGGAAAGTTATGTCCTGATGACGCCGATGCCAAATGTGGAGAACATAGCTCTGACAGACTGGGTAGAGGTGGGCGAGGCCATGGTACAGAGTTATCCCGACGGGGCTACCCTGACGGTGTCATGCAAATTTCATTCGGGAAGAGGCAGTGTTAACATGCTCATGGGCCTACTGGGATTCCGCGATGCTTTCTATCTGAAGCCCGACCCTTCAATTTACGTGGGGGAGGGATAGGTAAGACGGGTGTAACCGACAGGCAACAATCAGTGGCCCTGCGCCATCTGCCATGATTTACCCTCGGTGACAATGGACGGGGCGATTACCATCTCGGCCTTATGCATTTCTTCGATAGTAGCCGCGCCGCAGACGCCCATCGCGGTACGCAGGGCACCGACGAGATTCTGGCTGCCGTCGGTAACCGAAGTTGGCCCGAAGAGGATTTGCTCCAGTGTACCTGTGGTGCCGACCTTGATACGTGTCCCCCTAGGCAGGGCCGGGTGGGGATGGGACATACCCCAGTGATAGCCCAGTCCGGGCGCTTCTTTGGCCTGAGCTAAAACCGAGCCTAGCATGACGGCATCGGCACCGGCGACAATAGCTTTGCAGACATCGCCGCCCTTGCGAAAACCACCGTCGGTAATTATCGGCACATAAATGCCCGATTCACGGAAATATTCATCTCTGGCGGCCGCACAGTCTATGGTGGCGGTTATCTGAGGGACGCCAACGCCGAGGACTTCCCGGGTAGTGCAGGCAGCACCGGGGCCGACGCCGACCAGGACCCCGGATATACCCGTCTCCATCAGTTCCAGGCAGGCGCTATAGCTGACACAGTTGCCGACAATAATCGGCATGGATATCTGCTCGCACAGCTCGGAGAAAATCAATCCCCGATAGCTCTTTGAGATATGCCGGGCGCTGGTAACCGTTGACTGTACTACCAGAATATCACCACCGGCCTTGGCTACCACAGGAGCCAGACGCTTGGTATTGGCCGGTATCAATGATATGGCGCACACCACCCCCGCCTTTTTAATCGCCTGTACTCTATCGCCGACCAGGTTTTCCTTTATAGGCTCCGCGTATATCTTCTGCATCAGGGCGGTAACTCTGGCGTTTGGAGCTTTGGCGATTTCCGCCAGTATCTCGGCGGGATTCTCATAGCGGGCCTGGATTCCATCCAGGTTGAGAACGGCGAGTCCGCCCAGATTGGCCATGAGGATAGCAAAGTCAACATCGACCACAGCATCCATGGCAGAGGTTACAATGGGAATTTTGAAGGTAAAGTCGCCAATCTTGAAATCGATGTCGGTCTGGTCGGGGTTAATGGTGACATCTCCAGGCACGATGGCCACTTCGTCAAATCCGTAGGAACGCCTTAATTCTTTGAACTTAGAAGTAGCCTTTTCGCTGCACATCTGTGCTTTTTATTATAGCATAGTTATCTTTTTTATTGCAAGAAAAAAGATAGGAAGCTGCGATACTAGTATCTCATATGGCTGCTTCAATATCGCATTTGACAACGGGTGACACACCATTTATAATTTGGCAACAATACTTATACATACTATAATGTAGTAAAGGTATTATTATGTTCATTCTTTTCATGATTCTAGCACTTATACTCCTCGTCGCCGGAGGTGTCGGTCTTTTCCACACCAATATCAACCTGGCTGCGGGTACTAACCTGTGGATTTACGGCAATATTACCTTCGGGACATTTACAGTAGTGGGAATAGCAGTTTTACTTTTCATGGCTCTTTTCAACAAGGAATTCGACTAGATACCAAATTCCCGCTATATAAACGCTGAAAGCGGTCTTAGAGAAATTCCCCATAACCACAAGCGAGTGGTACCCGGATGACTTCCAGGCTGGACAGGCAAAGGTACGCCGGTTTATAATAATTCAGGTTAAGGATAGCAAAAAATAATGCCGACCCTCTATGTTGTTGCCACCCCGATTGGAAACCTCGAGGATATTTCCCTGCGTGCCCTCCGCACCCTTCGCGAGGTCAAACTTATTGCGGCCGAAGATACCCGCAAGACAAGGCGTCTTCTCTCTGCCTATAATATCAAGACGCCCATGACAAGCTATTATGAGCATAGTAAAAAGGCCAAACTTAGCTATATTCTGGAGTTACTTCAAAAAGAAGATATCGCTCTGGTCTCTGAAGCCGGCATGCCGGGCATATCCGACCCCGGCTACGAACTGATTGTGGCCGCCAGCCAGCGCGGCATTACGGTTACTCCCGTACCGGGGCCTTCGGCGGTTACTGCGGCGCTGGCTGTCTCGGGACTGCCCACGGACAGGTTCACCTGCATCGGCTTTTTACCGCACAAGGCGAACGACAGGCGTCGAGCTCTGGAATCGGTGGCTGATGAAACCGGCACCATTATCGCCCTTGAAACGCCGCACCGTCTGCTGGCGGCGCTAAACGATGTACTGACAGTCCTCGGTGACAGGAGGCTGGCTGTCTGCCGCGAGCTTACCAAACTCCATGAGGAGGTCTTCCGGGGAACGGTCAGCGAGGCAATAAAGCGGTTCACGGAACCGAGGGGAGAATTCACTCTGGTAATTGAAGGTAAAGGGACGAAAGATAAACCGCGGTTGACCGATGATATAGAAAGGCAGTTGCAGCAAATATATCTGAGTGGGGCCACGGCTAAAGAGGCAATAGCCACGGTGGCCGGAGAAACGGGACTGACGAGGAAGGAGCTATATAGAGCCTGGCTCAGGCTGGATAAAGTCTGGGACAGAGAAAAGGATTCGTGTCAAAATCTGGAGAGGAGACAATAAATGCGTCGCGGCTGCATATCTTTAGGTGAGATAAAATGTGATGAGTGCCATAAAACCATACCCTATCCTGACCGCTATCTGGCCGTCGATGAAAAGGATGGTGTCGAGGACGAGGAAGGCGAGGTCCGGCGCTACTGCGTTGAATGCTGCCTGAAGAAGGGCTATGCCCATTATAAAGAAGAGAAAGGTGAACGCGTGCTGACCTTTTTCTAGACCCCTTCTTGAGGCGCTGAGTATGAGCGAGAGGATTTTTATCGGTGTCGCCTGGCCTTATGCCAACGGGTCGCTGCACCTGGGACAGATTGCCGGGGCTTACC
>CAZPQB010000074.1:0-11761 GCA_964588605.1 uncultured Dehalococcoidaceae bacterium | reverse complement strand
CGACAAGGGCGGCACTTTTCTATAAGGATATAGAGTCCTGGGGCGGTGACCTGCCCAACGGCATCGGTATGGAAGTTTTCTGGGACCCGTCAATTCAAAATGCACCCGGTATTGGCGACACCACTCCACAATCGTTAGCTGAAAGATGGGCTGAAGATACCGGAGAACCCTTGAACCAGGGAATAGGCTGGTCTTACATGGGAATGCAAGTACTATTTGATGCCATCGAAAGGGCCGGCACACTCGACGGCACTGCCATCTCGGCCGCTTTAAGTGAAACCGATATGAACTCGATATGGGGGCGTATCTCGTTTGAAAAAAGTACCCAATTTCAACGCATTCCGGTCCAATTTGGCCAGTGGGTGAAGACGGATAAACCATGGGTATGGGAGTATAATGTCGTCTTTTCCTATAACGACTTCTTGCCGGCGACGGCTGAACTGCTGTTCCCTGTACCTTACGACTAGTACCATTATTAAATATATAAGCATTAAAGATTGACATCAGACAGGGCTTGGGTCGTAAGCAAGCCCGGGCCCTGTTTGATGACACCCAGAGAGCAATCTCACCTGGCAGAGCCGAGTTTAATAAAGGAGAACAATACGCGATAGCTGTTGTCTTCACGGTCAGCCGGCTAAGATCGTCAGAAGCAGAGAAGGATGGTGACATGGAAGCGCCAATGCTTTCGGTTGAGGGAGTCCATAAGCATTTCGGGGGTGTAGTTGCTATCAGGGACCTTAGTTTCGACATTCAGGAGGGTGAAGCCCTCGGACTGATGGGCCCGAATGGTGCCGGCAAGTCAACATTATTAAATGTTATCTCCGGCGAATACAGGCCGGATTCCGGAACGATCAAATTTAAAGGGAGCGACATTATCAATCTCGCGCCACATAAGACCTGCCACTGCGGAATTGCCAGGACGTATCAAATCCCCCAGCCCTTTGTCAATTTAACGGCTCTGCAAAATGTCGTGGTGGCGGCGGAATATGGAAGAGGCCTGTGCAAAGCTGACGCGGAAAGAGAGGCTACCAAAATACTTGATATGGTAGACCTTACGGAAAAGAAAGACGCGTTCGCTAGAGATTTGGCATCGATAACTTTGAAGAGGCTCGAATTGGCCAGAGCTCTAGCTAGCAATCCAACACTACTGCTGATTGACGAAGTAGCGGCGGGCTTAACCGAAGAGGAAATCCCGCAGGTGCTGGATATCCTGCAAAGGGTGCGTGAAATGGGTGTGACATTCATATTGATTGAGCATGTTATGAGAGTAATGACGAAGGCAGTCGATAGGATTATGGTAATGGATAAGGGGTTAAAAATCGCCGAAGGTCCACCTCAGGAAGTAATGGAAAACAAGGCAGTAATCGAGGCTTACCTGGGTGAGTCGGTATAATTGGGGGATTTGATCAACATCAAAGTAGGATAGATAAAATTGTCAGGAAATGCCTGAAGAAATATTACTTAAAGTTAACCACATAGACTCGTTTCACGGGAGCTTCCAGGCTCTGTGGGATGTATCTTTATCTGTAAATCATGGAGAAATTGTCGCCATAATTGGTGCCAATAGCTCCGGAAAGTCCACCCTTCTGGACACTATATCCGGCCTGGTGCATCCGGCGCGGGGCAGTATTGAGTTTGATGGGCAGGATATCTCCAGACTGGCGCCTTTCAGGATAGTTGACCTTGGCATCTGCCAGACTCCGGAAGGAAGAGGGATTTTCCCCGATCTTACTGTTCTCGAAAATCTCATCCTGGGTTCCTATAATCGCAAGGCAAGGCCTAAACGAGCCCAGAATCTCCAGGAGGTTTACCAGCTCTTCCCGATACTGGGGGAGAGGAAGAATCAGCTGGCGAAAACACTAAGCGGCGGTGAGCAGCAGATGCTAGCGATAGGACGGGGCTTAATGTCGGACCCAAAACTTATGCTCCTTGATGAAATGTCTCTTGGCCTTGCCCCCATATTAGTTAATGAACTGTATAGAGTTTTAAGGGAAATTAGAGAAAGGGGCATTACAATTCTGTTTGTCGAACAGAATGTAAGGCGAAGCCTCACCGAAGCCGACAGAGCCTATATTATGGAAGCCGGGCGTGTTGTTTTAAGTGGCCATGCCGCGGAACTCCGGGAGGAGGAAAGAGTTAAGAAAGCCTACTTTGGTGCCTGAAACTGATTAAGACAGGTTACAGATGGAATTATTAGCTGATATATCAACGCCCATAGTTATGGGCATTCTTTTGGGCGGATTATACGCGGTCATTGCCTTGGGTCTTTCATTGGTTTTCGGGGTGGTCAAGGAGATAAACATCGCCCATGGAGACCTGGTCATACTGGGCAGCTATTTTGGTTTTGTGGCCATGACCGTGATAGGGATAGACCCTATTCTGAGCTTAATTATCGGTATGCCCCTTTTATTTGGAATCGGTTTCGTTATTCAAAAATATATCCTGAACCGTGCTTTTCGAATATCAATGGATGCTACCTTGATAATCGCTTTCGGGATTTCTATAATCTTGGAAAACGCCTACCAACTTCTCTGGACTCCTATGTCCCGGGGTTTGACCACATCTTATGCCCTGGAAAGTTTCATTATTGGACCAATTCGTTTCCCTCTATCGTATCTGCTGGATTTTATTGTCGCCATATTAGTCATGATTTTCCTCCGTGAATTCCTGAGGAGAACATATCTGGGCAAGGCGATAAGGGCAGCCGCCCAAGATAGGAAAGCCGCTCATCTGATGGGGATAAATACTAACCAGGTTTATGCTTTCACCTTCGCTATCTCCATGGCATTCGCGGCTATAGCCGGCATCTTCCTGGGATTAACCTTTCCCTTTACCCCGGTATCAGGAATGTCCTTCCTGATTATTGCCCTTGGGGTAGTCGTATTGGGGGGTATGGGTAGCATACTGGGGACATTTATCGGGGGTGTGGCCTTTGGCCTGGCACAAACTCTGGGGGGGTATTTCTTTGGTGTTGCCGCTCAGATGCTGGTTGCTTACATGATGGTGCTGGTAGTATTAGCCGTGATACCACGAGGTATATTTGGCCGTTAGGAGGAACATGAAAGCTACCATTCCTCGATTGCGGGGTGGGTTAATACCGGCCATAGTGGTCATAGTTATGCTGGGAGTATTACCGTTAACGGAAATACCGCGACAGTGGATCCTTTACCTCTTTTTCTTCTTCACATACCTGGCTATGGCCAATATGTGGAATTTGCTGGCTGGTTATAGCGGCCTGATATCACTATGCCCGGCGGCTTTCTGTGGGTTGGCAGGGTACACGCTGGCGATAATCACATGGCTCGGTTGGCCCGTCTATGTTGGAATAATACTTGGAACTATAGTGTCGGCACTATTTGCTATTATCATATCTATTCCTGTCTTCAGGCTGAAAGGTATCTATTTCGCCATTGGCACACTGGTTGTACCGGAAATACTGAGGTTCGTATTTTTGATGTGGCGGCCCATTGGAACTGTGGCATATGGGAGGGGTGCCGGCTACACGATTAAGGGTATAGCTGATATTACCCAAGCGCAGCTTTACTGGATTGCTTTTGCCATCGGGATTGCGTCAATTTTACTTATGTGGTATATCCTACGTTCCAAACTGGGAACAGGGCTGGCGGCCATCCGCGATAATGATAACACTGCCGCCAGTTCCGGGATAAACGTTTTCAACCTAAAGCTGTACTCTTTTGTCATTTCTGCCTTCGTAACCGGACTAGCTGGGACAATCTTCTACATTTACCAAGGATATATCGAGCCAATCAGTGCCTTCAGTGTACGGTGGCTAATCATCATAATGCTGGCCACCGTCATCGGGGGAGAAGGCATTGAAGAGGGACCGATTGCCGGTACGATTGTCGTCGTCATTTTATATTTCGTACTGGCCAGATATGCCGAAATCAGCCTGCTTATACAGGGCGTAATACTGGTCGCTATAATGCTACTGGCACCGCAGGGCATTATGGGCACCCTGCGTAAAATCAGATTTTACCGTTCTCTGCTAAAATTATTTACCCGTCACTGAAAAAAGCCACAATATCAAATATAAGTAATCATTGTACCTTCCAATATCGGACTTTTTACAGGCTACTTTTTTGAATAGTATCAAGCGAGTGGATTGTATTCTGCTGTTTGCTATCCACCAACGTTGAACCAAAGGGGAATAAAGAATATCTCCAAATGTTGCTGAGTTAATTCGTTGGCCTCTAGAATAAGACCAGCAATTATCAAGGGAGGTGAGTATGCAGAAAACGATTTGCTTGATTGGTGCTTTGGATAGCAAGGGGCAAGAGTACGCATTCGTGCGGGAATATATACTCAGACGAGGACACAGGGTCCTTACAGTTAATACGGGCGTCCTTGGTTCCACGGCTCTTTTCCCCGTGGACATTGAGAGTGACTGGGTGGCTGAGTTGGGTGGGAGTAACCTGGAGCAGCTTCGGAAAAAGAAAGACCTCGGTGAAGCCATGCGGGTCATGTGTGCCGGAGCGGCGGTAGTCATTAAGTCACTTTACGATGAGGGCAAGTTTGACGGGATTATTGGTATGGGTGGTACCGGCGGGACAGCGGTGGTCACCTCAGCTATGCGCGTCCTACCGGTAGGCGTTCCGAAGGTTTGCTTATCCACTGTAGCTTCAGGAGATGTCTCGGCTTATGTGGGCACAAAGGATATAACCATGATACCGTCAATTGTGGACGTTGCCGGAATCAATAGGATTTCAAGGATTATTTTTTCACGTGCAGCTGGTGCTATTTGTGGTATGGTTGAAATAGATATTCCCAAGGTTAAGGAGGAAAACCCAGTTATTGCAGCATCGATGTTCGGTAACACAACGCCTTGCGTAAATGCATGTGTGAAGGAATTATCACAGAAAGGTTATGAGGTGCTCGTCTTTCACGCGACCGGTACTGGCGGCAGGGTAATGGAAAGTCTGGTTAACGATGGACTGGTGGATGCGGTACTTGATATCACCACAACCGAGCTGGCTGATACTATTTGCGGTGGGGTGTTTGATGCTGGCCCGGAACGCCTCGATGCTCCGGGGCGGAAGGGTATTCCTCACCTGATCGTTCCAGGCTGTGTGGATATGGCTAATTTTGGGGCACCGGATGCAGTGCCCACTAAATATAGAGAAGCCAAGCGCACTTTTTATGAGTGGAACCCGTCAGTTACACTCATGCGTACCAATATGGAAGAAAACGAAAAGATGGGGAAGATGTTCGCCGAGAAAGCAAATGCCGCTAAAGCTCCGGTCGCCTTTCTGATTCCGTTGAGAGGAGTATCAATGCTCGATGCTGATGGTCAGCCTTTCTGGGACCCGGAAGCTGACAGAGCTATGTTCGATGCTGTCAAGTCGAACATCCAGAAGCATATTCCGGTGGTTGAGATGAATAACAATATCAATGATCCAGAATTTGCCGCCAGAGCCGTGGAGATGATGCTGGACTTAATCAGACAGGCAAAGCCGGGACCAACGAGGTAATTCATAGCATTAAAACGTTGTGTGGTTCTTCAAGACTTGGGGAATTTTCAACGGGATTACAGTCAGTATTTATGCTTGCTCAATGACACCTGGCGTACTGTATTCCCCACCATATAAGCTCTCGGGCGATAAGCCATCCGTGATACTTATGTGATTTTCAAGCCCTCTATTGTTATTTCTCTGTGATTTCATTCGTCCAGACTTAAATTATACCAAGTTAGCTCACTGTGAGGTGGCCCGTGCCAATCAAAATCAATGGTTGTCTTTATTACACTACCGTGGAGACATGCGAGAAGACTGGCATCAGCCGGGCTACGCTTTCACGATGGCTTAAGCAGGGTTTGCTCAAAGAATTGCACAAGGACAGACGGGGCTGGAGACTGTTCACCGAGGACGACTTACAGGAACTTAAGGCTGAAACAGAAAGAATAGAAGTATCCAGATTGCCGTGACACCAGGTGTCGTTGAAAGTCTGCAGTGAGCATAGGGACGGAACCACCGATGAAATTTTCGGAGGGCAAGGCTACCAGGCTGCTGGGGCTCATTTTTACGCTGGCTTTAGTGGCCACGGCTTTCTACACTGGCAAGTACTACGGGCAGGTAAATTCTGACAGTCAGGCTACTACCGGTTACGGCACATATACTGTAGACAAGACTTCAGGTGAAGTCTCCCACGAACCTGATGAAATTCATTCCAGAAGAGTCGTTGGTAAACCGATTGAAAATGTCAATGAGCGAGCGGACTATGGGCTTTCGGAGGGAGTTGTCCTGAGCAGCTCTATTAACCCCCTGACATTACGTTATTTTCAGGACCTCGGCGAACTGGAACGGTGGCTGGGAGAAGTCGAGCTTCCCGATATTGCCTCCGAAGTTATGCCTGAAACAACAGGCCAGGACGTTACAAACTGGGACTGCGACGATTATGCCCTGAAACTGCAGAAAGACGCTTTGCAGTCCGGCCACATGCTCTCCTTTCAGGTTATACATGCCAGCGAGTACAACGCCCTTTTCAAAGAAGGCCAGATACCTGACGGCACCATCCACGCTATCAATTCGGTGATAATCGGGAACAAGGTATATTACATCGAGCCGAAGACCGGCGAAATCGTCTTTGTCGCCAACCTCGACTGAAGCCGATTTTATGACAGCATAGATACAGATTATACAGGTTTCACCCCACACATATCCCCCCAAAGCTGCGGAAGGCATTTTCCAGCATTTTTTTGAATCTATTTAGGTAGGATTTGGTAGGATTTGTTACCTAAAACTGTTGACATTCGCCATTTGGCAAACATATAATTTACGATGGTTGTATACACCTTACAATATCATACATGATTTATATACCGTTGACGGCTGAGGAGGTGATGCCTAACGAAGCGACTGAATATGTCAACTGTCAAAAATGAGCATCATACAACACAAGTAATATATTTAAACAGGAGGGAATAAATGAAGAAACTGATAATAAGCGTTTTAACGGCTCTTATTCTGGTAGCGGTTATGGCCGCGCCGGCGGTGGCCGTGGAAGATACGCAAACCGCAACTGCAACGGTAGACGTGAATCAGGTTATTAGCATAACTATAGGCGATGCGGGTAGCGCCGGAATCAATTTCGTTGGTGGCACGCCGCCGATTAGTGAGCAGGGTGACACTGATCAATTAGACGGTACACCTGCAGTGACGATCACTATAGAAAATGAAACTAATACCGAGGTTGATGTAGGCATTATGGGTACTATATTCCAAGGTTCTCTGGCATTGTCAAACTGGTTATACAGCACTGACTTTGCTAAGACCGGCCTGGCCGGGTTAACCGGTGCGTACGTTGAGGTATATTCCGATAAAGGTCCCCCCGGCGGAACTCCCATTGTCCTAGATTTCTATCACTGGGTTACGATACCAGATGGTACTGCTACTGGTACACACAAAGTAACGGTAAGCTACAAAGCAAAAGAAACTAGTGGCACATACTAGTCAGGAGCTAAAGTGAAGAAGGCTTGCCTGCTTACGTTGGCAGCACTGCTGGTGGTAGCGATGCCACTGGCAGCGTGGCTGGTGGTAGAGGTACCACAGCCGGTTTATGCTGATGATATCATCAGCATCACCCTGTCCGACCCTGGTAGCGACGGCATCGATTTTGGCGAGGTTGACCCCGGCTCTGAAAACGTTGGTGATGTCCTTCAGGATGATGGTGTGCCCGCTGTTACAGTAACTGTAGCTCCTGAGACTGATGTTGCCGTAGATATTGGCATTATGGGTACAGTAACCTCTGGAGACTTGGAACTTTCAAACTGGAAATATAGTCAGGATTTCGAGAAGACTACCATAGCCTCGCTAACAGGCTCGCCTCATGTTGCTGTATATACTAACAAAGTAGCCAACGACATCTGCGCTTTCTATCATTGGATTACGGTACCAGCCGGAACTACGGCAGGTGAACATACAGTACAGGTAAGCTACAAGGCAGTAAAGACCGGTGATCCATTCTAGTTAGGAGTATATATGAAAAAGCTTTACCTGCTTGCCCTGGCGGCGCTGTTGCTCATAGTGCTGCCGCTGCCGGTCCAGGCCGATGAACCGGCCAAGTATAACTTCGCCAGCGCCCAGGGCGCTAAGGAGTTAAGAATCGTCCCCGGCGAAGAAGGCAGCGGTTATATCTATTTCTACAACATAGACGGCAACCGCATCACTCATGTCAGCCTTGAGGTAAGCCAGGCGCCCTCCGGCTGGGAGGTGACCATCGAGCCTCCCCTCTCCGATACACATGTGCTGGTCAACGAAATGCCGGTAACAGTGGTGGAGAACCTCTACGTGGAGCCCTGGGAACTGTACCCCGACGAACCCGGGGACGTGCCCGAAGGCATGGTCTCCATCAAAGTGCCGACGCGCGGCTACACCCTGGGCAAGCAGGCCCGGATTCTCATCAGCGTACCGGAAGATACCCCCCTGGGCACCACCGGCACGATGAATATCGCCGCCGAGGCTTTCTGGCTGGGCCAGTCCGGTTCTGCCGCCATCAAGCAGGCAAGAGACTTCACATTCAACGTTACGGCAGTCTCCGGCTCCACCGAATATACCGAAACAATAGTGAGCGAGGGAGAAGAACCAGAGACAGCCGGGACCCCTGAGCCATCGGCGCCTGTCGTGGAACCTGCCCAACCTACCCCCGGCACGGAAGAACCTGAAAAACCGGCCTCAAGCGTCATTGAATCCGAACCATCCGGGCCCCCTCTGTCTCCTGAGGGCGAGAGTGAGACCGGCGAAAATATCATCATGGACTGGCTGCCGGTTATTATCGCCGGGGTGGTCGTCATCCTCGGCGCCATTCTGATTCCGGTACTCGTTTCCAGGAGAAGAAGGTAACTGAACCGCAGCGCGCCCGATTACTATCAGGCATAAATATCGAAACGCCGAAGAGCGACATTCCATCAGTAAGCACCATAAAGAATAGCAGTGATGAACTTCAGGAAAGTAAACAGTCACTTATGGCTTCTGGTCACACTGGTTGTGGCTATTATTGCCATCATATACAGCAGCGCCCTGGTTAACACGGGCGGTGTCTACAGTGACAACGCCACGGTTGAGGCTACGGTTAATGTAACTGGTGGGGGTGGCGGCGGCGGTGGAGGCGGCGGAGGCGGCGGGGGTGGTGGAGGCACCACAAAAGACTCACGCTTCACCAGCTTAAAAAGTGTTATTGCTCAAGATGGCACCTTATGGGACCCTATTGAGGCACTCAGTCTGGACAATAAGCTCCAATTATATCTTACAGCCGGGACGGTCGCCAAAAATAGGAATGGCGTTTTCCTGAGTACGATTACGATTACTACCATAGAAGACCCGGAAGAACCCCCGGAATACTGGAAAATAATCAGTTTCGCCTATGAACTTACACCAGTTGGCTCTACTTTCAACCCGCCCATATCTCTCACCATTAAATATGACCCTTCCTTAATTCCCTGGCAGGTTCCTGAAGAAAGTCTATTTATTGGCCTATGGGACGAGGACAAACTGGAATGGACAAAACTGGACTGCACTGTAGACACGGATAAGCACATAGTTATAACCAGTATTAGCGGCTTCTCTATATACGCCGTCCTAGCTCCAGCTTTCCCGGAACCAGAGCCAGAACCGGAACCAACGCCAGAACCTGAACCGGTACCAGAGCCAGAACCTGAACCTGCGCCAGAACCAGAACCGGTACCAGAGCCAGTACCTGAACCTGCGCCAGAACCAGAACCAGAGCCAGAACCAACACCGGAACCTGAAGTAAAAGCACCAGTAACAACACCGGAAATACCAGAAATTAAGCCTGGTGGATATAATTGGAGCCGAATTTTGATGCTAATTGGTGGCATGTTCGTGGTACTCGGCGTGCTTGTATTCTTACTGAGACGCTATGGCTAATCATCGAAAATTTATGCGAGGTAAAGTGAGTTGATTACTGGCTGACTAGGCTGCTCAGTTAGTCTGTCTATTATCATCTTCATCAGACGTTTCAGGGCTGGTAAGGCCCGTTGAACTATCCTTATCCAATACTTCGGCTACCAGTTCACTCAAATCTTTAACCTTTAATGACTCTTCCGTCCCCTTGGCCTTTATTCCATCTTCAAACATCGTTAAACAATACGGGCAAGCAGTGGTTACAAAGTCCACTCCTGATTGAATAATCTCTTCAATCCGCCGCTCATTAACGCGCTTATCAGGCTCCTCTTCCATCCACATGTGGCCGCCGCCGCCACCACAGCAAAAGCTTCTTGACCTATTTCGCGGTAACTCTACCTGAAGCCCGTTACAGGCCGCCAGAATTTCTCTGGGTTCCTGATAAATGTCATTATAGCGCCCCAGATAGCATGAGTCGTGATAAGCCGCTTTGCTACCGCCATTCACCCCGCTTATTTTCAATTTCCCGTTCCGAATAAGTTCGGCAATGAACTGGGTATGATGTATAACCTTAAAATCGCCACCGAAATGGGGGTACTCATGTTTCAAGGTATTAAAGCAGTGCGGACAGGCAGTGATGATTTTCCTGACATTATATGCCTTGAGAATTTCGATATTACCGGCACAGGTTGTTTGGAACAGATATTCGTCTCCCATGCGACGTGCCGGATCACCACAGCAATTTTCTTCGGCACCGAGCACTCCGAAGCTCACTCCCGCCGCCTTCAGTATCTTGACTAAGGCTCTGGGTACACTCATATTCCGGTCTTCAAGAGCCCCGGCACAACCCACCCAGTACAGCATATCAACATCGCTGTCTTCTCCAAGTACCTTCAAATCAAGACCTTCAAACCAGGTGGTCCTCGTGGCGGTAGTCCCTCTGAACGGATGCCCTCTGGTCCCTATGCTTTTCAGTGTATTCTGAACTTCTTCGGGGAACCGGCTCTTCTCCATAGCCAGGTTGCGGCGCATATCTATTATCTTGTCAATATGCTCAATATAAACAGGACATACTTCCTGGCAGGCACGACAGGTAGTGCAGTCCCAGATCACCTCATCGGTGATTACTTCAGAAATCATGTCTTTTGGAGACTCGACAGGCTTTCTCAGCAGGGGTACCGGATATACCTCATATAGATGGTCTTTTAGATTCAAGATTAGCTGCTTAGGACTGAGCAATTTACCACTGAAATTAGCGGGACAGGCATCCTGACAACGCCCACACTGGGTGCAGGCATCAAGGTCCAGAATCTGCTTCCAGGTAAATTCTTCAATTTTAGATACACCAAACAACTCCGTAGTCTCAAAATCTACAGGGGCTAGTGCTCCGCGAGGCTCAAGGTTTCTGAAGAAAACGTTTACAGGGCCCCAGATGATGTGGAACAGCTTAGAATTATATAAAGACACATAGATGATAGCCCCCAAGCTCAGTACGACGTGAAACCACCACATACCCACATGCCAGCCTAACAAAGCTCCCTGGCTGGAACCGCTAAAAGCCAGAGCCAGCACATAGCCTCCAGGCGACCACGGCCCCCAATCCGGGGCGACCTTAAGCTCAGTAGCCGCCATACGCAGTCCTTCAATAATAAAACCGGTGATGATGACTACCAGGATTAGCAGCAGGGCAACCAGGTCATCCCATCTGTTATCCAGTCTCCTCGGCTTCAGAACGTACCGCCTGATTACGGCCAAGATAACGCCAATGATGGCCAGTATGCCGAAGCTGTCAACAACTACTGAGTAGCCCAGATAGAAGCTGCCGTGCATAAAGTGGAAGAAGTAGTGGCTGATAAAGTCCAGGAAGGCACCGAGGAGAAAGACGA
>CAZPQB010000073.1:0-11792 GCA_964588605.1 uncultured Dehalococcoidaceae bacterium | reverse complement strand
TACGAATCGCTCAATTTCACTATGCCAGATAATATGTTATATAATGTGGCGGCAAATCACTAAATATAAGTAGGAGGTAGAAATGGATCTAGGTTTTAAAGGCAAGGTAGCCCTGGTAACCGGGGCTGGCAGCCAGATAGGATTTGGTAAGGCTATAGCCCTCCTTCTGGCGAAAGAAGGCTGCGATGCCGTCGCCATTACCGATATCAACCTTGATGATGCAAAATTAACAGCGGAAGCTGTCAAAGCCCTTGGCCGTAAATCAATCGCCGTCAAAGCCGATGTCACTAACCAGGCCAAGGTACAGGCGATGGTTAAGAAAGTCATCGACGAATATGGAAAAATCGATATATTAATAAACGTCGCCGGCGGCGTCATGGGCGGTGGTCCCCTGGAAGAACAAAACCCCGAAATGTGGGATAAAGATATCAACCTCAACCTCTACGGTACGATGTTAGTATCCAAGGCAGTTGTCCCTTATATGAAGAAACAGAATTACGGCGTCATCGTTAACATTGGTTCGGGCAGTACCCACCAGTACGGCCCCCCTCACGGTGTGGGAATGTACGCCATTTCCAAGGCCGCTGTCGACGTCTTCACCAAGCAGCTGGCCACCGTAGAAGCCAATACCGGCATACGTGTGAATTGCGTCGCCCCCGGCCCCTCACCCACCAATTTCATCAAGGCCCCGGATAAACAGGCAGTGGTGGACATGCTGGCCAAGACAATCCCGTTGGGCAGAGGCGCCACACCCGAGGATATCGCTTATGCTACCCTCTACTTCGCATCGGATATCTCCGGCTATGTGACAGGCCAGGTCCTCCATGTCTCCGGTGGCTCGGTAATGTAATTTATCTAAGGAGGAAAGAATGGATTTAGGTTTTAAAGGTAAAGTGGCCCTGGTAACCGGGGCCGGCAGTCAGATAGGCTTCGGGAAAGAAACGGCGCTCCTTCTCGCCAAAGAGGGGTGTGATGCTGTCGCGGTCACCGATGTAAATCTGGAGGACGCTGAAAAAACTGCCGCAGCGGTAAAACAAATCGGCTGCAAAAGTATCGCGGTCAAGGCGGATATCACCAATTATACCGAAGTCAATGCAATGGTCAAAAAGGTAATAGATGAGTATGGTAAAATCGATATCCTCTGCAATGTTGCTGGCGGTATCATCCATAAGGACAATGTCCCGATCGACAAACAGGACCCTGCCGTCTGGGAAAAACAGTTGAAACTTAACCTCGTGGGAACTATGAACGTCACTAGGGCCGTTATTCCACAGATGAGAAAGCAGAAATATGGAGTCATCGTCAACATCGGTTCTGGCAGCACCCACCAGTACCAGATGGGCGTCGGCACGTATGCCATGTCCAAGTACGCCATCGACCTGTTCACCAAGCAGCTTGCCTTCGTAGAAGGAGAAGCCGGCATTCGGGTGAACTGTGTCGCTCCCGGGCCCGCCCCGACTAATTTCGGCGCCATCCTCCGGGAAGACATGCCCAAGCTACCACCAGAGGAGATGGAGAAGATGCGGGCGGCTATGCTCGGCACGTTCCCCCTCGGCCGCATGGGCACCGCCGCGGATATCGCCAATGCCACCGTCATCCTTGCTTCGGACGTCACCAGCTATGTAACCGGTCAGGTATTCCATGTTTCCGGAGGTTCGGTCATGTGACAATCACGGCCGTGAGACCACCTCCGAGGATGTCGCCAATGCGGTGGCCTTTCTGGTATCGGACGTCTCCGTCCATATCGTCGGGCAGATTCTCTATGTTGACGGCGGCCCGACCATGCAATAAAGAGGAAATATAAAATTTTCCTCACAAAATCGGCGGTGAATCTGGGCATTTCTTGACAACTGTCCACCTGTTGTGGTTTAATGTGACAGAAGCTCATGGTACTGCCTGAATTTAGCTTTGGGAGGTGTCCAGTGAGGCTTCATGAACTACTAGGAGTTTGGCAGGTGGACAGTTGAGGCCCTGCAAGAAGGCAGGGCCAGCGGAATCCGAACTCGGCTCGTTAAGTTAAATAAAGGTCAGTCTGAAGAGCAGAGACCAAATGCGGTGGTGATCACCGGAAGAGAGTTGAGTTTGGTACCAGTTAGTCTTGTAAGTGGAGGTTGCTTGAGAGAGCAACCTTCGCTTTTTTACGGAGTTAGCAGCCTCCCCTAGTTCGCCCCCTGCCCTGTGCCACGTAGACCGGTGTTATCTAAAAGCGCTCCATAGAACTCAGCTATATCTTCGTCGTAAATCTTACTCTCCGCCATCCGGAACGGCGTAGTAAGTGATTCCTCATATATCTTCTCAATATCAGGCAAAAGGTCAAGTAAATCCTGAGTTACATTATCCGATGCTCCACTTGTATTATCGGTATCAGCCTTCGTCGGCATAACCATCTTGGCTCCCAATAAAAGCAAGCCGCATATTGTTACGCCCAGAAAGAAGCTAACGACAATCCGCACTGTAGTTGTCCCCCAATCTTATCAAACAGCCTAGATTACACTTTCATTCTGACATACGGTCATAAATGCTGATATAAAGACCATAAATATTACATAAAGGTCAGATTAATTTTCCGTAAAGAATTGGCTTGCTTGACATCACGCCAAAGCTACACTTAAAATGTCGGAAGTAGCGATGCTCCCAACCTTAAATATCCGTATTCAGTTATCCCTTCAGGAGGTTGCTTGAGTAAAAAAATCCAGACAGTGCCAGCTATTCTTACTGACGACCCCATGGCACTGGAAAATATGGTACGCCAGACCGAAGCCTTTACCAGCTATGCTCAGTTCGATATCATGGACGGCAAGTTCGTGCCTTCGTTAAGTGTATCCTGTGAGCAGATAGCCCAACTAAAAACGACTCTGAACTGGGAGGCTCATCTTATGGTGCTGCACCCGGAAGACTGCCTAGGAAATTTCAAACAGGCGGGGGCGCAAAAGATAATCTTTCACTATGAAGCCACCCCCTCACCGGACCAGATTATCAGGCAAATCAGGGAACTCGGTATGGAGGCGGGACTGGCGATTAACCCGGAAACTCCCACCGATGTTATGACACCCCTGCTCAATCAACTGGACAGCGTACTCTTCCTGTCGGTCAACCCGGGCTTTTACGGCGCCAAATTCATACCTGAGGTACTGGATAAGATAGTGGCGTTCCGCAAGGCACACCCGACGATAGAGACAGGCATTGACGGCGGCATAAAGGAGGGCAATATCGCCGAGATCGCGCGGACCGGAGTTAACGTCATCTGCATAGGCAGCGCTATATTCCAGCAGCCCGACCCTGGTGAAAGCTACCGCCGCCTTACGGCGCTTGCCGAGGTAAATACCCCCTGATGAAGACACTATACATTATAAAATAAAATAACTAGTAAAGGAGAGACGATGTTTAAAGTAAAAGCCACTGTAACTGGTTTTGGTAAAGACGAGAGCAAATATCCCTGTCATTTCCGCTACAAGGTAGGCGACGAAATCATTTTTGACGGTGAGACAATTAACGGAAGAGTCTGCCCCAATATGTTACCGCCGCTCAGTCAGGCGTTTCTGGCGCTTTTCGCTTCCGGCGGCAGGCATAAAGAAGGGGAAGCCCCCGGTAGCTATTATCCTTTCTGGCACTCCCCCTACAGTCTGTACGACCCCGCCTATAAGAAGTATGACGGCGTCGGGTTCAAACCCACCCTGGAAAGACCGGACGAAGGCTACAAGTACGTAGCCGATGAATCATTGTTCGACGAGCCTCCGGGCGGGAAATATATCATAGGCAAAGGTACGGAAAAACAGACGATATCCCTGCAATGTGGAGACCAGCATACCTTCGCCCAGTTCAAAGTGGAAGCTTTCGAGCTGGCCGATAGAGGCGATGCCCTCCCCTATTATAGACGTTCAATGACGATATTGAACAAAGTCTCCAAAAAACCGGGTATTGCCATGGACAAGATAATAAACGAATTCACAAAGGACGAAATCGATAATATCTACCCATCGTTAGGCCAGAGGATGGTAGCTGTACTGACCGGGGAACTGGAGGTTATGGGCTATGTCGTCGTCAAAGACGACAAGGTGACCATAACCAATAAGGGCAAGAAGAAATTAGCGGACTTCAAAGCGAGTCTAACGGCAGAAGAGAGGGAAGCTCTAAAACTGTAAATCGGCAGGCTGTATTATTTAACAATCGTACTAACTTTCGGTCTCCCCCTCGCTGCTCCAGTTCTGCATAATCTCCTTAAGGCGCTGGGCGAGCCCGGGGTTGGAACGCAGGCGTTCGATGAAAACAGGGCACCCTTCCAGCAGCGAGTTCTGAGCCGCTGTTGCCATACTTGATAACAGGTTCTGCATGCCGATATCCATCTGCTGAGGGATATTCATTCCCGGTGATGACGACTCCAGCTGCCTCCGAATATCTTCGGCAGTGAATTTCATCGGCATGACACAGCTTTTATACCAGGGACATTCCTTACACTGGACTATCCCATAGGCTTCATTAAGGACATCATCCATATCTATCTCCCTTAAGACTCTTCTTTCACTATCGAATTCAGTATCCGCCAGTCTATTTCCGCTTTGCTCTGGAAAAGCCCTATTTTCACATCCCTTATTATACCATCTTTATCAATGAAATACGTGGTTGGAATTCCTGAGACGTTATACAGTCTCATCACCTCGCTATCGGCGTCAAGGAGGACTCTAAAGGAAAGGTTATTGCTCTCCATAAATTTCCGCGCCGCCGAAGCAGATTCCCCTGCATTGACCGATAGTATTACCAGTCCTTGCTCCACCCAATCCGGGTCTTCAAATACCTCCTGTATAAAAGGCATCTCCATGCGGCAGGGGCCGCACCAGGTCGCCCAGAAGTTAACCATTACGGGATGCCCCCGCAGACTATCAAGCGAGACCGTTTCCCCATCAAGGCTTTGAAGCTGGAAATTCGGGGCCGGTCTGCCCGGTGCGGGAACTGCGTTCGGCTCCGTACTCTCCGAGCAACCGGCCATGACTAGCAGGGCCAGTACCGCTATCAGTGTTATTACTATTACATTTGTTATTCTTGCCATAGGACCCTCCTGCACACAAATTTAAGTCACCAGTGAGGAAAACCAGGACAGATTATCCGTCAGTATGAGAATACCTACGATTAACAGCAGTAATCCGCTTATAATGTGCAACCAGCCAGAATAACGCTGAATACTCTTCAGTAGCGGCAGGATTGAATCAAAAGCAGCACCAATAATCAGGAATGGAAGACCCAGTCCCAGGGAATAGATGGCCAGCAGATACGCACCCTGCCAGGCAGTGGCACGTACCGTAGCCAGGGCCAGAATGCCACCCAGTATCGGCCCGACACAGGCCGTCCAGCTTACAGAGAAGGCAGCCCCGATGATAAAAGAACGCAGGTAACCGGTGGTACTGCCCAGAGACGGGACCAGGCGCTTTTCATAGTTTAACCAGGGCACTTTCCTGGCCAACAGTATGAACAGGCCAAAGGCTATCAGCAGGCTGCCGGCTATCTTGCCGAGCAAAGCGTAATTGGGATTAATGGCATACCCGGTCAGCCCGACAATCGCCCCCAGGATAATAAACAGTACGGAGAAACCAACCACAAAGCTAAGGGAGTGTAGAAACACAGGCAACCGGATACCCCTGGTATCAAATATCTCCGGACCGTATAAGCTGGCGAGATATACCGGTACCATCGGTAAAACACAGGGGGAGAGAAAAGACAATAACCCGCCACTGAAGGCAACAATCAGCGACATATTTTCATTCATATTTTATATTGTATAATGTATCAGGTAGAAGTTGCCAACAACGATAAGTCCCGTGGGAAGCACAGGTAGAGGATTACTAACTGTAGACAGTACTAATATTAAGCCTCATAATTTCAGGTATACATCATTTGCAATATAATTAACCTCGTGGTATAAACACTATCGGAGGGAGGTAAAGGGCACCAAGCACTAAAAAAATATGATAATGGGAGGGAATTATGCCGCTGTATATTATGATGACCAATCTGACCGACGAAGGCCGGAAAACGGTAAAAACAAACCCGGGAAGGATTAAAGAGGTCAATAAAGAGGTGGAGGCAATGGGGGTGAAAATACTGGCGCAGTATGTCGTCCTGGGTCAGTATGACTTCATCAATGTCCTAGAAGCGCCCAACAACGATACCATAGCCAGGGTTGCCACAGAGCTGGGTTCCCGTGGAACTTTGCAGACCAATACGCTGGCCGCCATGACGCTGGATGACTTTATCAATAGCCTGAAGAAATGAACCCCAGATTACTATTTACCGGTGCCCTTTACCGCCCGCGGGCTGCGGCTTACTGAAAACAATGGGAGGACAATAATTAGACCTCTAAGTTTCACCCAGATTTCACTTTACCAGACCTGTCCCCTTTGCTATAAATTACAGTATATTGACGGCCTCAAGCCGAAGGACAAGTGGTATTTCAGCTTCGGCACGACCCTGCACCGCTGTGTTGAGCACTTCTTCAGAGTCAGCACACCCCCGCCACCCTCCCTGGAAGAAATATTTCAATTTTACGAGCAGAACTGGCTTCCGCAGGGATACGAATCACCCGAAGAGGAGACGAGATATAAGGACTACGGCCGGCAAATACTGAGCAAATTCTGGGAAATCCACAGCGCCGATTTTCATATGCCGGTAGCTCTCGAACGCAGTTTTTATATTGATATTGAAGGCATCAAGCTGAGGGGCTTTATTGACCGGGTGGACAAACTGGAGAGCGGCGGCCTGTCTGTCGTCGACTACAAGACGAATAAAGAACTGTTCACCACTGATTATCTGGAGGAAGACCTCCAACTGACGATATATCAAATGGCTGCCGAGCAAACATGGCAGCTCCCCGTGGAAAAACTCACCCTTTACCACCTGCGGTCAAACACCGCCTGCAGTTGCCCGCCGCGCGACGAGGTAAGACTGGCACAAACCAGGCAATTGGTACTTGAGGTAGCCGAGAATATAGCCCAGGAAAAATTCCCGGCCATCGAGAACCAGTTCTGCCCGTGCGATTTCGCCGAGCACTGCCCTTATTACCGCCACCAGTATATGACACTCACACCTCAGGAAGCCCGCCAGGACCTCCTGCCGGGCATCGCTGCCGTTGACGCTATTGAGCGCTATGCTTCTCTCCAGGCGCAGATTAAAGAGCTAGAGGAGCAGCTCGAAGAGGCAAAAAAGACAATCGTTGATTTTTGCCAGACCGAGGGCCTTAACCGCGTCTACGGCAGCGAACATGAGGTCACTTATAAACTCATCGAGAAAACGGGCTTCAGTGAGGATGAAGTCAGGGCGTTGCTGGAACCGGAGGGTCTGTGGGAAAAGGTCTTGAACTTTGACCAGACCCGCCTCAGACAGCTTCTTGCCGATATGGAAATAGCCGGCGATATCAGGAAAAGACTGGAATCACTGAGACGTGTAACCTCCACCTATCTCCAGCTATGGGTGAAAAAACGTACCGAGGAAGAAGAGAAATAGAAACGGTCTGTAGAATCCGGCTTATCTTGTCAGCTCTCACAGCTGGCCCTGCCAGGAGGGATATTTGTCCAGATTGATTTTGGTCAGACACGGCAACACCGCGCTAAATAGCAGTGAAAGGTTCTGGGGAGCGACTGATGTTGAGCTGAGCACCGAAGGCATCATCCAGGCAGAGAAGTTACGGGACCGTCTGGCAACAGAAAAGATAGACGTTGCTTACGCCAGCAAGCTGAGTCGTACTCGCCTTACCGCCGAAATCATCGCTTCAAAGCAAAATACTGATGTTACCACCTGCACCGAGCTAAATGAGATTAATTTCGGCGTTATTGAGGGACTGACTTTTGAGGAAATAAGCGAGCGTCATCCTCACATAGCTGAGGTACTGAGCAAATGGGCCATAAGGCCGAAATTCCCGGGCGGCGAAAGCCTCGATGAACTCGATAGGCGGGTGCAGAAGTTCCTGAAACGGCTGCACAAACACCAGCCCGAACAAACGATACTTATCGTATCTCACGCCGGCACGTTGCGGCTGATGATTTGCCATCTGCTGGCCATAGGCCTGGAGCACTGGCGTAATATGCGACTTAATCTAGCTTCAGTCAGCGTTATAGAGACCTATCCTCAGGGAGCCGTATTAAGCTTATTGAATGATATTTCCCATCTTAAGACCTAGGAGTTAGCATGTCACAGGTCTTTATCTCGTGGAGCGGCGGCAAAGATAGCTGCCTGGCCGGCTATCTAGCAATGACCGGCGGCCTGGAAGTACGTTACCTGGCCAATATGATAACCGAGGACGGCAAACGCTCCTGGACCCATGGCCAGGCTCCAGTACTGCTGGAGACACAGGCACAGGCAATCGGTATCCCGCTGGTGCAAAGGCGGACGAGCCTGACTGACTACGAAGTCGAATTCCAGAACATGGTGCTTACCCTGAAAAACGACGGCATAGACGGCGGTGTTTTCGGCGATATCGACCTCGAAGAACACCGGCAGTGGGTAGAAAGCACCTGCCAAAAGGTGGATATCACGCCTTATCTTCCACTGTGGGGAAAGAGCCAGGAAGAAATACTGAGAGAATTCGTAGGCCTTGACTTTGAAGCCATCGTCGTCGCCGCCCGGGCGGAGTTCTTCGGCGAAGAGGTACTGGGACAGGAGATAGATACAGCTTTTATCAAGCGACTAGGGGAACTACACCAGACCAGGGGTATCACACTCTGCGGAGAAAGTGGGGAATACCATACATTTGTCATTAACGGCCCCATCTTTCGGAATCGACTCAAAATAACAAAAAGCAGGAAGCTAATAAGAGGAGATGTACGCTTTCTGGATATTCAACACGCCGAATTACAGGACAAATGACATACGGAGCTTCTGGAGGACAACATGACGAAGATAGTTGCCAGAGTAATATCACAGGAAGGCACCTGTGAAGCCGGCCATAAGGTCGGAGATGAGTTCGTCATCGGACAAACGACTCCATTCGGAATGTGTTCCTGGGCATTCTACACGCTTTTCCCCTTCGCCGAGTCACTAGAATTCGGCGGTTCCTTTCCCTGGGAAAGCGGCCCGGACAAGGTAAGAGTGGCCTGCCCCGACCCGGACAATCCGGTAATTTTTGAAGTGATACGTGTTGACAAGGACTCAAGGTATTAATGTAACCGCTGGAAGTCTCTAGAACAGCCACGTATTGAAAGAGGGACGACAATCTCAGAACAGCAGGACTAACAGCTCTTTCGTATTCCAGCAGATAATGCCGGCCAGTAACGCAATACCCGGTATAAGAAACCTCCCGGGCACAAATAAGCAAATCAATAGCGGTATACCGACTTTGATCAAAAGCAGATGGAACGGTGATATCATTAATGCTCTGATAAATGGATTCAGTTCCGGAAAGCCGAATTGTGAAGCTATAAGTGTCATCTCAAGGTCAAGTAATTGCAGAGATATATAGACCATTTTCAGGAGGATATCCCACGCTCCTACCTGGTGGTCTTTCACCGCGGTGTTAAGGAAAGCTTTCAATTTGTACTGCCAATCAAGAAGCATCGTCGTATCTTTTTACATACCTATCTTACTCATAAGCCCGGGCACATATAATATATTCAGCATATTATTTGCGGTAAAAACATATCATAAAAATATGTAATGTAAAAATGAATATTACGTAAAATCCAAGCATCAGATAACAGTTGTTTCCTCCGTCTTTTGTCCACTGTTCCCCTGTGCTATACTTTAGGGAGAATTTCGAGACGAGGGAATCACTTGGTCAGTCCCGAAGATGCCAAGGCAATAATCGAAAAGCTGAAGGCCGAAATAAACCATCATAATTACCGCTACTACGTCCTGGACAGCCCGGAAATCAGCGACGCCGAATATGACGACCTGATGCGTGAACTAAAAGAACTGGAAGAACGATACCCCCAGTTCCTCACCCCGGACTCCCCGACACAGCGTGTTGGTGCCGCCCCGGTAGAAGCTTTCGGGGTTGTCGAGCACCCCCTCCCCCTGCTTTCCCTGGGTAACGCCTTCTCCAATGACGAGCTTCAAGCCTGGCACACGCGGACGGTGAAGCTACTGGGCAACGCACGATTTGATTTTGTCGGCGAGCATAAAATTGACGGACTGGCGGTAGCCCTCACCTACATTGACGGCCAGCTGACCACCGGGGCCACCCGCGGCGACGGCTTCCGTGGAGAGAACATTACCCAGAACCTGAAAACCATCAGAAGCATACCCCTCTCCGTACCCGGAGACTCCCCTCCCCGTTTCGAAGTTCGCGGAGAAGTATATCTTTCCAAAACAGGCTTCCACAGACTCAACCAAGAGCGGGCGGAAGAAGGCCTGCCCCTCTTCGCCAACCCCAGGAATGCCGCCGCCGGCTCAGTACGCCAGCTGGACTCGCGTATCACCGCCAGGCGGCCTCTGGACATCTATGTCTACATGCTCGGCTACGCCGAGGGCAGGGCAGTCCCGCCGACCCATTGGGAAACTATGGAATACCTCAAATCACTCGGCTTTAAGGTGAATCCCAATAACCGCCTGCTGAAAAGCATTGAGGAGGTCGAGGACTACCACAAGACCTGGGAGGAGAAACGGGAAAGCCTCCAGTACGAGGCTGACGGCATCGTTGTTAAGATAAACCAACTGGATTTACACGAACGACTGGGAGATGTAGGGCGCGAGCCACGGTGGGCGATAGCCTACAAGTTCCCGGCTGTCCAGGGTACTACCCGCCTGATAGACATCGGTATCAACGTCGGCCGGACGGGCACACTCAACCCCTACGCCATACTGGAGCCGGTCTCGGTAGGAGGCGTTACCATTAAACAGGCAGCCCTGCACAACGAAGACGACATCAGGCGCAAGGATATCCGTATCGGCGATACCGTCATCATCCAGCGTGCCGGTGAAGTAATACCGGAGGTCGTCGGCCCGATTACCAGCAAACGCAGCGGCAGCGAGAAGGAATTCAGCCTCCTGGAAAAGCTGAAAGACAAAGATGGTAACCCAGTCTGCCCAGAATGCGGTCATGATATTGTCAGGCCAGAGGGCGAGGTCATGTACTATTGTCCCAACGCCGCCTGCCCCGCCCAGGCGCAGCAGCGCATCGAGCACTTCGCATCGCGTGTAGTCATGGACATTGATGGGTTGGGAGAAAAGAGAATTCCCGCATTATACAAGCTAGGGCTAGTTCATGATATCTCAGATTTATACTTCCTGAAGAGAGAAGAACTCTTAGATATAAAAAGCGAAATTACAAATATAATTGATAAGCTAGCCAAAAAAATGAATGATTTTATGGAATCCTCTAATATTCCTGTTAAAAAAGATACTAAACCTAGCGGTTTGTTTAAAAAATTATCTAGTGAAACGCTAACAGACAAACAAAAGACAAACTTGATTAAGGTTTATGGCTTAACCCAGACACAAATTGAAACCCTACAAAATAAGGTGGTAGAGCTTATCAAACTTCTTCCAGAGGTGTTAAGTGAATCTAGAATTAACCAAAAAATCACTTGGGATGAGGTTAGAACGTTGGAAACGCTTGGAGCACAGAGTGTTGATAAACTATTTGGGCAGCTTGAGGATAGTAAAGAAGCACCATTATCCAGAGTAATTTTGGGGTTGGGTATACGCCATATAGGAGCAGAGACGTCTGAGATATTAGCAGAACATTTTGGTAATTTTTATAGGCTGGCAAAAGCTTCCAGGGATAATCTACTTGATATTCCTGCTGTTGGTCCTGGTATTGCCGATAGCATAATAGCGTTTTTTGGGCAAAAAGATAATTGGCATATTAT
>CAZPQB010000072.1:0-11941 GCA_964588605.1 uncultured Dehalococcoidaceae bacterium | reverse complement strand
CACATTGGAGGAAAAATCACTGGGGGCCGTACTCAAGGGCGGCACATCAAAAATCAGGCAGGTGATATGTTACGCCGAGAAACCTTCCGAAAAAGGGCTTGTTATCATGGACAGCCCTGCCCATGATGCTGTCTGCAATACGGGTATGATTGCCGGCAGCGCTCAGGTCATCGTTTTTACCACCGGGCGGGGCACACCGCTGGGAGCGCCGACTGTCCCGGTGATAAAGGTTTCGTCCAACAGTGGCATTTACCAACGTATGAAGGAGAATATAGACATCAATGCTGGTGATATACTTGATGGTGCCGAAACAATAGAGAGTGTCGGTGAACGGATTTTCAGGGAAATCATCGAGGTTGCCTCCGGGAAGATAACCAGGGCGGAGATTCTCGGTCACGCCGAATTTGCCATCCATTCGCTGGGATTGGCCGTCTAGGTATCACGCTTCAGGATTTAGTACAGGAGGTCTGATTTGTCAAATAATATTATCTTGCCCCAGCTCGCCTGGCACGGTGTCAAAGAGCTAGAGCTAACGTTACCCGAAAGCTGGCAGGTGGAGGTCTGCAACATGGCGGGGTATAATCGTCCGCACCTGGAGCCCGCCAGGATTAAAGACGCTGTTGACAATCCAATCGGTATGCTGCCGCTGCGGGAATATGCCCGCGGTAAGAAAGAGGTGGTCATAATTTTCGACGATATGGCGCGTGTCACCAGGGTGGCCGAGATTGTGCCCCATGTCCTTGAGGAGCTGGCCGCCGCCGGCATAAAAGATAATCAGGTCCGATTCATCGCTGCCTGTGGCTGTCACGCCGCCATGAACCGTGCCGATTTCGTGAAAAAGCTGGGCGAGGATGTCCTGGCGCGGTTCCCGGTCTATAACCATGCCCCGTATGGAAAATGCGTTTACGCAGGGACGACCAGTTCCGGCACCAAGATACGTATCAATGCCGAGGTAATGAAGTGCGACCTGAAGATAGGCATCGGCTCCATCGTCCCGCATATCATGGCCGGATTCGGCGGCGGCAGCAAGATAGTGCTGCCGGGGGTGGCGGCCTACGGCACGATAGTGGCCATGCATACTTCACGGGCATCTACCCGGCAGGTGGAAGTCAAGGATACGGTTACGGGCATGTGCGCCCTGGAAAACAACCCCCGCCGCCGCGATATTGACGAAGCTGCGGACATCGTCGGACTGGACATGAAAATAGACGCTGTTGTTAATATGTGGGGTGAGACGGCGGTTATCTTCGCCGGGGCTCCCAATCCAACCTTTGCTGTCGCTCTTAATGAGGCCAGGACTCATTATCTCACGCCAACCGTAAAGGATAAAGACATCGTCATTGCCAATACCTTTGCCAAGGCCAATGAGGCGATTTCCGGCCTGCTAATCGCCTTCCCGGCGGTGAGTCAGCGGGGTGGGGATGTTGTCCTTATCGCCAATGCGCCGGAAGGCCAGATTACTCACTACCTGATGGGGCCTTTCGGGAATGAAATCGGCGGTCAGTTACAACTGCAAATGAACCCACCATCGAATGTGAACAGGCTAATCGTCTTCAGTGAGTATCCAGAGCTCTCCAGCAAGCGCTATCTTGAGGCTACGGACAGGGTATTTATGATGCACGATTGGAATAGTGTTCTGAAGCTGCTCAAAGACAGCCACAGTCCAGAGGCAAAGGTAGTCGTCTATCCGAACTCAGATATTCAATATTGCGCTGAGTAATCAAGTTTGATTGACAGCTGATAGCCGGAATATTCTATAAAGACATCCGGTAATCTGGCAGTCATCTACGGAGGTATTTTACAAAACCTTCTCCGTGCAGGGATTCGCTGAATTTGCGCCTGCCCAGCTTCAGCAGGTGCCCGAGGTAGCTCAGACCCTCGGTGACGGCGCTGTAGCGGATAGCGCCGGGCTCGATGCATTTTCGGCAGTGTTCCGTTTTGCCGATTCGCCTTCGCCAGGAGTGGGCCAATTTGCCGTTCCAGATATCTTCAATACCTTTTTTCTTTACATCGCCGATTGCCCCGGAGAGCAATTCGCAGGGATACACTTTGCCATCGAACTCGATGAACAGATAATTCTGTAACGCCGTGCACGTCCATGGCTTGCGCCCGTTAGCCAGGAAAATCCGCGCCCTTGAGTAGAAGTAGTTCGTCTCCAGTTCATTTCGGCTGTAGAATTTCAGAAGCTTCGCGTATTCGGCGTGGCCCAGGCTTAACGCCTCTCTTTTGGCCTCATTTCTGAACCTCGTTTCCGTGAAGAAAGCCGGCGAGATTATGTGGAAGAGTCCCCTTTCCCGGGCGAAATCCAGAATATCATCAAGCATATCAATGTTATCAGGCAGGACCGTTGTTTTCAGTCCGATATGATAGTTGGCGTATTTCTTTCTGAGTTCCAGGAGGCCGCTGATGGTCCTGGTGCCCAGCTCGAAAGCCCCCCTGGTTCCCCTGATTTTATCATGAGTTTCGCCAATACCGTCGATAGAGGCGACACTGACCAGGTCGATATCGGTGTCTCTCAGACCTTCCAGCATCTTTTCGTAATTGGAGACTATTCGTTCGGGCAAGAGACCGTTAGAGGCAATAATGATGCTTTTCAGACCAGGGAAATAATCTTTCTTTAGTCTGCCAGCCCGGAGGACAATGTCAACCAGGTCATCCCTGAGGTGCGGTTCACCGCCGGTCAGGTCCAGCTCCACCAGTCCCGAGAACAGGGGGCGGGCCAGTAACTTTATTATCTCGTCCCCGGGCATCTCCAGGCTCTTGATATCAGGCGTCTCCCGGGCAATTTTCCACATGGTGCACATGATACAGTGGGAATTGCAGCGATTGGTTACCGCCAGGCTGACCACCGCGGGCTTTAGAGGGGCTCCTGTCAGCTTTGCATAGCGAAATCTGAGGGCGTTACGCAGCAGTCTGGTGGCTGCCTGGTAATAATTGAGTCTGTTACCTGTATTCATTCTCCATTCTTAATATAACAGATATCAGGTTACGGGAACTAGGCACGCTTGAAGGAAATGATATATGAACCGAAATATCTTAGCTTCAGGCAACCCCAGAAGACGCCTATCTGGTAGGCCAGATGCTCCAGGATATAAAAAAGGAGGAAGACAGGATAGGCCAGGCTCGGCTTTTTAACAGTGTAATCCACGATGGACGTGAGCAGTATTGCCAGTCCGCCGAAAAGCCAGAGGGAGTTGAGTAAGAAGCCGAGTGCGAATATTAAAATCAGATAATACCGGACCAGGTGGAAAAAGGCGAAATAACAGAAAGAGAGATAGCTTCTGAGGATGGAATGGGCTATCTGCCGGAAAGGAAGCGCCATTTTATACTTCTTCAGGGTGGCGGACTTTCGAAGAACGTCATATCCGAATACGAGCGGGATGGCGATGAGCGGGTAGGGATTCATCAGCAGCATGGCCAGGGTCAGGGCAAGGAAGAAGAGGCCGGTATAAATAGAGATGAGGAATGTCTTCTTTTTATCGCGGTGATAGCGGTAGAGGCTGGCTTCCGATTGACCGTAGTCGCCACGCCGTGCCAGCATTTTGTCAAGGTCATTGCGGTGCTTGTGGGCGACTCTACCGCAGGGAGCGTAGAGAAGGGTGTAGCCGAAATTTCTCAATCGCCAGCAAAAGTCCACATCCTCGCCTATATGCATTCCGGGTGTAAAACCACGGATTTCCATTAAAGCTTCCCTGGTGACCAGCAGATTTGCCGTCGGTACGTAGAAAGTGGACTCCGTATTGCCTTCGAGCAAGAGCCGTTTTCCCATATTCAGGGGCGAAGAGACCGCTTCGTACCGGTCTAAAAAGCCGTCCTGATAATAGCCTTCCACGTAACCGCCTACGGCACCTACAGTCTCTGCCTGGAAAAACGGCGTGAGCTCCTTCAGCCAGTTTTCCCGGGCTATGCAGTCGTCGTCCAGAAAGGCCAGGATGTCGCCCTGGGTGTTGGCGACCCCGATGTTGCGGCAGACAGCCGGGCCTCTTGACTCAGCCAGCCTGATGACTTTAATTTCGGAGGAAGCATACTGGGAGATATCACCTTCCGAGCCGTCATCCACAACGAGCACTTCCAGCTTATCTTCGGGGTAATCGAGGCCCGACAGCGATATAAGGCAGTCGAGTAAATCCTCCACCTGGTCTTTGACGGGCACAATTACAGAGACGCTGGGATAGTCTTCAATTTCACCTGTTCTTTCCAGTTTCAGGTATCCCCGGGACGTTAGAGAGAGCAGCCCTCTGAGCAGATGCGGCTCCTTAAGGCGGGGGTTCTGGCCGGCGAACTCGGAGAGGCCGCCTCCTTCCTGGAGATGTTTGAGGAGCAGGAAGAGGGATTTGTTCAGGCGGAGGATTCTCAGGGGTATCCTGGAAAGCAGATAATAGCCGTCAGCGTCTTCTCTCAAAGAGGTGTTATCCGCTAATGAAAAGCCAAACCCTTTCATCAACCTGTGACCGGTTTAATGACTCCTTCGACTATGAGAAGCTCAAAAAGCTGGTCGGCCAGTTCCTGGCTGCTGCCTTCGAGCATCATTCCCTGTCGCTTTGAAATGCCGCCCTCCAGCAGATTCAGGATTCGTTCGAATGCCGGTAACGAGCTCTCCGGCGTGGGCACTTTCTTGGGCCTGGGCCTTGGGTACAGAAGCCCGGTAATCCTGGTGGGGTCTTTTTTAAGCTCCGCAGGGGATATATTCAGGTCGTTCAGGGAGAGCCGGGTTACTTCACGGTACTGGCTCTCCAGGAGCTTATCCAGAGACGCGTAAGGCAACCTCCCTCCTTCCCCCCTTACAGTAGCGACGGCGGGCAAGGAGCATTGTATTTCTTCCCGTTCTCCCTTGCCGATGTCTCTGACGAGGTTGATACTCTTTTGCTCGCTGTTTAGCTCGAGGCTGACGACTTCGCCGGTACATGGCAGGTCGAGCCAGGCCGCTATCAGGGGGCCTATCTGACCGTTGCCGGTATCCATGCTTCTGGCTCCCGTCAAAACGAGGTCGGTGCCTGACAGCGATACGACTCTGGACAACAGCTTTGCCTTCTGCCAGGGAGACAGTCCCCCGAAACCCTCGCCCCATATGCGTATCGCCGTGTCTGCCCCCAGCGCCAGCCCCTGCCTTAAGTAGCTTTCCACCCTTTCCGGAAGGATAGAGATGACGGTGATTTCAACCTGAGCTGCCTTATCCGGCGACTTGAGGTCAAGCGCCATGGTCAGTGCCCCGGCGTCATTCGGGTTGAGCCTGAGCGGCAGCCCTTCGCGGAAGACAACCGCGTTCATCAAGCCTGAATCAAGACTCAGTTTCGAATCAACAACTTCTTTTAGACAGACTACAATCTTCATAGTTCTATGTCAGCCGGAAGCAAACCCCGTAGCCGCCCCGGGGATAGCTCCAGTCTATAGCCCCTTTATCACAGACTACGTAACAGGTGCCGCACTCCAGGCATGTCTCGTAGACGACGGTCATCAGTTTTGTCTCTTCATCAAAGGTGTAGCAGTTGGCCGGGCAGGACCGGACACAGGCGCGGTGGTCGCAGGAACGGCATATCTCCTTGTTCAGGATGATGTGGGGCTGCTCGTCAACCTGGAACTGCGTCAGTTGCGGTAAGTTCTCTATATTCATAGCAAAGCCCTGCCAATCTTAATGCCGTCGGCAACCAGGTTTGTCAGCCCGACTTTTTTCAGCGCCTCTTTCCGGGCGAGGCGTAGCAGCTTCGACCTGGGGGTACCATCGACCCTGTACAGCTTCTCAAGTATACCGGCGAGAACCTGAGGGTAAGCCTGAAACAGGCGTTCCATGTGCATCATGCCGACGGCGTTTCTGAATGTCTTCATATCCTTGATGATAAAGCTGTCATCCAGCTTCTTTTTATACAGTGAAAGCGTCCGGGCGCTGTAGTCCCCGGACTCAATGGCTTTAAGAGCCGTCTCGGCAGCCAGCACCCCGGAGGTCATTGCCAGATTGATTCCTTCCAGGTTGATGCCGTTGGTATAGCACAGGCCGGCGGCATCTCCCGCCACCATCATCCCCGCCGTGTAAAGCTGCGGCATGGCCTGAATACCGCCTTCGGAGATAAGGTGTGCCGAGTATTCTAGCGGCGTGGCGCCTTTAATCAGTTTTCTTACCTGCGGGTGCCGTAATAGCTCATCCAGGACCTCATATGGGGCTTTACCCGATGCCCTCAGGGAGTCGAGATGCACCACCATGCCGATAGAGATACTCTCCCGGTTGGTGTAAAGGAAACTACCACCCTGTAGCCCCTGGGGTATGCCCACGAAGCTGATATCGGCGCCTTCATCCCTTACAAGATGGAAACGCTCGTTGATGGTCGCTTCGGGCAGGCCCAGGAGGAGTTTGATGCCCAGGCCCATATCGGCGCTTTGCAGGTCTCCCCTCAGGCCGGCCTTCTTCGCCATAAAGGAAAGGACACCATCGGCGGCGATGACAATATTGCCTCTCAGCTCACCCTCCCTGCCTTTAACGGTGACGCCGGCAACCTGCCCATCTTTCTTAATAAGGTCCTCGGCCGTGCAGTCGTTGAGCAGGAGAGCCCCTTCTTTAACGGCCTCACCGGCGAGCCAGTTATCAAAGGCGGGCCGGAAGACGGTATAGCCGTTGTACGGTGGCCGCTCGAAATTTTCGTTTTCAAAAGTCAGGGATACAGCCGATTCCGGGGTCATGAAAGCCAGCACTTTTTTATAGACGTGCCGTTCCAGGGGCGCCTTTTCCCAGAAGGAAGGGAGCATTTCGTTAAGAACGGGGGTGTTGTGGAGAAGGCCGCCGAACATATTCTTGGCGCCGGGGTGCCTGCCCCTTTCCAGCATACAGACGTTCAGTCCGGCGCGCGCCAGTTTGAGGGCCGCCATGCTGCCGGCCGGCCCGGCTCCTATAATAACAACGTCAAAGTATTTTGCCATCTTCCCGGGCCTTTTTGATTTTATCAATCAATACGGGCAATACATCTTTCAGGTCAGCGGCCACGCCCACGTCCGAGTTCTGGAAAATAGCCGCCTTACGGTCGCGGTTTATAGAAACGATTTTCCCCGAATCCTGAATGCCGCCGACGTGGTGAGTCGCTCCCGATATCCCCAGAGCCAGGTAAAGCTCCGGGCTGACCACCTTGCCGGTCTGGCCAATCATGCGCTCCCTGGGGATGCTGCCGCCGTCAACAACCGGCCTGGTGGTGCCGATGGCCCCTTCAATCAGACCGGCCAGTTCTTCAACCAGAGGCAAAAGCTCATCGGTGGCGGCTCCCATGCCCGCAGCGACAATAGTATCAGCTTCGGTAACGTCTACAGTTTGATAATCCGCCGGCAGGAAGGCCAGATGCTTTGTCCTTAGCGACTCGACAGCTAATGCCGGTTCGATTTCCAGGGTTTTTACTCTGGTATTTTTGGCAACTGGGGCCACGTTTAAGACTCTCACATCCATGGTCACTACCATAGTATGGTCTGTCTGAAAGATGACCTCCTGATATAGCTGGTCGCCGTAGACGTAACGGTAGAACTTCGGACTCTCCGGATGGGAGAGGTCCATCCTGGCGCAATTCGAAATCACGCCTGTTTCCAGTAACGCCGCCAGCCGGGGGGCCAGCTCCCGGCCGATGGTGGTGTTTCCCATCAGGAAAAGCCAGGGTTTGTCTGCCTGTATTCTTGGTAGTAGCGAGGCTGAGTATGCCTCGGCGGAGTAGTATCTAAGGGCAGGGTCTCTAAATACGCAAGCGCTGTTTACGCCATACTTACCCAAAATCGCGGAATAGTCCTGGCTCTGGTCGCCAAGTACCAGCGCCGTAACCGAGCCATCAACCCTGTCCGCAATATATCTGGCCTCGGTAAGAAGCCCGAGGCTCAGTTTGCTGATTTCTTCGGCGTTGCTGTCTATCTCCGGCAACACCCAGATTTCTCTTGGTTTGGCCACGTTAACGTTCATCTCCTGGGGGCTAAATCAGTCTGCCCACCTTGTCGCCTTCGAGTATCGCCATATCTATCTTGCGGGGCGCCACGCAATCTCCAATACGGTAAAGTTCCTTGACCTTACCCTTCAGGGCCTTGTAAAGGGCATCTTCCACACGGTTTCCCATGGCCAGCACGATGGAGTCGTAGCCACTGATGGTATACCACTCGTTGGAATAGACGTTAAAGCCGTTTACTTCCAGTCCCTTGATTTCCATGACGGCGTAGTCCGTCGTAAAGGTGACGCCCTTCTGCAGGAGACGCTGCCGGGTGAGGTTCATGTCCTGTACGGGGCCGAGGTCCTGCCCGACGAACAGGGAAGAGGTGAGCATATGGACATCCTTGCCCTGGTCGGCGATAAATTCAGCCGTGGCTGTTGCCTGGTGATGCCCGTCATAGTCGATAAAAAGGATTTTCTTACCTAGGCTGGCTTCACCCAGAAGGACCTGCCAGACGTTGAAGATGTTCGGGCCGTCGGCGCCTGGCACCGGGCATTCCTTGGGCACCGAACCGGTGGCGATAATGACCACATCGGGATTCTGTTCCAGGACAAATTCGGCGTTGACTTCCCTGTTCAGGACTATCTCCACGGGCAGTATCTTGAGCTGGTTTTCCTCGTTGCGAATAACGGACTCCAGCTCTTCCCGACCCGCGCCCAGGGCGGCAATAGCAATCTGCCCTCCCAGTTTGTCCTTCTTTTCGTAGAGGGTTACCTGGTGGCCACGCTGAGCGGCAATCTCGGCGGCACGTAGGCCGGCCGGTCCCCCGCCGACAATCAATACCCTTTTCTTAAGTGGTGCCGGCTTGATGGAGTCGATACCCAGCGTTTTTTCATAACCGATATTCGGGTTTTGGATACAGCCAATGGTCTTGTTGGCGGAGATACGTGCGTAGCACCCCTGATTATCGGCAACGCAATAACGGATTTCTTCCAGGCGGCCTTCTCTGGCTTTATTGGCTAACTCAGGGTCGCAAATTTGAGCGCGTACCATACCAATCATGTCAGCCTGGCCGTCCGCCAGGATCCTTTCGGCCATGACGGGGTCATTAATCCTGCCGGTGGCGAAAACAGGCAGATTGACCACCTCTTTTATGCCCGCGGCCAGCGGTATGGTATATCCCAGCGGGGTATGCATGGTGCCGCCGACCATATGGAGATTATAGAATGTCGCCACACTCAGGTCCATGAAGTCGATTTTCCCCGTATCTTCAAAAATGCGTGCCATCTCCCTGGTGTCATCCAGGGTAAGGCCGCCGGAAATCAACTCGTCGGCGCAGAGGCGTATCCCCAGGGTATAGTCCTGACTGACCGTCTTCCGAACAGCCTCGATTACTTCCAGGGCGAACCTCATCCGGTTCTCTAGGCTGCCGCCGTACTCATCGGTGCGGACGTTTGACAGGGGTGACAGGAACTGCCTTATCAGGGAGCTGTGCCCGAGCTGAAGCTCAATGCCGTCGAAACCGCCTTCCCGCACGTGGATAGCCGACCGGCAGAAGTAATCAACAACTTCCCTGATGTCTTCTGGCTCCATTTCCTTGGGGACTTCCCGGAACATGACGTCCGCGACCGGGGAGGGTGCCCAGACCGGAAGCCTGGAATTGGTGCCGTCTCCCTGACCACCGTTGTGGTTTAGCTGGGCAAATATCTTGGTTTCATATTCGTGGACGGCACGGCATATGCGGCGGTAGCCGGGCACGGCCTCTGGCTTAAAGGCATCAATGAGCTTCTCATAGGCGTGGTCGGTGGGGTGCACGGACTGCTCCTCGGTGATTATCAGGCCGGTGCCGCCTTTAGCCCGCTCCGCCAGGTAGTAGACGTGCCGCTCGCCGGGTAAATTACACTCGGCGAAGTTGGTCAGGTGGGATGAAAAAGAGATACGGTTCGGCACCACGGTCTGGCCTATCTGGAGCGGTGAAAACAGATATTTAAATTGCCCGTACATAACGCTTTCCCCTGTTAATAATACTATATCTGGCCTTCGACTGACGGTGCGGATAATACATTCTGGCTCCAGTTCGCCAGGCATTCGGGGTCGGCACTATTGAGGTCCCTGCTGACGAAGTAAGCCACGGCGGGGCAACCACCCCGGCACTTGCTGAAGCGGGGGCACTCGCGGCAGGCTGCGGGTTCAAGATGCCGGAAATAGTTAAAGACTTCCGAGTTATCCCAGATATCTTTAAAGGCGGTCTCCCTCAGGTTGCCGCCGCAGAACTCTTTTTCCTGCATGAAGGCGCAGGGATAAACTAAGCCGCAGGGGTCGATGCAGCAGGTCATCTTGCAGGCGCCGCACATATCAAGCCCGAGCTGCCTTCTACCATCCTGAGAAATAGAAAAGAAGGAGTCGCCGGTTAAAATGGATGGGTCATCGCCCAGCCAGTCAGAGAGGTCTCTCAACTGTGCGGCGTTGAGCCTCAGCATCTCCCAGCTTTCTCTGGCCCTTCCCGATGGACGAAACCGGGAAACGCGCAGCCGGGCCCCGTAAGAGCCGGCCAGTTTTTTGAGCTGGCTTAGCTGCGTAAAGTTGAGAGAGGTGACAACGGTATTGATGCTGAGGGAGATATTTTTACCGGCCAGGAGTTCCATCCCCCTGATAATACGGTGGAATGTTCCCTGGCCGCGTATCCGGTCGTTGACTTCGGGGGTAGCGCCGTCAAGGCTTACCTGGACATTAACCAGTGGATTGTCCGTGAAGCAGGCTATCGCCTCGTCCGTAAGCGCGGTGCCGTTGGTGCTGATGCAGGTGACGATGCCTTTTTCATGGATATAGCGCAGCAGGGGGATGAAATGCTTAATAAGTAAGGGTTCTCCGCCGCCGAAATTAATCTCAAATATCTTGAGCGCCGCCAGCTGGTCAACGGTAGACAGACACTCGTCCAGATTAAGCTCACCGGGTGATGCGGTGCTGCTGCTGGAGAGGCAGTGGATACAATTCAGGTTGCATTGATGGGTGATTTCCCAGGTGATGTTTACCGGGGCGGATAATGGCCAGTCAGCATAATTCATTGACGATCATCCTGTTCGCCGTCAGGCGCTCGGTTAATTTCGGTATGGAGCGTTCAATAATCTCGGCCGGGGTGCCGGTGCGCCTGGCAATGTCATCGGTAATATCATCCAACGTCCAGGTGCCGTCAAAATGCTCCGGGTTGAGCCAGTCGCCGCTTTTCACGAAGCAGACCTTATGTCGATGTTGCGAGTAAAAGAGCAGGCCCCAGCTTTCCTTCCGTACCTGGACGTTTTCGGCCAGTCGGCATACCATGTTTAATAAACTCCGCAGACGCCGTCGATACTGAGCTCTTCAACAATTATCTCTTCGATAACCTGGGGTTCTTCCTGAGTTGTTTGGCTCTCATCCTTGGCGGTTGCCAGTGTCTCCTTGTCCATCCTGAATGCTAACCTTCTTTCTACGATGTCTGGTACTATCCCAAAATACAGGTGGCGAGTCCCTGTATTATTTTACAATTATCCGGTAACTTCTCGCCACCCCTTAAAAATTTACCTACCACACGTTGGAGTTTAAAAGGGGTGAAACCCCTCTGTTAATGCATGAGCACCAAACACCTATAACTTTAAGTACTAAATCAGTGATAGTAAGTAAAAAAGAGCTCATAAAGTCATAGATAATGATTGGGACATAGAGTTATCCTATGCATCGAGACATATCGAAACGTAGGCATAAAACTATTGATTATTCGCTGACGGAGAGTTATAGCAGAGGCTAACTCCACCTGAAACGATGCTCTGTTTCGCTAACTCACCTTAAAATATTTTGGACTACGGACCAAAGTAGAGCTTTGATGGATTTAAGTTGAACTCAAACGAGCCAGAGCTATTTCCAGGAGCGTCCCAACTGCTACGCGGAAGGTCCGGGTCGTTGTACTTATTCACTACAGACTTAGAGACATATACCAGGCCATTATCCGCCATACCGCTGATTGTCCTCTGCGCCCCGTTCATTGCTCTCAGGGGCTCCGTTTCCAGGTGATAAATCCCCTCCCACTT
>CAZPQB010000071.1:0-11950 GCA_964588605.1 uncultured Dehalococcoidaceae bacterium | reverse complement strand
GCATCGCAGATGGCCGCGTGACCTTTGATAGCGTAGTAAGGGGGATTGCGCAACGGCCATAGATATCTTGGTTCTTTGGCGAAAAGACCGTCATGGTGCTGGTCACAGGCAGCATTGTATTCGTCTACCGTCGCTTTCAGGACCTCGGGTTTGGCTCCCATCCATTTCGCAATCTCGTCCCAGGAACTGGAAATCTTCAAAATACCTTTATCCGCCTGTTTCTTGGCTTCTCTTTCCAGCCCGGGCATCGGGGTAGCGGCTACGACTGGCAACCAGACCGCGCGATTGGCGGCTCCAGGCCTGATGAATCCCTGTTCTTCCATTGTTTTAAGTGTCTTGCTGTCAAGGAGCGTATAGGTGATGCCATCCGGTTGCATGGCAACCGCGTTTCCGTAGGTAAAGAAAGAGAGGTTGTAACCTTCATCGACGAATCGCTGGCCTTTTTTGTTCACCCAGATTGTCTCAGGCTCCCAGGCGATAAGCCATAACGATATCCTCAGTGGTTTTCCATCAAATCCCGGAGTGTCCAGGACCATAACTTCTTCGGCTGACTTGGGTGTGAGGAAAGGCCCGTGCAGGTTAAGTGCGCCCAGGCCGGCCGTATCGGCTCCTATTTCGTTGGCCATTATTATCCCGTCTCCGGTGTTGTTAGCCGGTCCGTCGTAGGTCATATTATCGTGGTAGTACGGGCAGTATTTCTTGAGCATTTCCTTATTGTTGCCATAGCCGCCACTGGCCATGATAACGCTTCTGGCCGTGACGGTGAGTTTTCCCCCTTCCTTCGTTACCGCCTCAACCCCGGTGACTTTGCCTTTGTCATCACGCAGTATTTTTTTGGCGGGTGTCCGGGTAAGTATTTTCACCCCCGCTTCCTGGCAACTATTACGCAGGGTTTTCATCAGTGCGGCACCATGCCCGATTACCGAGTGCCTGACCAGCGGTACCTGATTGGGGTAAAATTGAATAAGTTCAAAATTTATCCCCTTTTTCTCCAGCCACCCGATCGTGTCCCCCGATTTGTCGATAAAAGCGCGTACTAGCCTGGGATTAATTTTCGTCCAGTGGGCCCATTCCATCGCTGTCTTAAAGAGGTCGTCTTTGCGGGCATCGACACCCTGTCGTTTCTGGACGGGGCTTTCCGCACCGAAAATGTCGTGGGCCATGACCGTGCTGCCAGCCGCGGAGCCTGCCTTCTCCAGCACTATTATGCTTTTACACCCGTTTTCCGCCGCCGCCAGCGCCGCCGCCAGACCGGCACCACCACCACCGATTACCACTATATCGGCTTTAAGATTTTCAGTTTTTGTTGACATGACACTCTCCTCCTGTTCGGAATATGGTATAAATTCTTAGCATGCTTTCTATACTATTTTGACCCATACCACAAACTGGATTGCCCGTTTGTGATTAATTACCTGTCAGTTCAGGCGCCCGGGACCGGCTTTAGAAAATTTTACGGACTTTGCCGACGATGGGAGGGGGTGGACCAAAACTCCGGGTCGGTGGGTCGCTGACCCCGACATTGGCTGGCCAGTAAGCCAGCTTCAGCACTGCGATTTTGTCGCCGCGAAGGTAATAGAGAGCGAACATCTTGACGGTTATAAAGTCGCCCGGCTTGAGATGACCAAAGGCATAATCAGGCCTTTCTTTCGAGGCATGGAAGTCCATGTCGATTTCCGCAAAGATGTTGTTTTCATCCTGTATCAGGGTCTGAATACGCATGATTTCACGAACGCCGTCATGGACCGCTTCCAGGAACTTGAGCCAGTCCTCTTTGCCCTTCGCCAGTATCCCTTCTTCGTTACCCTGACCCGTTGCTACCACCATGTCATCCACCCAGAACCCTTCCACCATCGCTTTGTCATCGCCTGAATTAAACGTCTCAGCATACTTATAGAAGTCAAACATTATATCCTCCGTAATTCGCGGTAATATTCACGTGTCTATCAAGTCCTCTCGTCAACGAGCTCAGTCAAATCTTTAACTCGTCCTTTGTCTTTTTCGGACATTACTTTCTGGAAGCTGTCCTTGCAGTAGGCACAGGCGGTTATCAGCAGGTCGGCCCCGGTAGCCTCAAACTCCTTTACCCTTTCTCGGGCGGTGTCTTCAGATAGATTGGGGACGTAATCGCCCAGCGCCCTGGCGCCGCAGCAGAAGGAATTCTCCCGATTTCTTTTCATCTCCACCAGTTCCACTCCATCCAGGGCGGCCAAAACCTCTCTGGGGGCATCATATATTTTCAATCCCCTCCCCAGGTAGCAGGGGTCATGATAGCTGACTTTTACCTTGCCTGTATTTTTGCTCTTCAGCTTGCCAT
Source organism: uncultured Dehalococcoidaceae bacterium (assembly GCA_964588605.1). Taxonomy (GTDB): domain Bacteria; phylum Chloroflexota; class Dehalococcoidia; order Dehalococcoidales; family RBG-16-60-22; genus CAZLEY01. The sequence goes on along the minus strand of CAZPQB010000071.1, from coordinate 9,633 downwards.
TCTTAAAAGCATCGGCTAAAAGCTGGCTGATGTGCTGGTTCTTGACGGCGCTGTAATCGGGGAGTATTTCCGGGTATCTGTTTACCATAAACTCCTGGCAGTGAGGATTCATAAAAACAAACGTTTTATCTTTCAAAGGTTTCATCTTCCCCCAGTTGGCTTTGACCAGCGGCTCCAGTTGCTCCCAGAAACCGAGGTCATAGAGAGTCGAGCCGCAGCATCCCTTTTCCGCAAACTGCGAGACCGGGCTGCCAATCTTTTCCAGCAGCCTGATAGTGGATTTGGAGATATCTTTCTGAGAACCGGCGTGTGAGCATTCGGCGAAGATGACCGTATCCGCCTTATCGTTTTTTATCTTCTCAGGCAGCTTGAGTTCACTCACCTGTCCGTAGTCTCCCGTTTTCCTGACCTCGTCGTATATCTTCCTGGCGGCACCCTCCGGTACGAAACCCCTCTTGACGGATTCGCTTCTCAGGAGGCGGATGGCGTCCATGATGTGGAGATGGGATTTATGAGAACGAATCACGGCGCACTTGGTATCGCAGGCAAGACAGCCGGCGCAGCTGTAGGCGTAGTCGGCTACAGACTGGTTGAAATCTATTTTGTTCTCCAGCAGAGCCATGGCCAGGAAAAGGTAGCCTCCGCCGGTGAAGGTAAAGGATGGTTCATGCCAGTAAATCGGGCACAGGGGGAGATTCTCGGGCCAGGGCCCGTAAGCGCACCAGGAACACCTGAGACAGGTAGATGATGCAGCTTGTACGTCTTCTAAAGTAGCGGCTAATTTCATTCTTCTTCCTCCTTATACATGCGTGCCCCGGCCGCCTGGTTAAGAATGTTATTGGGGTCGAGCGCTTTCTTAATACGACTGAGGACGCTCAGATAGGCCTTTTCCCCCGGCATCTCTCCCGTCCCCGCTATGGGGATGGCGCGGTATCTCTTCAATGCCTCAGTGCAGATTTCCACGGTCTTTTTAGCGATTTTCTGTCGCGTTTCGACGTCATCGGTTTCGGGGAAGCCGGCGTAGCGGAAAAGGAAGGTACGGCCGTAGTCAAAGGGATGGGCGTAGTTGTTAATCGGACGGGCTCTCGGCCCCAGCTCCGAAAATTCCTTCGCACATAATTTCTCCACTTCCTTGATGTCTTTGGGCTCGGCGAAGACGACGAAGCCGGACCACCTTCCCCGACTCCAGTGCGTGCCTTCACGGTAGCTGTATTCCTCATACTGCTGCTTCAGGCCGGCCATGGTCTGAGGCCACCGTTTTTCAACCTCTTCCTGCGGGTAAGCCCGGCCGTGGTATTTCTGGGCTATCTTGGCGCACATTTTCTCGTAGAATTCCACCTGCTCTTCATAGCCGGACAGGAAGGAAGTGACCATGCTGTAGGGCGTCCCTTCCGGTGGTTTCAGGATGTCCATCTTCAGGATTTCGGGCATGACGGTTTTCATACCCTCGGCATCGAGGGGCCAGGTTTGATACATGTGCCAGTTCCAGATGATGCAGTGCTCCGGGATGTTGTGGTTAACAAGGTCTTTGACGTAATCGACGGCGTCCGAGAAGTTACTGAATCCGGCTATATGAACTTTGGATACCTCATTAACGGGGTGGAGCCTGACGGCAAACTTGGTGATAACGCCCAGCGTGCCCGCGGCGCCGGTGTACAGACCGGCCAGGTCGGGGTACCCCGCGTACCTCAGGTGGGGGCCGACGCCGGGGTACATCATGGAACCGGTATTGAAAATGGTCCCGTCGGGGAGGACGACCTCAAGGTCAAGGATGGAACTGAGATGCCTGTTGGAAAAGCTCTTCGAACCTCTCCCCAGTCCCCCGGCAAGGACGGTGGCCGAACCCGTCATCGTGCCGACTTCGCACTTGTACCCCGTCCCTCTCAGTGCCGAGGTGAGCTGGTCGTGAGTAACGCCGGGCTCTAGAATCGCATATCCGGAGTCGGTGCTTATCTCGATTATCTTGTCCCGGCGCCGCTGGTCTAAAATGATATCACCCTCTGCCGTTGGAATACCCATCTGGGCGGTACCCACAGGATTAACCGATATTTTGTACTTATTGGCAATCTTGAGAGTCTCGATTACGTCCTCTCTGGACTCGGGGAAGACCACCATGCTGGGCTTCTGGTAAGGAATGCTCGGATCGAAGCCGTGGTTTATCCTGCCGTGAGTGACCAGGGTTATCTCGTCATCTCTTACCTTTTCGGCTCCAATTGCCTTCTTGAGCTCCTGGCAGGCGGCCTCCTTTTCGCTGGTAACCGTTTTTATCACCATTCTGATTTTCCTCCTTTAATAGAAATTCTGCCTGATATCACCTATCTTATATTCAGCATTCATAATTTGCTCATTTTTTCACCTCAACTGGTACCGTTTGCTGCCATCAAATGCCGTGATATAAGCGATAGTATACTTTAGAGATATATATATCAAGGTACGTTTAATATATACCAAAAATACTACCGTGCGGTCAATATACTGCCAGGGACTAGGTCGCTTTGGGTCTGCATTCCAGCTGTGGCGGCCAGGGACAGATAAATTTCACCGAGCTGTACTTCCATTCCCCTTTAACCTTAACATATTCGCACTCATGCAGTGCCTGATACATCCTTACCCCCGGTCCTTTCGGCGTATCAACGTCAAAAAAGCATAAAAACATCGTCCAGGTGCCCTTGGCCCTGTTTCCATCAACCGTGATAACAGGCTGGACAACAACATGCGCCGTAGCCCAGTTGTTGACCGTAGGAATATCATCCCTGAATACTCTGGTAATTTCCTCCTTACCTCGGGCCACCGCGAATACCCCGGTATCCAGTACCGCGTCTTCGGCAAAACAGGAGGCCATCTCTTCATGCTGATGGTTGTTATATAAATAGATGTAATTCAGATGGAATTTCTTTATATCTTCGATGTCCTCCAGAGTCTTTAGTCTGTTTTCCAGTTTCGTTACCTTTTTTTCCAGTTCCTCTGTTGCCATGAAAACCTCCTTTTGCATACTTCCTGAGAATTTCCCCTTGCCGGAGATGTGTTTATATTTTGGCTAATTGCCCGCCGTCCTGAACAAATACCTGACCGGTGACAAAACTTGAAGCATCCGAAGCCAGAAATACCGCCAGTCCTTCAAGTTCACCCGGCTCGGCTTGTCGTCCCATGGGGACGTTCATGGAGACCAGTTTCTCTATAAATTGCTCCCTCTGCTTTGCACGTTCGGGATCCGCGTCAACCCCGAGATTAGTATGATGCATACCGGGAGCTATGCTATTAATCCTGATGCCGTCCTTGGCATATTCAACGGCGGCAAACTTGGTCAGAGCGATGACCCCGGCTTTGGAAGCACCGTAGGCTGCGGGGGCCACTTCGGGTTCGGCACCTCCATAGGCACCGATTGATGATATATTGATGATGCTGCCCCTCCTTTGTTTCACCATTAGCGGTAATACGGCCCGCATGCACAGGAACACCCCTCTCAGGTTAATAGCTATAACTTCATCCCAATCCTCAACCGGCGTCTCGCCGACCCTGGTTGCCGGGTTAGCGATGCCGGCATTGTTAAACAGGATGTCAATGGTACCGAGTTTTGACACTGCCTCATTTACCATATGTTCAACTTCGTCCGGTTTGGAGACGTCGGCTTTGATGACTATTGTCTTATGTCCAAACCTGCCGGCAAGCTCAGCGGTTTCTTTTAACTTTAGCTCCGTACGACCAACGCAGGCAACATCAGCCCCGTACTTGGCCATTGCTTCACAAAAGGCTCGCCCCAGACCGCTACCTCCACCGGTAACCAGAGCCACCCTGCCCGAAAGGTCAAATATACTTTTTTCCTTCATTAATGCCTCCTTCATCTTAAAGGTGATGGTATTATGGCTGTATTTTAGTGTTAAGCTCAACCAGCAGATGGTCTTATTGTAACTGCAAAATCCAGGGCGCACTGCTCAGCGTATTCCTTGATCTCATCTGCAATCTGCTCCGGCGGCAACTGTAGGTCGACGTGTGTCTCTGTTAATTGCCCTATATGCAACTCATCACACCAGGAGACTGACTCACCTTTGGGTAGTCGGCTGAGAACATCTTTGATAGTATCTGCACCCACCACTTGGATATTTACCCATCCAGTTTCAGAGATAATATCTTCTTTAGAAGTTATTTCTTCCATCGTCTTGGTACGATTGGTACCTGTAATCAAAGTAAAATGCCACTGGTTATCTTCTTCCCAGGAATACAACTCGTATCCTTTCAGAGAATGGGGTAGCTTATCCACTTCATTTATTGATAGCTTGTTGATTAACTTGCCAGCCTGCTCCAGCGATTTCATTATTACCACGTTATTCCTTGGGTCTTCACCACTGTAAAAAGATGGGGACGGATAACCCAGCTCAAGGGTTATTACTTTTGGTTCTTGGGAGCCAGGTGGTTTCCAGATGGTAACGCCGTCAAATGACATGGAAGATAGCGGCGTCCAGAAAGCCCCCCAGTATACAGGCTCCTTATCGATGCAAACCAAAAACGACTTTCCGCTGACCGGCACTTCTAGCTGAGAGATACGTTCAAACGCTGTATCGGTGAGCTCTATCTCGTGTGTTTGAGCATTGTAGGTGATGACATCTTCAATCGATATAATAGGCTGTTCTGCGATATTTACATGGCTTAAGGCTTCCATCTGGGTTGGGGGGATATCTTCTTTAGTCAGATAAATGGCGAAACCATCACCTTCCCGGGAACCTGCTGGTGATTGGGTGCAGGCAGTACAGGTAAAGGTCAGGATAACCAAAAATACAGATATACAGGTCAATATAATTCTGGACATCTCGATAGTCGTCTCTTTTGTATTTCCTAAATATTATAACTTAATTCATTCAGTTAAGTCGTGTCTATAGTCTAATCTATTTTGTGCTTTCTACATTCGTGGAAAGGACGCGCTGTATATAATTCTCCCAATATTCTTACATCCCGTGTTAAAAATCATATCCTGCTTGACGCGGCTAATTCATCCAGCTAAAGTGTCCAGTAGCAGGCTGTGCTATAAATGGTGACGATATATATATAAGAAAATTTGAAGAATGATTTTATTAATATGTTGATATTGCAGGGAGGGAACGCCAGATGCTGAAAGGTTACAACGGAAAAATCCTGCGCCTTGATTTGACCACTGGAAATATCGATTTTGAATACCTGGATGAACCGACCGCCAGAAAATACATTGGTGGTGTTGGTTTAGCCGCTAAGATACTCTGGGATGAAACGACGCCTGATACCGACCCGTTATCACCGGAGAATGAGTTGCTCTTCATGACGGGTCCGCTTACGGGCAGTATCCTGCCTAAGAGCAGTCGTTATATTGTTGCCGGGATATCCCCGGCCACCGGTATCTGGGGTCAGGCTCATGCCGGTGGTTACTTTGCCGATGAGCTGAGGCATGCCGGACTTGATGGTATCGTGGTCAAAGGTCAGGCAAGCAAGCCTGTATACCTCTGGATAAATAATGGGAAAGCGGAAATCCGTGATGCCGCCCATGTATGGGGTAAAGATACCTGGGAGGTATCTGACCTTATCCAGCAGGAGGCCGATAGCCGGGCCAGCGTTGCCTGTATCGGGGTGGCTGGTGAGAGATTGGTAAAGATTGCCGGGGTTATGAATGACGGCAAGCAGGGGCGAGCCGCCGCCAGGTGTGGCCTGGGGGCGGTAATGGGGTCGAAGAGGCTCAAGGCTATTGCTGCCAGAGGCACGCTGCCCCTCAGTTTCTATGATGAAGATAAGTTTAAAGAGGGTGTGCGGAAAATGCTAACTTTTTGCCGGAACCGGAAGCTCGAGGAGCGACTGGCCGGTGACACGCAAATATTTAAAAGTTTCTTCACATTTGGCCGCGTGCCGGTGAAAAACTGGTCGGAAGGTTCTTTTGATGAGGGCTATGTCTACCCGGAAGCCATACGCGAAGCGGAGCCCCTGTACTGCGCACATTGCTCCAATAGCTGTCTCGAGTCGTACAAGCTTGCCGGTGGCGAAAGACATATGGTATGGGAGGCCTGGGGTCCTCTGGGTACCAACTGCTATATAGCTAACACTGAGGTCTTACAGCAGGCGTACTCCCTCTGCAATAAGTACGGCATAGATACAATATCGGCTGGGGCTGTTATCTCCTTCGCCATGGAATGCTTTGAGAAAGGGCTGCTTACCAGGGATGATACTGACGGGATCGAGCTCAACTGGGGCAACCATCAGGCTATGATGGAAGTCTTGAGAAAGATAGGTGAGCGTGAAGGATTCGGGGAATTATTAGGGGAGGGCGTGAAAAGGGCGGCGGAACACATTGGAGGAACTGCCCCCGAATATGCCATGCACGTGAAGGGCCTGGAGTTTCCCGCCCACGACCCGCGGTCTCTCGGAAGCCATGCGCTGGGGTATGCCACCGGCAGCATCGGGGCTGCCCATATGGAGACGGCCGGGGCTGATCACCTGGAGAACTGCATGGAGCTGGATAATCCCCGGACTTCCCCAGAACTGGGCTTCCCCGTCGCCTTAAGTCGCTTTGATACCGAGGGAAAGGGCAGGCTGGTGGCCAAGACGCAGGATTTTAGCTGTCTCATGGACTCTATTACCGTTTGCCTCTTTTTAAGCATGCATCCGGAGATACAGCCTTCAGATTTTCTGGCCGTGCTCAACAGTGCCACCGGGTGGGATATGACCTTTGATGAGTTTCTTCTGACGGGAGAGCGCATCCATAATTTAAAGCGCGTGTTCAGCGTGAAACGCGGTATCAGTCGCAAAGACGACTTCTTACCGGCGCGGATTCTCACCCACAGGCTGGCATCGGGTGGCACCAGGGGGAATCTCCCCAACCTTGGGGCAATGCTAAGTGAATACTATTCTGTCAGGGGATGGAGTGAGGAGGGTATACCCACCAGGGAGAAATTAACCGAACTGGGTCTGGAACAGTGCTTATAAAGGGGCGCTATTGGTCGACTTTTTTATCCCGTATAAGGCTTAACAAGGCAAGCGTTTTCAGGGATTATCAATATTCGTCTTTGTCATTGATTGGAGAGTGCCCCGGGAGCTATAATTAGATATATCCCCATCATGCCGGGAATTATCGTTCATGAGCTCCCAGGGCTATTTTCACTGTGGCAACGGTGTAAGAGGCGGTACAACCGTGATATCGGCAATTAGAAAAGGAGGAATTTTATGGCCACGATTACCCAGGAGTTAATTCACAATGTACTGGATACCAGGTTTGAGGACTTTAGCCGTGACGTTTTACGGGATGCCAAGAACCAGTTAATTGACATTGTGGCTGTGACCGTAAGCGGGGCTAATGCCCCCGGTACTTCAATTCTGATGGATTTGGTTAGGCAATGGGGTGGAAGTGAGGAAGCTACCATCCTGGCCCTTGGAGACAGGGTGCCCTTGCCTCATGCCGCTATGATGAACAGTATGCAGTGCCGCTCATACGACCATGAAGTTGTGGGACCTTATCCCTTCGGACAGAATGAGGGCAGGTTCGCGGGGCATGTTGAAAGTACCACGGTGCCCTGCGCCCTATCTGTGGCCGAGTATGTAGGTGCCAGTGGTAAAGACCTTATTTCTGCCGTGGTACTGGGCGGCGACCTGGCGGCAAGGGTTGCTATCGCTCAGGAACTCCGCTTCGACCAGCCCTTTGACCCTGTAGGCACGGCGAATGCCTTTGGTGCCGCCGCGCTTGCCGGCAGGTTGATGGGTCTGAATGAGACTCAGTTAATGAACGCTTTTGGCATTCTCACCAACCAGGTGGCCGGCAGCTTTCGGAATCTGTGGGATGGCGTTCATACCTTTAAACTATATGGTGCCATGGCCGCCAGAAATGCTGTCACGTCTGTTCAGATGGCAGGCAAAGGCTTCACTGGACTCAAAGACCCGCTGCTGGGCACGCAGGGGTACTTCGCCTCCTATTGCCCGGGTTATCGTCCTGAGTTGTTGACGAGAGACCTGGGCAAGCAGTTCTATGTCAAAGGTTGCCATAAAAAGTACGCCTCCTGCTACGGGAACCATAACGTGATTGATTGTGCGCTTGATATCCTTCAGCAACATGATATAAATACAGAGGATATTGCTGAGATGATTATCGGTGTTGCCCCGCATCAAGTTGATTCTTATCTGAATCAGCCCTTCAGGATGGGCGATTCTCAACCGAAGGCGCTCTTTAATTATTACTATAGTGCCGCCAGTGCCCTGATTAGAAAGGGTGCCAGAGTGGAGCATTACACCGGGGAAGCCGTACGTGAACCTGAGGTCGTCGAGCTCGCCGGCAGGGGAAAGGTGCTGCCGACACAGCAAAAGAATGGCGCTACTGAACTAAAACTAAAAATGCGGGACGGCAAGGAATATTCATCGGTATTCAAACACCCGCAGATGAGAGGCTATCCCCTCTACCCCCTCACCCAGGAAGAGCTGACGGAGAAATTCTGGAATAACGTTAGTTTTTGCAGGACTGTGTCCAGGGAGAATGCCGAAAAGGTGCTGGACATGATTGAGAACCTGGAGAAAGTTGACCGTGTTTCCAGTATCATCGAGCTGCTGATTCCGTGAACTGTCCGCTTGCTCCCCCGGCGGCAAAACGGCGGTCTAAATCAATATTCACCGTACTTTGCCATTTCTGCTGAGGATTTACCCACGGTGGTGCTTGGTGTCCCGCAACCAGGTCTCCGGCGTGTCTCAATGATGAAATTAAAATACTCTCATCATGGCCGGTACGTTTTTGGGCGAGGGTCATGATGCGGTATAATACAGGGGTATAATAAAAATATAAGATGTCACCAGTGGCTGAAAATTACTTGGGTATTACCGGATATGTCATATTTTGGTTCCTGTTTGCCATTGCCCTGGGTTTATTTATACAAAGGGTTTGTTTACTGATACGCCTTTTAAAGCTGGGGAGGCCGGAAAATCGCTTTGACCGTCTCGCTTACCGTTTCATCAATATGCTGGCTTTGGCCTTCACCCAGTGGCGTAACCTGAAGGCCGCTACTCTCAAAGACCCGTCTCCCATCGGACACGCTTTCATGTTCTGGGGCCTCGGCTTGTTCTTTATCGCTTATTTAGTCTTTATTGGTTTTGGTTCAGGTTTTGGTCTGTTTACGGTATTAAGCGGCGGCGCATTTGAGACGGTGTTCTTCTCGATTCTGGACATCGCGGCCATACTCGTCATCATTGCCATGCTCTGGGTGATTATCAAGCGGTATGTTATCAGGCCCGAGAGGCTGAAAAGGGAGGAAACCACCGAAGAAAAGATAACTCAAGCCTCGCTTATTACCGTCATCATCGTCCTTATGCTGCTCCATTATGGCATGGAGGGCTTTGGATATGCCGCTTACGGCGTTCCGGGTTCCTGGCCGCCTCTGGGCACGGCCCTGGCTAACACCCTGGTCAGCGCCGGTATATCCCGGGACAGTCTGGTAGCGGTATATCAAAGCCTCTGGTGGTTCAATTATATTTTACTCCTCGGCGCCGTAATTTACGCCCCTCGCTCCAAGCACCTCCACCCCCTCTTCTCATTCTCCAACATGGCTTTTAAAAACCTGAACCCCAGGGGGGCTTTGAAAACCGTTGACATCCAGAAGAAAGAAGAGTGGGGAGTGTCTAAAATCCAGGATTTTTCCTGGAAGC
>CAZPQB010000070.1:0-12036 GCA_964588605.1 uncultured Dehalococcoidaceae bacterium | reverse complement strand
CTATCTTGACGACAATCACGAGTTAACAGATGGTATCACTACTGGGGGCAGGTCATAGTCGTCATAATTAATCCAAGGAATATATCTCAGCCATCTCTTGGGAACCAAGATAATGGGTGCGCCATTTTGAGGATTCTGCGGTAAACTCAAATCTTCCTTGATAAAAGCATTCTGTCTATAATCATAAACCTCAATAATGGCTTTGTTCATTGGTATATTGAATTTATTGCATTGCTCTATCGTGAAATCTATCAGAAAGGATTTAATAAAATTACATGCAATATCGCTAACTCTGTCCTTAGAAAATTGGTCAACATACAACTGAATTTCTTCAAAATGAATAAAACCAGATTTATTTACTTGCGGTATTTCTTTGAACAGAGAAAGAATCTCCGATGCGAGCTTGTGACCTATTGGTGTCCCTTTTCTCTTTTTTGAATTACCCAATCCCACTTCGTAACATTCTGAAGCCTTAATTAATGTTTCAATTGCTTCGGCTTGTCTTCCCTTGTTTATAAGATACCCCAAATGATTAAAGGAGTTTTGGATAGCTGTATGCAACGCATTATCTTGCTGAGAAGGAGATTTCCATAGCAGAAAAGGGTCTAAATATAGAGGAATATCTTCATCAAGAAACGGAATCGTAAAATCCGATTCTTCTTGCGTGAATGGTAATCCATAATAATCATTAATTCTTGGTTTGATTATAGCCATTCTTGTTGTGATTCTAGCACTGAACATAATTGCAATCAACATAATATGCTTTGGTTATTATATAATCATATAGCGGCGCTTCTCCTTTCCTATTTGTCCCCTAACCATCTTCAAATAAGGCAGTAGTATAGAGGACACACCATAATACCTACTCCCGTTCGTAGTTGTGGGTCTTAATAGTGTATCCCTAACCAATACTTTTATACTATGACTAAAGGGGGATACCTTTTTATTACCATTTTAAGTAAGCTTACCGTGGGTAGGTGTGGGGAAATGAATAAGTTAGTTTATATTATTCTGTCCTTACTAATAATGGGAATAGTGGTTACTGGATGTCAGGAAATCCCAAAACCGTTAGAACCAACTATGACTGCTCCTGAGGTCTGCCAATATGTTAATCAAGCGCTACCAAATGGGTATAAATACGTTAGTTCTACCATGCGTTGCGAATACAAATATACAGCTTCATCAGCTATGCTTAAGACGGAAGCCTACGGCGAGAGCCAAGAAAGCCCAGATGACCAAATTAGGGAAAATTTCCTTCCTGATTCTGAAATTCGGCGTACGTTAGAGGATATTGAAAGAACCAAATGGCTGGTGTTCGTAGATGTGACAGTTGAACCTCAACGCTTGATAGATGGGCAATGGATCTTTGATACCAAAATTGGACGTGTAGATACATATACGGAGCAATATTTATTCTCTGAAACATCAGGAGCGGTGGGCAAAAGATAAACTTTTCCTACTAGTAAAAAACGCAGGGTTTAATTTACGTGCTCCCCTTTTCCTATTTGTCCCTATGCTTCCTGTCTTTGGCATATAATAAATACCCCACATAAAAGCTCCACATAAGGCAAACCATAGGCTGAACAGTAGCGTTCTGTTCTCGCTGTTCTCAAATTTCAAACTTCATTCTGTTCCGCTCAACGTGGGGCACACACTCTCCCCTACTTGTTAAACCGAAGGTTTAACTGCCAGTAAAACGTAGTTTTACAGTTTGCTGTTCTATAGAATTACTGGCTGTTCTGTTCTAAGGAATTAGATAAGTACCGAAAAACCCCACTTTTTACGAATGCAAACTTTCACCAGTCAAGAAACTAGGCGGGTGTTCTTTGTAGGCTATGGTTTACTATTGATTGCTGTTCTGTTCTACGCTAGGCGGGACTTTAGTGCTTATTCCTCAAGTAGCTTTACTGCACTCTCAAGATACTTTGAAGTAACACCTAAATAAACCTGAGTGGTACTAAGTGATGAATGTCCCATCAACTCTTGTACTGCTCTGATGTTGGCTCCCTTTTCAACAAGACGTGTACCAAAGTAGTGTCTTAAAGAGTGAGTATGTAAATCAACCCCCGCTTTCTTGGCTAACATACGTATCTGGTTTGATATGCAAGCTGGTTTCAAACCGAATAAACTTTCATGCGGTGCTTTCTCTTGGCAGTATCTCTGTAGCTTATTTGATACATTTTCAAGTAACGGTATAGTTCTCTTCTTATTACCTTTCCCTGTAATCTGTATTCTCTTATTTTCAAAGTCAATATCCCCCACACAAATACTAGCTAACTCTGAACGTCTCATTCCCGTTGTAGTTGCTAGTTCAATCAAAAGAGAGTCACGTAGTGCTAATTTCTTGTGCGTCTTTTTATTCTTTGTAGCTTCAACCAAACTCTCAATTTGATTCTCTGTATGGTATGGTGGAGTGAGTCTAGGTGCTTTTACTTTTATATCAAGCTTTGAACCATACCAAGTCATAAATCCCTGAGTATAAGTAAAGTACCTGACAAACGTATTTGGCTTATGATTGAAGTATTGTGCCAGGAAGCTCTTAGCTAATTCTGGTGTGGGTTGCTTTTGATTTAAGTAATCCTTGAACTTAGACAATAACTCCCACACTTTCTTGACGTAGTACGGGGATAGGTTTTTGAGCTTTAATTCATTGATATAAGTATCAAACAGGGAATCATTATCTAATTGGCGGAGTCTTAGCTGTGCTGCAAGGTTAGGGTTTGCAGAGAGGATTAACGAGAGGACTTCATTGAAATCAAACTGATGTTGTTTTTCAAATGGTGGGCGGTAGAGGATTTGAACCACTGACCTCTGCGATGTCAACGCAGCGCTCTAACCAACTGAGCTAACCGCCCACAGCTAATGTAATTCTACTAAATACCCCCTTTACCGTCAACCTCCCATCCCCAAGATGCAATTCAGGCCTTGGTGTGATAGAATTATATTCAAATATACAGCGATAATCCAGGCATTGACTATCCTAGAGATATATTGATATCTCCTCCGGCTCCATCCGATACAGCCAATTTTTGGAGGAACAGTACGGATGACGGTTCTCAAGGGCTTCGCGATTGGCATCTTAAGCCTGCTGCTTTTCCTGTCACTATCTGTTTTCGGCGTAGCGCTTATGATAAACAGTACGCTGCTAAATCCCGACTTTGTTGCCGATGAACTGGAGAAAATGAATGTATCAGAACTGATTATTGATACTGCTGAAGAACAAATTGTCGAAGAGCTACCGGAAGACATTCTCTTCCTTAAGGAGGCTGTCTATGAGGTTATCTCCGACCATGAGCCCTGGCTAAAGGAACAACTGAATAATGCTATATACTCCGGATACGATTATCTATTAGGGAAGACGGATGACCTGGAAATCACTATCTCACTGGAGGATTTGAAGGAAAGCCTCCGTGATAGCCTCTGGCGTGTTTCTATAAAACAGCTGCCCGAATGGCTTTCTGATTCCCTTGATGATGGGCTGAAGCCGTATATTTACCGGCATTTACATGAATTCGCTGAGAATATACCTAAAGAATATCTACCGCCGGAATTCGCCGACCTGTCCGAAGAGCAGTTAAAGATATATGTTGACCTCTATTTCGATGATATCGCCAGTCAAATAACGAATAAAGGGTTATTGCCCGTGTTCTCCAGTCCGTTGGAAGCCCTGCTAAAACCGTATTTCGAGCAGTATTATGATGAATTCATCGGTGATATACCGTCTGAACTGGTTATTGATGAAAGCGAGATATCCTCAGACGTTATGGAACAAATCGTACTGGCCAGACAGTATGTCAGCTATTTCCGAACCGGATACTACGCTCTGATTGCCTTTATGGTGCTGCTTGTCCTGGGCATCATCCTCATCCACCGCAATGTGAAGGATTCCACTCGCACCCTGGGTATCGGCTTCCTTATCTATGGCATAATAGAATTTGCCAGCGTCTATGTCCTAAGAAACTTCGTGCCGAATACTCTGCCACTCGACGATTTACCATCAACGCTACAAACGTGGCTGCTAGGACTATATGGCGATTTCCTAGCGCCGTTACAGTGGTTCAGCCTCGGGATTCTGATACTTGGAGCCATATTGCTGGCGGCGTCCTTTATTTACCGACCCGGTGAAGTCGAGGATTAGGCAATCATGCTTTAGTCTTTACTTATCCTCCTCAAACGCCACCACCCTACCCCTCCCAGTATCAACGCCCCCACGGCTGTCACCAGGGCGCAGAACATCGCCGCATCAAACCAGAAGCCTCTGGGAAAGAGCATAATGAGATAGTCCGTAGCCGGGTCAAGCATCCAGAGTTCATTAGCGAAGCTGAGGAGGTGGAACTGCAGGAACAGCCAGTCGAAGTCAAGCAGCGCCACCAGTCCCAGCGCCAGCATCAGTACCAGCGTGAGACCGCCGCCGCCGACCAGTCCCCACGCCAGCCGCCTTCGGTCCTTCCACCAGAAAAAGCTAACGCCTGCATATATACAGGCGTATACCGCTGTCCCCAGTAAGACCCAGTAAACCAGCCGGAACAGCCCCTTGACATCCCTGAGATGGGCAATCTCGCGTGCGTTGAATAGCTCGAACGCCTCGCCATTCTTCATCACGGTAAGACTGATAGCCTCTTCACCGGAATTAAAATAGTCAATCAGTCCTTTCGCGGCTTTTTCCAGCTCTGATTGCGCCAGGCCCGTAGTCTGGCTAACATTATATTCGTCAAAGCCGTACTGATAAAGCCACTGGCTGTTCACTGCCCAGCTTACGCTGGCTGTCAGCAGCAGCGCGGGCAGACAGATGACAAAAAGCCATTTGGCGGCAATTCTCATAATCGTCCTCGATTTACAACACCCAGATTTTACACCGTCATACCACAAAAAGAATAGTAAGCTGCCATATACTAAAAAACTACAGATTACCTACCCCGGGTAAATTGGGCCGCCGTGCCAGTAAGACGCAGACAAGCCCCACCAGACTGAACGCCGCCACGATTCCAAAGGCTATGGTATATGATGCCGTGGTATCATAGACAATGCCAGCCACGGCTGGCGCCGCCGATTCCACGGCGATGCTTATGGCGAATATCACCCCTAAAATTTGAGCATAATGGGCGCGTCCGTAATATTCCCCGATTATGGTCGGCATGGTGGTAATTATCGAACCATTGCTAATGCCGAAAAGGGCTGCGTAGACGTAGATAAGGCCCAGGTTCCTGGTTGAAATCAGAATACCCACGGCTATCAGTTGAATTATGAAACCAACAAATGCTAGATACCTGATATTAAACCTTAAGGCCAGAACACCGCATCCCAGCCTGCCAACAATACCCATACCGGACACCATACTCATGGTTAATGCCGCGGCTACGGGACTGAATCCCAGATCCTGCACGTGGGCTACCTGATGTGCCACCATGGTTCCCAGTGCGAAGTAGTTCGCCGCGGCGAAAGCCGCGATTATCCACGTGGTGGGCACCCTCATAGCTTGCTTCGTTTCCCATCCCATAAGTCCCGGCCTGCCATTCGACGAATAGTCCACCAGAACGGACTCCTCCATTGGTTCACCCGATATGCCGTCAGGCACCAGTCCCATATCCTCAGGCCTATCTCTAACCAGAACGAGACTGCTAATTAAAACGGCGACTACAAAGACGATTCCCGCCAGTACCAGCCATGATATTCGCCATTCAAAAGAGGAAATTAAAACTGTCGCCAGTGGTGGGAAGGCAAAACCACCCAGGGCTGCCGCCGACGCGAAAATCCCCATAGCCAGAGGGCGCTTCCTCATAAACCAGTTATTGGCAATCGTCGTGCAGGCGATATAGCCACCCAGACCGGCTCCCAGCCCCATAAAACTATACAGTAAATAGACATGCCACACTTCCTGGACAAAGTACATCCCGGCCAGACCAAGCACCGCCAGTATGTTACCCCACACCATGTTAATTCTCGGTCCGAACCGGGCAACAAGCATGCCAAAAAGCGGACTGGGCAAACCGAAGGCCAGCAAACCCAGTGACAATCCCACCGATACTACCGCACGGCTCCACTCCAGCTCAGCGCACATCACAGGCAGGAAGACTCCGAATGAGTAGAGGAAAGCGCCACCCGCCGTAAACGCCGTAAGCATGGCCCCGGCCAGTGCAATCCAGCCGTAAAATACCCGACTCGTTATCGGACTCATAATCTTTGACTGCATAAATACTGTTCTTTCAGAATATCTGGATTTTCTAATTCTAGCAGGAAATTATCCGACAATCATAGCCTGGCCACCACCGGCTTATCGTACATTTGGACCTGATTGCCTCAAACGGCTTCTAGTGATGCCGACTTGGGTGGCCGGGTCATATAAGCGATTATTATCCCGGAAAAACTGAAAACGGCGGCAATAGCAAAGGCCGCAGTATATGCACTGGTAGCATCGTATATAATCCCGGCGACGGTCATTGAAATGGCGTTGGTAACAACCTGGAAAGGCAAGACCACGCCCAGAACCCGCGCATAACGGTCACGCCGATAATAGGCGCCCACAAATGTGGGTAGTGCTGTTATCAGGGCACCATTGCCCAGCCCCTGACAGACCGCGTAGATATAAATCAATCCCAGTGCCCTGGTGGATAATAAGATAGCCAGACCCACCAGTTGAATACTAAAAGCGACACTTGCCAGATACCTTACTTTATATTTTAATCCCAGAGTCCCGAATAATAGACTGCCTGTGATACCAAAAACCGACGTTACACTCACCGTGGTGGCTGCCGTCATCGCCTTGAAACCGATATCCTGAATATAGGCTATCTGATGCGTCATCATGAGTCCCATGGTAAAGGCATTGGCGGCGGCCACACACCCAATGAGCCAGGTAGTGGGTTGTTGCAGCACCTGCTTGATATGCCAGCCAGTACGCCCTTCATCTGTGCCAGAGTGAATTTCTTTTGTTTCCGCTTCGACGATAGCGTCCGCCGGCATATTATCCGGTAGTAAGCCCATATCCTCCGGCTTGTTTCTTACCAGAATAACGCCGCCAATCAATACCGCTACTATCAGAATGAGACCCGCCAGTATTAGCCAAGTCTCTCTCCAGCCTATGGCATCAATCAAGGCCGTTGTCATCGGCGGGAACACAAAACCTCCCAGGCCGGCACTGGCGGTAAAAAATCCCATAGCCAGGGAACGTTTTCTGATAAACCAGTTATTGGCTACGGTAGTACAAGCTATATAGCCCCCGAAGCCTCCCCCCAAACCCGTTAGTATATACAGTAAATACAGATGCCATACTTCCTGTACCAGATATACGCCAGCTAAACCAACGGCCGCCAGCAAATTACCCACGATAATAGTAAACCTTGCCCCGAACCTTTCTACGAAAATCCCGTAAAGCGGACTGGGTATCCCGAAAGCTAAGATACCCAGTGACAGTGCCAACGCCACCGCCCCCCGGCTCCACTCAAACTCACTGCTGATAACCGGCAGCAATACCGCAAATGCATTAGCAAAAGCCCCACCAACGATGCATATGACCAGCATTACGCCAGCCAGCGCGAACCAGCCATAAAACACCCGGCCTTTTGCCGGGGACGTAAAATCTTCTGTCATAGACAGTCTCTTTTCACATAAATTCTGATGAGAGCAATGGCCTGATAATATCTCAGTGAGGACTACTTATGCCAGCAATCAGATAAATTTCTATAAAAGCCTTATAGACTACCGTAATTATACTTCGCTAACCCAATCTACGGCAAGCTAGAAATCCTGCTCACACCCCGTTTTACTGTGGTTTTTCACGGCTCTTTGCTGTGCTATAATTGTCTAGACCGAGAGCCGGGAGAAGCATGTTTACCCACCTCCACGTTCATACCGAATACAGCCTGCTCGATGGAATGTGCCGCATTCCGCAACTGGTAGCCAAGGCCAGAGACCTGGGCATGGAAAGCCTGGCCATAACCGACCACGGCGCCATGTACGGGGTAATCGAGTTCTATCAGACAGCCCGGGAAGCTGGCATAAAACCTATTCTCGGCTGCGAATTCTATATCGCTCAGGGCAGCCGTTTCCGTCGTGATGCTAGTGACAAGAATAATAATCACCTTATTCTCCTTGCCAAGAATCAGACAGGATACCAGAATCTAATCCAGTTGACCACCAAGGCACACCTCGAAGGCTTCTACTACAGGCCGAGGGTAGACAAAGAGCTGCTGAAAGAATATAATCAGGGTCTCGTTGCCCTCAGCGCGTGCCTTGCCGGTGAAATCCCCCAGTTAATCCTTAATGGACGCTACGAGGAAGCCAAACAGGCTGCTCTCTGGTATAAGGAGACTTTTAACGATTTCTACCTGGAAATCATGAGACACCCCATTCCTGAGCTTGAAGCCGTAAATAAGCACCTCATCCAGATGTCAGGTGAACTTGATATTCCGCTGGTAGCGACCAATGACACACATTATGTTAACAAAGAGGATGCCTCCGCCCACGATTTGCTTTTATGCATCGGCACTAACTCTTCCATTCATGATGAGAAGCGACTCAAGATGGCCGGCGACTTCTTTTACCTGAAAAGTCCGCAGGAGATGGCAGAGCTTTTCCAGGATATTCCCCAGGCTATAGAAAATACCGGGCGCATCGCTGATATGTGCAACCTGAACCTGGAGTTCGGCCGGCTCCACCTGCCTGAGATAGAACTGCCGGAGGGGAAAAGCGCTGACCAGTATCTGGCAGACCTCTGCCACCAGAACCTACAGCGCTATTACCCCAACCCTACCCCAGAGATAGAAAAGCGTTTGGAATACGAGCTGGATGTTATCGAGAACACCCAGTTCGCCAACTATTTCCTGGTCGTCTGGGATATCATCTCATTTGTTAAAGAGCATGACATCCTCTTCGGAGTCAGGGGCAGTGCCGCCGCCAGTATCGTCCTGCACTGCCTGGGTATCACCGCCATCGACCCCATTGAAAATGGACTGGTCTTTGAACGCTTCCTCAATGTCGAGCGTCAGGAAATGCCGGATATAGACCTTGATTTCCAGGACGACCGCCGGGACGAGGTAATCAACTATGTTTCACAAAAATACGGACAGGACCACGTAGCCCAGATTATTACCTTCGGCACCCTGGGAGCCAGAGCCGCCATCAGGGACGTAGGACGGGCACTGGGCATGCCTTATAGTGACGTTGACCGCGTCGCCAGACTGGTTCCCAACGCACCAAACATGACCCTGGCCAAAGCCATGGACGAAAATAATGAACTGAAGGCCATATATCAGGAAGACGAAATCGTGCGTAACCTGGTCAACTCAGCCAGAAGAGTGGAGGGCATTGCCCGCCATGCCAGCACCCATGCCGCCGGTGTCGTCATCTCCAGGGAGTCCCTCACTAGATACGTCCCCCTGCAACGAGGCGCCCGCGTCGACAATCAGGAAACGGTAATGACCCAATTCGCTATGGAAGACATTGCCCGAATCGGCCTGCTGAAGATGGACCTCCTCGGACTGGCTAACCTTACCATCCTGGGAAAGGCCAGGGAGATTATCCGCCAGAATCATAACCATGTTATTGACCTGCTGAATATACCTCTGGATAATTCCAAAACGTTCGCCCTGCTCTCTTCGGGAGAAACTGTAGGCGTGTTCCAGCTTGAAGGTGCCGGCATGCGCCGCTATATTAAAGAACTCAAGCCGACCAACTTCAGCGATATCGCTGCCATGGTAGCCCTCTACCGGCCCGGGCCCATGGAGCACATACCGACATTCATCGATGCCAAACAAGGACGTAAGCCCATTAAATACCCTCATCCGGCTCTGGAAAATATCCTTAAAGAAACCTACGGCGTGATTGTCTATCAGGACCAGGTGCTGTTCATCGTGCAGGCCTTTGCCGGCTACAGTCTGGGACAGGCTGATATTTTCCGCAAGGCAATGGGCAAGAAGATTCCTGAGGTTATGAAGAAAGAAAGACGCAGCTTCCTTGCCGGTGCCAAGAAGAAAGGGTTCTCCGCCGAGATAGCTGCCGGTATTTTTGACCTCATTGAGCCCTTTGCCGGCTATGCCTTTAACAAGGCGCATAGCGTCAGCTACGCCCTTATTGCCTATCAGACCGCGTACCTTAAGGCAAACTACCCCGCAGAGTACATTACGGCTTTCCTGACCATCCATGCCGGACAATCGGACAGAGTGGCGAATGCCGTTGCCGAGTGCCGCCGACTCAACATCACGGTCCTGCCGCCGGACATCAACCGCAGCCAGCTTGATTTCTCCATAGAAGACAGCGGCAATGGCCAACCAGCCATCCGCTTCGGCTTATCGGCTATTAAAAACGTGGGCACGGGATCGATTGAGTCCGTCATTGACGAGCGAAATAAAAATGGTGATTTCAAATCTATTGAGGATTTGTGCCGTCGCTGCGACCTGCGCTCCGTAAACAGGCGAGTCATGGAAAGCCTGATAAAAGCGGGAGCCATGGAATCCCTGGAAAATCGCGGTACTTTGCTCAACAGTGTCAGCCGCATCCTGTCACTGGCACAAAGGGAACAGCGTCTCCGTGAGACGGGGCAGTCCACTATGTTCGACCTCTGGGGAGATAAGGCATCGGTGCCCCTGCCCGAGCTTGATCTGACTCCCACCGATATTTCTGACCGGGAGAAGGCATCCTGGGAAAAAGAACTCATGGGCGTGGGTTTCTCCGAGAAGCCGTTCAGTCCCGTGCTGAGCGGCAGGTTTGCCAGTGCCATCTTCTGTGGCAACATCGATGCTGAACTGGATAAACAGACCATTATCACGGCCGGCCGCGTGGTATCGACTCGCTACCTTCTGACCAAGGACGGGCGTTCCTTCGCCAACGCTATTCTGGAGGATTTCAGCGGGCAAGTGGATGTGATGGTCTGGCCGAAGGTCTACGCCGAGACCGATGAACTGTGGCAGGAAGGCAATGAACTGGTTGTGCAGGGCAAAGTCAGGGTAAGGGATGACCAGGTACAGATTAGCTGCGATAAAGTTGATTACTATCAAATCCCGCAGGACGAGGAAGTCGCTCCCACAGCTGAACCGACTCTGCCTAAGGCTCCGGTTATAACTGCTGACACAAGTACCATACCTGTGGAAAAACACCGACTGGTAATAAACATCAACCAGACCAGCGATGAGGATGGAGATATCACCCGCCTTAACCGGATAATAGCTGTCCTGAAGGAATACCCCGGAGGAGATGAGGTACAGTTGAATATAGCCAACGGCGGGGAAGCTACCAATCTCAGGCTATCCAATATTCATACCGATTACTGCCCGGAGCTCAAGCAGCGGCTGGGGGAACTGGTGGGGGAGGACGGCTTTAGGGTGGAGACTTACCAGTAATACGGTTAGGGGGTTAATAACAATGGATAAGCCCATGAGCGATATTTCTTTTAAATTCATGTCTTTTGGCTTTAAATTCCGGGACTTACTATCGCCCCGAGAAGACACACTAAAAGAAGTAGGTATAAAGTCCGGCTTCTACATACTTGACTATGGCTGTGGACCCGGGAGTTACACGATTCCGGCAGCTCAATTAGTCGGTGACTCGGGTAAGGTCTACGCCCTGGATATCCAGCCCTTAGCTGTTAAGCAAGTTCAGAGTACCGCCAACAAGCGAAATCTGAATAATATACAGACTATCCTTTCCGATTGCGCCACCGGGCTGCCGGACGGCAGCCTGGATGTCGTTTTACTCTACGATACTTTTCACAATTTAAGCGAACCAGACAAAGTACTGGCCGAATTGCACCGGTTATTGAAGCCTGACGGTATTCTTTCTTTCAATGACCACCACATGGAAAAAGAAAAAGAGGATATAGTATCCAGAATCACAGGCAATGGCCTGTTCAGGCTGTTAAGAAAAGGCGAAAAGGTATATAATTTCTCCAAGACTCATTAAGGGGAAACCCGAAATGACTTCAGGCGACACACATCTGGGACACAGAAAGCGACTGCGCGATAAGTTCCTTAAGTCAGGACTGGCCGGCTTTCACGACTACGAAATCGTGGAACTACTGCTGAGCCTGGGCACCCCGCGTAAGGA
>CAZPQB010000069.1:0-12066 GCA_964588605.1 uncultured Dehalococcoidaceae bacterium | reverse complement strand
CTTCGGAAGTCAGTATCCGACCACCATACCGGGCCTCAGTCACAGCCGTGCCTGGACTTTCGGTCGCCTGGCAGGACAATACGCCGCCTCAGAGAAGGTGTAGCGCACCTGTCGGAGCTGATACTTACGGTTGCTTGAGAAAATGAAGCTGTTTAAATCTGCTTAGTTCCCTGAACCCAGGCATTGAATCGAAGTCCTGACGCTGCGTCATACTCTCTTTCGAACGCCTCAGGATATCGCTGCTTCCACTCTTCCATCTGGGCCGTGCTGACCTTTTCCACTTCAACCAGGTAACCGCTCGTGGCCTGCCCGGCACAATTCGTCGAGGTAGTACCTTCCGGAGATATAAGGTTAATGGCGCCACCCCGGTCAAGTTCTCCCGGTATTATCCAGTCACACCTTGCGCCGTGGTCAATATAGGCAACCCCGGGCATCAGCCTCTGGGTTATGTAGGCACCTCCGAGGACAGCGCCCCTCTCGTTGAAGATTTTAACGATGTCACCATGCTTAATGCCCCGCCTGGCGGCTTCATCTGGATTAAGCCACAGGGGCTCATACATATAGCCGTCAAATCCCCTGACCTTGCATGTCGGTATTTCTCTCGTCCATGATATGTCGTCACACTGAGCATGCAGTCTCCACCTGGGGTGATTGGACATCAACAATAAGGGATACCTGCGGGCCCTTTTACTGGACAGCCTTTCATCATGCATTACGCTCTTTTCAATCCAGTGCGGTACCGGCGGTCTCTCCATGTCATCGGGGAAGTACCGGGCGATTCTCTCTGAATAGAACTCCAGCTTTCCTGACGGCGTTCCCAGGGGATTGTTTTCGGGGTCCTCGTAGAACCTGACCAGGCCAGCCGGGTCTTTTTCCCAATCGGAAGCCGTCGGGACCACGTAATATTTCTTCTCTTTAAGCTCCTCCCAGCTGACCAGCCCCTGAATTTTTGAATTTTCGTAGCCGTATTTTATCCATTCCTCCACCGTTTTACCTCTGGTAAATTCTTCATACAGGCCGAGCTTTCTGGCTACTTCGCACACTATCTCGTAATCGCTCTTGGACTCGCCCACAGGTTCGATGCTTTTTCCTTCAAGGAAGATACTGAAGAACTGTGAATCCCGGTCTATGCCGAAATCCTCTTCCTCCAGCTTGGTATTAACCGGCAGTATGATATCAGCAAGCAGAGTGTCATTCTCAAGCCACTGGTGCTGGACGACAACGCATTCGAGCTTGGGATTCTGGAGGGCCTCTACAGTATCGTTGCCGCCATTCCAGCAAGTGGTACGGCATGGAGTATCACTCCAGACCATGTGTATTTCCGCGCCGCCCTCCTCTTCGGATATGGGATAGGTGTATTTCTTAAACTGGTCTTCAGTCGGGCAGACCTGTGCCGAACTTCCGTACCAGTTGATGGGCTCATCGCTGAGAATAGCCTTTTGAATAAGGGTCTTCGGCAGAACCTGTGGTGGAGGAGGGAAGAACCATCCGTAGTAGGAACCCTGTCTGGCGGGAGTCTCGGTCGGCATTTCCACGGCTCTGGGGAACCCTTTCCACCAGCTCTGCTGGTGGACTCCAGGCTTCCCAAGTCCCTGCATACCCAGCAATATTACTTCCAACCTAGCCGGCTCGCTCGAATATGGACCCCGGATATAGGAGCCGCCGAAGGAGTGTATTATAGAAGTGGTTTTCACGGCGAATTCCCTGGCCAGTGCTTTAATCGTCCATTCCGGCACACCGCATTTAGGCGAAGCCCATGCCGGTGTCTTGGGGATGCCATCTTCTTTTCCCGTCACATAATCTGAGAATTTTTCAAAGCCGACGGTATGCCTGGCTACATAGTCCTTGTCGTAAGTACCTTCGTTTATCCAGATATAGGCTATAGCCAGTTGCAGAGCCGCATCTGTGTTGGGTAATACGGGAATCCATTTATCGGCATGAACAGCGGCTCCATAGTTCAGGTCGGGACAGATGTATATTTGCTTTATACCAGCTTTCGACCAGAAATAGCTCAGCTGACTCGGTAGACCCGCCAGATAAAAGTATGGTGTAGTTTCCGGGTCACACCCCCAGAACAGCAGCATTTCAGAATTTTCCGACATATCCTTGACGATATTCGTCTGCGGGTCCATCAAACCCACGGTCTTGTCCATCCCCCAGACATGCTTGGCCCCCCAGTACCACCCCTCCCAGCTATCCGGGCTTCTCTGCTGAAAGGTGCTGCCTCCCAGAAGCTTGAGAAACTCGTACTGGCAGCCATGGGCGGCGTGCACGATTTTAGACTCTCCGTGTCCGTCTCCCTGCGCCAATATAGCATACGGACCGTATTCGGCTTTTATCCTTTTTATCTCGCCGGCTATTATGTCGGTCGCCTCATCCCAGGTGATTCTCTTAAACTTGCTCCTGCCACGATTCTGCGGGTTCCTCTCACCGTTCGGGTCCCAATCGACCCTCTTCAAGGGGTATTTAATCCTGTTGGGGGAGTAAACACGCTTTTTGTAGGCAAGATTGAAAGGAGGCTGGAAGATTTTTATTGATGGTCTAAAGGTATTGCCACGTACCTCAATCTTCCAGGGATTGAATTTTTTCCTGTCGTATTTCCAGTCGAGATGAAATGGCCTGATTCTAACTATCTTACCGTTTCTGGTGTCAATGGCGGCGGGCATAGCTCCGTGACCGCCGAGAGCCATCCCTTTTATGAATGTCTGGACGGCTCCTTTCGAAACCGGAGTTGCCGCATGCCTGGTCTTACGGTGAGCTTTCAATTTACCTTCCTCATCTGTCATAATAATCTACCTTTCTATTGTGCCCATATTTGGTTTACTTGATAAATAATGGATATTTCTCTCTTAATACCGAACAGCAGGGGACGAAAAGTGCCCTGTAATAAGGATTACCTTACCAGACTCTTTAAAGTCTCTTCATTGATAATAACAATACGGCGGCGCTCCAGCCTTATGGCCCCTTTCTCTTCCATAACCCGCAGAGACCTGTTGACCACCACCCGGCTGGTACCAACCATGGCCGCCAGGTCCTGCTGTGTAAAAAGCGGTAACAGACCCTGTCCGGCATCGGATTGCTTGAGAATCAGACGGGCTAAACGGCTAATAACCTGGTCAAATGACAGTACCTCCACCAGAGACGAGTCACGGCGGACCTTAGCCGCCAGAACTCCGGCCACATTCAGAGCTACTCTGGGAAATGCCGTGAAGAGAGCTTTTATATCTTTTTTGGTGATGGCGTAGAGACGTACAGGAGTCATCGCCAGCATATCCATAGCGCAAGTACCGCCATCAAAAGTTGATACATCATTGAGCGATTCTCCGGTGGAAGCTATATTCAGAATCTGTTCTTTTCTGTTAGCTGACCTTTTGTATATCTTCACGGCGCCAGAAACTATCAAATACATATATTCGGACTGGTCACCTTCAAGCAATAGAGTCTGCCCCTTCTCAATTCTTTTCTCGAAGGCAATATACTTACTGACCTCCTCAAGCTCACGCTGAGTAAGTCCAGTAAAATACTGCATTTTTGCCAGTATTTTTAAATTAACCGCCATATTACACCAGCTCAATAAAAGGCGAATATTCACATACCGCTTAAGAAATAATGTAAGTAACTCAAGCGGTTTTGTCAAACCGAAGCTAAAATTTTATGAATGATATGCGAAAAACCGTACTAATACCAGTTGATTATATCAAATTTATAAAAAAAGTATTGACAAAGATATGTAACTAATGTTACTATGTCACATAAGTTACATATTGATTATTATCGCAATTATTCATTATTACAATACGCAAATGAATATACACCAGCATATTAAAATTTATTTATTTATTCATTTGCATAATATATACCATATCCTCAGGGAAGGATATATGCTTACATGAGATGGGGAATGGTCATAGACTTAAGGAAGTGTATGAGGTGTCACGGTTGTGTTGCCGCCTGCAGGGTAGAGCACTTCCTGCCTCTCGGTATAACCTGGTCGAGGTTGCTTGCCTGGGAGGAGACAGCCGAGGAAATGACGACGTACCCGGTGCGGTGTAACCACTGCCAGGATGCGCCTTGTGTTAAGGTCTGCCCTACCAATGCCACACAACAGCGAGAGGATGGGATAGTCTGGATTGACCAGGACAAGTGCGTTGGCTGCCGGTATTGCATCATCGCCTGTCCCTACCAGAACAGGATTTTCCTCTCCAAGGACAAGGATACGGGATATTTCCCCGGCTACGAACTGACCGAGTTTGAGAAAGCCGGTAAGCGGTTATACCCCCACACTATGGGCACGACGGAGAAGTGCAACTTCTGCATGGAAAGGATTGATGCCGGGCTGGCCAAGGGACTCAGACCGGGAATAGACCGTGAAGCCACCCCCGCTTGCGTCAATACCTGCCCGGCCGAGGCACTCACCTTCGGTGACCTGGACGACCCTGAAAGCGAGGTAAGGCAGCTCATACATAATCATAAAGGATTCCAGCTTCATCCCGAATATGATACCGACCCTTCAATATATTACATAGATAAAGGACGGAGAGGAGCCTGAAGATGGCATTACGTCAGTGGATGGTAACCCATGAGTGGATGGTGAAACCCACCCCGCAGTCTGAATGGATAGAGCGTAAGGGTATACTGGTCTGGGTTGCCGAGGTATTTACATCGCTTGGGGCCGGCCTCTACCTGGTTTCATTGTTTTACAGCAACTGGTGGGGCATGCTGGTTGCCTGGCTTATCATCATGTTCCTGAAATTACCACCGCATCTTATTTATTTCGGCAAGCCCCTGCGGTTCTGGCGGACAATACCGCCCTTTACCGATGCCTGGAAGACTTCCTGGTTTACCCGTGGTATCACATTTACCATTTTGTTTGGTGGCATTGTTTTTATGCAGCTTGTTGTTACCTACCTTGCTATAAACGTCTTCGCCGGTACCGCCTGGGAAGCCTGGGATATCGCGCTGAGGGTACTGGGCGGCATGGCTGCCTTCTTCGTGGGTATATACAGCGGGTTCATCATGAGCTACTGCCGCAGCGTTCCGTTCTGGAACACAGCCATGCTACCCCCGATTCTACTCCTGGCCGGCATCGCTGATGGGTTTGCTTTGATGCTGGCCGTCGGCGTGGCCGATACTTCCGTCAATATCGCGGCCATCGAGACCGGCAGCCGTATTGTACTGATTGCTAACATCGTACTGATAATGGTATATCTCTGGAATGCTACTTACACGTCAAAGACGGCTAAATACTCGGCTATGCTCCTGATGAGAGGGAGACTGGCGATACCTTTCTGGGCGGGCGTCATTATCCTCGGCATTATCATACCATTGACCATATCGGTCTTCAGTTACTTTGCCGGGGAAGCCTCGGCTCGGCTGTTAATCACCGCTGTTATATTGCATACACTGGGTGCGGTCGCTCTCAAGTATGTCCTGCTGAAAGCTGGTATACATAATCCAATACTGCCGGTGACCACATCCGCTTACCATTAAGGATTTAGAGGAGCCATTAGATGGGTAAAAAGAAGATAGTCAAGACCACCTGCAAAGGCTGCCACGGCGGCTGCGGCGTCATGGTTACTGTCGAGGACGGCGTTATTATTCATGTAGAAGGAAATCCGGATACTCTAACCGGCGGTACGATGTGCGCCAAGGGACTATCCGCCTTACAGCACGTTAACAATCCGTACCGACTCAAATACCCACTGAAAAGGACGGGTAAAAGAGGTGAGGGGAAATGGCAGAGGATAAGCTGGGACGAGGCGCTGGATACCATCGCCGAAAAGGTAAACGAAGCCAAGGAGAAATACGGCTCGCATACCATAGCCGTATCCCAGGGAACGGGCCGGGGCTGTAACCGCTATATTCACCGCCTGGCCCGGTCCATTGGCTCCGGTAACACGATAACCCCCGGCTATGTCTGTCACAGCCCCAGGCTGGGCATATACGGACTGGTAACCGGCTACGGTCGGCTTTATTGCGACTACCACGGCTGGGGCGGTGAATACCCCAAGACGCAAATAGTCCTGGCCAAGCAGCTTGAAATTAGCAGTGCCGACGGTGAAATGGCGTATTATTTCATGAAATCGCTGGACCATGTGAATAATCTGATTGTTATCGACCCCAGGGCAACTGCCATGACCTCAAGGGCAACGGAATGGTTGCAAATCAGACCCGGCACCGATGCTGCCCTACTCCTCGGCATGATGAATGTCATCATCAACGAGGGGATATACGACAAGGAGTTTGTTGAGAACTGGACGTACGGCTTCGACGAATTGAAGGAGAGGGTGCAGGAGTATCCTCCACAAAAAGTGGCTGAAATTACCTGGATTCCCGAGGGAAAAATCGTAAATGCCGCCCGCCTGTTTGCCATAGATACCCCGGGGACTATTCAGGTTGGCAGTTCCATAGAAAGACAGGCTAACTGCGGCCAGACCATGAGAGCCGTAGTTGACTTACTGGGGATAACGGGCAACATCGAAAGACCGGGCAGCATGATGAGCTGGGTACTGCCAGATACCGGCCTGATGGAAGACTTCATCTTTGAAATTCCCATAACGGACGAAATGAAAAGCAAAATAAGAGGCGGCGATATATATAAAATGGGCGCCGCCCGCACCTCCCACTCCGATACCGTCATCAAAGAAATCGTGGAAGACCATCCCGATAGAATAAGGGTGTGGATTGCCATTGCCGGTCAGCAGATAGTCCACCTGGCGAATACCAAGTACGTGATAAAAGCCTTCGAAAAGGAAGACCTCTTCCTCGTGCAGCTTGACCACTTTATGGGGCCGCAGGCAGAACATGCCGATATTGTGCTGCCGGCGGCTCATTACCTGGAAATGGATGACATTTTTGACATGCACCCTCGCTTTATGATTGAAGCCGTCAACAAGTGCATTGAGCCCCCGGGCGAGGCTTGGCCGGATAACAAGGTGGCCCTGGAGATAGGTAAAAGGGTGGCTCCCGAATACTGGCCCTGGAACACCGTGGAAGAGATGCTGGACTATCAATTAAGACAGGGGAAAATAACCTGGAAGGAATTCAGCGAGAAAGTGGTTGAGGCAAGAATAGGCAAGGAGCAAATCTACTACAAATACAAGACGGACTACTGGAGGCAGGGAGGCGGTTTCCCCACCCCTACCGGAAAGCTGGAGCTATACTCGACAGTCCTTCAGGGACTGGGTTACGACCCGCTGCCAAACTTCGTGGAGCCGGGCGAAAGCCCCTTGTCCACGCCGGACCTGGCTAAAGAATATCCTTACGTCCTCACCACCGGGTACCGCCAGCCGTTCTACTTCCTCAGCCAGTACCGGAACATTCCCTGGCTGAGAAGCTTCGGGGTTTACCCGATTGCCCAGATCAACCCCGAGACAGCCGAAAAGTACGGGATAAAAGATGGCGACTGGATGTGGATTGAGTCACCAAGGGGTCGCATCAGACAGGTAGCCCGGGTGTTCCCCGGCATCGACCCCCGCGTGATTATGGCGACAGGTAACTGCTTCTACCCCGAGGAGCCCGCTCCCCTCCATGGACTGACCATATCCAGTCCCGACGTTCTTACTTCCAATGAGCACTTCGACCCGATGTACGGTGCGCCAGACCTTACCTGCTTACTCTGCAAGGTATACAAGGTGGAGAAGGAAGACATGAAAGACCTGCCAAAAGGGGCATACAGGCTGCAGGGGTATGAAGGCGATATTGGCATGGTTCCCTCCGGGCAAGAAGGTAAAATACTCAAGAAATAGGCAGCATAAAATGGGAAACCCTGAGAAATTCGATGTCATCGTTGTCGGCGCCGGCCCCGCCGGGACAACAGCCGCCTACGTCCTGGCCAGGGCGGGAGTGGAAGTCCTGCTGGTAGAGCGTGGGGCACATCCCGGCGCCAAGAATGTCTTCGGCGGCATCCTTTACACCCCCATCCTCAACCGCCTCATACCCAACTTCTGGGAAGAAGCGCCCGTAGAGCGCCATATTAAAGGACTGAAAATATTCATCATCTCAGAGAATAACGCGGTATCCATCGGCGTGGAGAGCGAGGATAACAACCAGCCGCCCTACAATAACAGCTTTACCGTATATCGGTCCAAGTTTGATAGCTGGTATGCCGGGAAGGCGCAGGAAGCCGGGGCGATGCTTATCACCGATACGGTGATTGATGATTTACTGTGGGAAGGCAATAAGGTCATCGGCGTAAAAGCCAGGGGAGAAGACGGCGAAGTCTACGCCGATGCCATTATTGTGGCTGACGGCGTTAATTCTCTCCTCGCCAGGAAAGCCGGCCTGAGGAGGGAGTTCAAGCCGCGCCAGGTATCTCTGGGCATGAAGGAGATAATCGAACTTCCCCGCGAGGTAATCGAAGAGCGCTTTAGCCTCAGCGGCAACGAGGGTGTCGAGTTGAAATACGTGGCCGGCGACGCCACCAGGGGTATATGGGGCGGTGGCAATATCTATACCAACCTGGATACCCTATCCGTAGTCACCTGGATAAGCGTGGAGCCCCTGACAGCAGGCCGGTACAAAGCGGCAGAATTAATGGAGCATTTCAAGGAGCACCCTTTCGTCAGGAACTACCTGAAAGGTGGCAAGACCGTGGAATACCAGGCGCACCTGGCGCCGGATGGAGGCTATGATTTCACTCCCAAGTATTATACCGGCGGGCTGCTTATCGTCGGCGATGCCGCCCGCTTTCTTAACGCCTCAATACATTACGAGGGCACCAACTTCGCCATGGCTTCCGGTGAGGCAGCGGCGAAGACGGTACTTAAGGCCAGGAAGAAAGGCGATTACTCCGAAAAAAGTCTTGCCTACTATCAGCAACTCCTGAACGAAAGCTTCGTCATGAAAGACCTGAAAAGATACCGGAAGCTGAACCGCTTCGCCGAGGCCTATCCCGAGTTCTTCAACGGCTACTTTGACGCCATAACCGAGATGGCGACCGACTATTTTGCCGTGAATGAGATGCCCAAGCGCCGGCACGAATTCGGAATGCTTAAAAGATTCCGGGCGAACCTGCGCGATTATTATGCCCGTGATAATGCCGTTTTGAGACGCCGTAACAGACTACAACGATTTATCTCCAGAATATGTCCAACCATAAGTTTCCTCTGGAATTGTTTGAAGGGAGCGATAGCGTTTATATGAAGACCGACGATAAGTTAGCTCTGAACCTATTCCATGTAGGCAATGAACCGCATATCAAAGTTGATCAGGAAGTATGCCGCCGGTGCCCACATAAACTATGCACCTATATATGCCCCGCGGAAAACTACACTCTGAATGATGATGGCAACGTCGTCTTCTCCTGGGAAGGCTGCCTGGAATGCGGAACCTGCCGCATCATCTGCGACCAGGGAGCGATATCCTGGGAATACCCCATGGGCGGGTACGGCATCAACTACAGGTTCTGAAGGTTTTGATGATGAATTCGATTAAAATAAGTGCACCACCATATATCGGCCAGGAAGCCCCGACACTGACCGGCTCCGGTCAGGGATTTGCTGTCCGCCATACATCCAGCCTGAAGTACAGGCTGTCAGGCTTTACGGCGTTAATCCGGCCTATCTTCTTTATTTTGACGCCGCTGAACGCTGCCAGCGCCGCTTTACTTGCAATGGGAAGCTATCCTTCGCTCTCAAAGTGTCTCCTTGGCTTCCTGGCCGTAGCCTTTGCCTCATGCGCCGTTAATGTCTTTAACGATTATATTGACCGGGAACGAGACAGACGTATCTGGCCGGCCCGCGCCATACCGAGCGGCAGGGTAAGACCCGGCGAATCACTAATGGTGGTAATCGTATCGCTTGCCATCAGCCTGGCCATAGTCTGGCTGGCCTTTAATCCCACGACGTTCTATATCCTTCTACTGGCACTATTCCTGGGCGGCTTTTATTCCGTTTACCTGCGGGATAAAGTCGGCTATTTATCACTGCCACCCATCGTGGGGCTGATTTACCTGGGAGGCTGGGCGGCCTTCTCCCCGGAAACGCTGTTCAGTAGTTTCCTCCCCTGGTATCTTTACATCCTGGGCGTTGCCTGGCAGACAGCCCACATCATGATTTATTATCCCACGCATATAATGCCAGATACCGGGCATAAGCCGGATATCAAGGTGCCACCGGCTCTTTTCTTCAAGCCTTCGCCACAAGCCGCCGTGAAAATTGGCATAATCTTCACCTGCCTGACACTGATATCAGGTATATTACTGGTCTTTTTGGCTCCTCTGGGCATTCTCTACCTCGTCCTGGCGATAGCTGCCGGTATTTACGCCCTGATTGGCGGGCTAATGTTATATAAGGATGCCCTGAACAGAGGTAAAGAACTCAGGGCTTTCACTGCCCTTACAGTATTCCGGCTGGCAATTTCAGCTGCTATATTGCTGACTATTTTCTTAGCTCAAATATAAAAATGATACAAGCAACTAATTTAGTTAAGAACGAGGCTATGAACAGGTCAGATTCATTGGCTAGAAAAAAAGCCGAGTTACAGTCGAGGGGCGTGCAAATCCCCGAGGAACTAATCGGCGAACTGGAAACAAAATACGATGCCCCATCCATTAAAACCGGTAGAATGGTCTTGTGTCTTGAATCGCCAGAAAAGAACGGAGAGCTAGTCCCGGCTTTTATCGTCAACGGGAAACGAGCCGCGGCATCACCCCTTCACCTGGTCAGGAACGGCTCCAATCGGTATGAAGTCTGGAAGGATGATGAGAAGTACACAGATATCACGTTGCTGCCGCGCCCGGAGTTCTATGACGGCATTACCGGCAGTGGCATTCCCGGGCACAAGCTGGCGGTTGTCGTGGGGCCGGGGCATTTACGCTCGGTGGTGAATCAACGTTGTTACTATCACCAGACGGGCGAGGCATGCCGGTTTTGCGCCATCCAGCACTGGTGGGACGCCAACATTGAGAAAGACCTGCCAGAAATCGCTGATACCGTTGCGGCAGCGGTTAGCGAAGGAGTGGCACAGCACGTGTCTCTGACGACGGCCACCCTGAATACCGAGGGCAAGGGACTTGAACACCTGGTGGAGACGGCAAAACTGATACAATCAAGGGCAAACGTCCCCATCATGCTTGAATTCGAACCGATTGACGATTATTCGCTTCTCGATTCTCTACTGAAGGAGGCGAGACGGGCGGGTGTCACCACGGTCTCCTGCAACATCGAGTGTTTCGACGTGAGCCTCCGGCAGGAGGTGATGCCGGCGAAAGGCAGAATTCCCGTAAGAACGTATATCGAGACCTGGGAAAAATGCCTTGAGATATTCGGTGATAACGAGGTGTTCACCGTGGCTGTCGTCGGCATTGGCGAAGAGGACGAATCAATTCTGAAGGGTGTCGAGATGGCGGCCTCTCACGGGGTGATGACATTTCTGGTGCCGCACAGTCCCGCCACAGGCGCTGCCTATGAGGACATGGAGGCACCGAGCGCTGACAGGATGATTTCACTCTACGAGAAGGCGGTAGCCATCTATAGAAAATACGGACTGGACCTTTGCGCCTGTCAGGCCGGTTGCGTCCGGGGCGGCGGTTTCAGCGCTATAAAGGATGTGGCCAGATTCGGAACCTAGACGAGCTATCTAAATAGTATCAGGTAAGCGGAAATAGAGTTAGTTAAATACAGGAGGAGAATACGTTATGTCAAATATGACAATGAAAACTTACACGGATGAAACTGGTGTACTGGGCAGGATAAAGACCGAGCTCCAGGCGAATGGGGTGCTTGTCCCGCCGGAACTACAGGACGAACTCGAAAGGGAGTGGAACGCCCCGGCCATAAAGAGGGGTAGATTCGTCTTCCTTCTGGAGCAGCCGGTGACCGGCTTATTCACCACCGTCCTTATCATTAACGGTAAATTTTCCGAAAAATCGCCGTTCCATGTGGTCAAGGCCGACTCGGGCAGTTATGAAATCTGGGAGAACGGCAGAAAATACACGGATATCGCCATGATGCCCCGCCCAGAGTATTATGATATGACCACTAGCGATGGTATCCCGATGAGCGATGTCGCCGTTATCGGCGAACCCGACCACCTCCGCTCCGTACTGAACCAGCGTTGCGGCTA
>CAZPQB010000068.1:0-12375 GCA_964588605.1 uncultured Dehalococcoidaceae bacterium | reverse complement strand
ATTTCCATCCTCACCAATTTACATGCCGAGCAGGGCATTACCCTGGTCGTGGTAACCCATGATGCTAATATTGCTAGCCACTGCCAGCGTATAATTCACCTAAAGGACGGCGAGATTGTTACGGAGGAAAGCTAATGAAAAAGTGGCTTAACTTCTTTAATACTGTCTGGCTCGGACTGAGCACTCACAAGCTGCGGAGTTCTTTAACCATACTGGGAGTCGTCATTGGTGTGGCTGCCGTGATTTCCCTGATGTCTGTAGGGAGGGGCGCTCAAGCAAGCATACTTTCCAATATCGAAAGTATGGGGTCAGACCTGATTATTATCCGCCCCGGCGCATTTACCTTCGGCGGTATTAGAGGCGGCACCTCGCAAACATTAACCATGGAAGACGCAGAGGCAATAGCTGAACAGGTCTCTAATGTGTCCCTGGTGGCTCCCTCTTACTCAAGCAACCTCCAGGTAGTCGTCGGCAGTGAGAACATGAACTCCTCGATTACCGGGGTGACCCCCGAGTACTGGGAAGTACAGAATTTGGTAATCACTAGTGGCACCTTCTTCTACGAGGGGGAGTATCAGCGCGGCAGCAAGGTAGCTGTAATCGGCTCAAATGTAGCCGAAACTCTCTTCGGTACTGCTGACCCGGTAGGCCAGCGTATGCGTATGGGCGGTATTATCGCAACTGTTATCGGCGTTCTGGAGAGTGAGGGAGGAGGTATGCCAGGCATGTCCTCCGATGACGCCATCTATATCCCGCTGACCGCCATGCAGCAGGCAGTGGCACAACCGCGTACTCCCCAGGGCGAAAAGGTGGTGTCAACCATAGCACTCACTACTACCGACGATGAGAACTGGGAACAAACTGTTGACGATACCACCGCTCTACTCCGTGACCGACATCGGCTTGGACCCGGCGTCGATGATGACTTCAACATTATGTCCACGCAGGAGATATCAGAAATGATATCTTCAACCACGGAAACGATGACTCTTCTGCTGGGCGCTATCGCCGCCATTGCCCTGCTGGTGGGCGGCATCGGCGTAATGAATATCATGCTCGTCTCAGTGCTGGAAAGGACCAGGGAGATAGGCATCCGCAAGGCTCTTGGCGCCAGGGAAAGAGACATATGGAGTCAGTTCCTGATTGAGGCAGCCCTCCTTACATTTACCGGTGGTATAATCGGGGTTATCATAGGCTGGGGAATCTCTTATATCATCGACAGCATGGGAGTAATGGAGACACTGGTTACCCTAGATATCGTTATTCTGGCTGTCTCAGTATCAATCGGTATAGGTCTGTTCTTCGGGTTTTATCCCGCCTGGAATGCCTCACGCCTTAACCCCATTGAGGCGCTCCGGTCGGAATAAATATACACCCCGCCGCCATTCAGCCGCTGAGTTTCCCATATCGTGTTATAATATACCCGTACTTACAGGTAGAATGAGTTATGGATGATAAGAGCCTTGGAATGCTTGAGTTCCCCCGGATAAGGGAGATACTTGCGGGGTATACGTCGTTTTCAGCGAGCCATGAACTGGCCACCGACCTGAGACCGCTACGTGATTACGAAAGGATTTCCCTATTGCTCAGGCAGACAGCCGAAGCCCGCGAGTTGCTCGGTCTGGACAAAGGCTTCTCTATAGGGGGTGTCGTAGATATCCGCGAAACGGTGAAAATGGCAGCACTGGAAAGTGTTCTGGAACCTCAAAGCCTCCTGGAAGTTCAACATACTCTGGCGGCCTTCCATGAGTTGCGTCGTTATTTCAGCGGTTTATCAGATGATTTTCCGCTGCTCCGGGATATTGCCGGGGGCATTGTTGAACTCCGGCAGATAGAAAAAGACATAGCCGACTGCCTGGACGCTACGGGTGAAGTCCTTGATACCGCATCGCCTACCCTGGCTAACATTCGCCAGCAGTTAAGAGAAACGCGCGGGCAGATACTAGAACGCCTCGAAGCTATTATCAGGTCACCCCGCGGTCGCCGAATAATGCAGGAGGACATTATAACCGAGCGGGAAGGCCGCTACGTTATCCTCGTTAAGACTGAATGCCGCCATGAAATAAAGGGAATCGTTCACGATTTATCCAATACAGGGGCGACAGTATTTGTCGAACCGACGGCAACCGTAGGACTCGGTAATGCCCTGCGCGAATTGGTAATAGAGGAGAGGCGTGAGATTGAGAGAATCCTGGGTATACTGAGCACCGAGGTAGGAGCACACAGTGACGATATTACCAGAAGTATTGAACTCACTGCCGAGCTTGACCTGGTACTGGCTAAAGCCAGGTATGCCAGAAGCATAAAGGCCTCTGAACCCACCATTATCGCCCCGGCCAAAGAGAAAAAGGCAGATGGTAAACGTAAAGCCTGCACTTTAAAACTGATAGAAGCCAGGCATCCACTGCTCGGTGCAAAAGCCGTACCGTTTTCTATAGAAATCGGGCGTGATTTCTCCATACTAGTGATTACCGGGCCGAACACCGGCGGCAAAACGGTCACGTTGAAAACCCTCGGATTACTCAGCCTGATGGCACAGGCAGGTATGCCTATTCCGGCCTCGGCGAAAAGTCAAGTACCGATTTTCGACAGCGTTTTCGCCGACATAGGCGACGAGCAGAGTATCGAACAGACGATTTCCAGCTTTAGCTGGCATATGGGCAATGTTGTCCGCATCATCAGGGGCGCTACCCGGGACAGTCTGGTTCTCCTCGACGAACTGGGGACGAGCACTGACCCTGCCGAAGGTTCGGCTCTGGCCCGGGCTATCCTGAGCTACTTCCTGTCGCGGGAAACAATGGCGGTGGCTACCACGCATTACAGCGACCTTAAAGCTTTCGCCCATGCCACTGCCGGACTGGAGAATGCCTCGCTGGAATTCGACCCGATCACGCTGACACCAACATATAAATTGATAGTGGGTATCCCCGGCGGCAGCAATGCTATGGCCACAGCTTCCCGACTGGGCATACCCCCTGAAATAATCGATAATGCCAGAGGCATGTTAACAGAGGGTAGCCAGGAACTGGAGACTCTGCTGGCTAATTTGATGGCAGAGAAGCAAAAATTAGAGGCCCTCAGACGCGAGGCGGACACAGAACGAGATGAGTTAAATCGGCGCAATGCTGAACTGGATAGAGAGCGGCAACGCCTGAAAACCGAGGAACAGCAAACCATACAGGAGGCGCGGGACCGGATTGTACGCGAGGCGACAGAACTCCACAAAGAGATACGGCAGGCAGCTATGGAACTGCGTAAGGAAAAGTCCGCTACCGTTATAGAGCAGGCGAAGCGTACCCTGGCCGGAGTACGCCAGCAACTGGACAGCGAGGCCTGGCAGGTAAAGGCGAAAGATATACAGGCAGCTGACGCCGGCCCTGTGAAAATTGGCGATACAGTCTGGATCAAAGAGGCCGGACTAACGGCCACGGTGCTTTCAATGCTGGAAAAAACTCAGGAGGTTGAAGTCCTGGCAGGCCAGACCAAGATGAGGCTCGGCCTGGACGGCGTGGCTAAAACAAGTGCATCTGAAGACACAACCACTCCCCCACCCAGAATTCGGCTGGCTGTCCGGACAGCCCCGCTGGCACTTGACCTGCGGGGAAAGAGGGCCGACGAAGTGGAGCCAGTGCTGGATAGCTACCTTAATGACGCGGTGCAGTCCAGTATTAACGAAGCCCGTATTATCCACGGCATAGGCACCGGCACCGTACGCAATATTGTGCGGGACTTCCTCGCCTCACACCCGCTGGTCAAGTCCTTCCGCTCCGGCGGTCATAATGAAGGCGGCGATGGAGCTACGATTATCAGCCTGTAGCCATCAAATGACATATTACGATATCACGACCACACATGAGTATCGGAGTTGACGCTGATATCGACACGACGAATTCTCAACCGGACGAAAACCCTTGACTTCCTCGACATGCTGGCTACGAGTCCCGGTGATGAAGCCTGCTCGCTATATCTGCCACCCCACTCACCCGCCACCGAAATCGATAATACATTTAAAGAAATACCTGCTCAGCAGGATGTCCTAACGCAACTGGTCAAACTGGCGAGCAGTTCTAAAACAGGGGCTGTAATTTTCTGGAGTAAAGAACATAAGTACCTGGTACTGCCTCCATTCCCTATTTCGGAGAAGCACTTCACCCACTCCACCGCCACAAGACAATTACACTCACTGATCGGCTACGACTATATAATTGCCCTGGTTCTCGTACGCCTGGGATCTTACGCCGTCGGTGTCTGCCAGGGAGAGAAATTTGTCAGCAGCAAGGTGGGCACTGGTCTCATCCACGGGCGCCACAAGAAAGGCGGTTCATCAGCACACCGGTTCGAACGGCATCGCGATAAGCAGATAGAATCATTTCTCACCCGCGTCTGCCAGCGTGTCCGGGAACAACTGGAACCACATGAGAAGGTTCTGGACTATGTGGTTTACGGTGGTGCGCGCACGACGATACAACTACTATATAAACAGTGCGCCTATATTGGCAAACTGGATACACCTGCCCTTCCGCCGTTATTTGATATCCCGGAACCGCGGCAGACGGTACTGGAGACAGCGGTCAGCCGTGTCTGGTCAAGCACCGTAGTTGAGTGGCGGGAGGACTAGGAGGCCTTTCCCATAAGAATTTTCAACCGCTCTACTGCCGGTGGCAGCACATCTTTGATAGCTTCGGAAAAACGAAGGTCCGTACGCTCATCAAAGGGAGTCTCACCCTGATTGATGATGACAAGTCGCGCCCTGGCTTGTAACGCTACCCTGGGCATATCTGCCGCCGGTGTCACTACCAGGCTCGAGCCAACCACGATAAAAAGGTCGCATTTCTGCGAGTGCTGGTATGACTCGGTCAGGTCCTTGACCGGCAGCGATTGACCGAAGTTTACCACGCTGGACACCAACTTGCCGCCACAGAGCGGACATTCCTTCTGGTCTTCAAACCTGTCCATCTTGAATTCACATTCTACACAGCAAACTTTGGTGATATTACCGTGCAGTTCCGCCAGCAGTTCGGGCTTAATCCCGGATTTCAGGTGCAGGTTGTCCACGTTCTGTGAAATGAGAAAGGCCAGCTTTCCCAGATTCTGAAGCTCAACAATAGCCATGTGCCCGGAGTTTGGCTCTACTGCCGTCCAGTCCTGGGAAGGGGTGGAAAGTCCCTTATCCCGTCGAGTCCATAAGCCGTCCGGACCTCGGAAGTCGCGGAGTCCCGACTCAGTACTGACACCAGCGCCAGTGAACACAACCAGATACTTCGACTCAAATATCCACTGTGCCATCGTGTCAATTCTTTCGCTTAAATCCGATGCCATATCGTTTTGTTCCCCTCCTGCCCCCTGGCATTTATAACCACAATTATACGCTTAAAAAAAGATACTGCCAACCCGGTATATCAGAAGCGCTTCTGTCTAAAGCGTATTTAATTTGTCCAATCAGAATGACTCTATTTGCAGTTGGTTGAT
The DNA here is from genome assembly GCA_964588605.1 of uncultured Dehalococcoidaceae bacterium. Classification (GTDB taxonomy): domain Bacteria; phylum Chloroflexota; class Dehalococcoidia; order Dehalococcoidales; family RBG-16-60-22; genus CAZLEY01. The sequence goes on along the minus strand of CAZPQB010000068.1, from coordinate 6,906 downwards.
AGTATTGCCCTACCCCTCGAAGAACCCCTTCAGCCGAAGGACCTTGATCCTCCTCTCTTGGTAAGGAAGGATTTTCTGTCTACCTCACCTCCTGTGTTCCTATATTAAATCCCCCTTAATCCCCCTTTTTCAAATGGGGAGACTGGGTGGGGAGACTAACGATCTGGAGCACGATGCCGCGAGGGCGGGTGGGCGGGAAGAAAGATTTAGATGGGGGTGGCTCTGGTGGCGAAATACAACGGGCGCCTGGGGCGGAGGGGGTGATGTTAAGATAGTGAAACAAACGAAACCAAAAGAAACCTAATAATGGTGCTCTTGCCAGCCAAATACAGCCTATTATATAATTACCTGACCTACCGCAGCCGATATTATGGTATTGAAGGTAATTACCGACAGCAGTTCAGACATCCCGCCCGAGATAGCGCGGGAACTGGACATTACGATAGTCCCTTTATACATACGTTTCGGCGATGAGGTTTACCGCGATGGGGTTGATATAAGTCCCGACCAGTTCTACGACAGGCAAACCCACAGCCGCTTCCTGCCCCAAACCTCCACTCCATCGCCCGGCGATTTTTCCGAAGTATATAACCGGCTTGCCGCCCAGGCGGACAACATTCTCTCCATCCATCTTTCCCTCCGATACAGCAGCGCCATCAATGCAGCTATGGTAGCGAAAGACTACGTGCCAGCGGGATGCAAGGTTGAGGTGATTGATTCTAAATCGGTTTCTATGGGATGCGGACTTGTGGCCATGGCCGCCGCCAGGGAAGCGAAGGCAGGAGCCGGTCTTGAAAAGGTAAAGCAAACCGTGAACAGGACTATATTACGCACCCACATCGTTGGCATGATTGCCGATATTAACTATCTGCTCGGTGGCAGGAGACTGACATTGCCCGGTGCACACCTCTTCCTGGGAAAGTTGGGGACACTGCTTCGCTTTAAGCTTGTCGGCGAGATTTATGAAGCCGGCAGGGTGCGCGGCCGGGGTATGTATTTCCGCGAATCCAGAGCTCTGGAAAAACTGGAGCAATGCGTCACTGAATTTCAATCCGTTGAAGAAGTGGCTATACTCCATGCCAAGAAATCGGAATGGGCTCAGAGTATCGCCGACCGCATGGCGTCAGCATTTCCCCAGCGGCCAATATACAATGCCCGGCTGGGCGGCGCTACTGGCGTGCACGGTGGTCCGAGAGCCATGGCTATCGCTTTTACTGTGGGAGATGACTGAGCTTTGCTGTCCTCCAACACAAAGTGATCAACATTCTTATAACTACCATCAAGGCCAGCAGAATGGAATATACGAAACTTCAGGTAACATAGTCTGTACAGTGCAACATAAATATGCTGATGACAAATTTTTCATGTGAATTCGACCAGAAAAAATCTTGACAAATGAGTGCCAAGTGTATTACTATACCCAGAAAATCTATGTATTTAGATATTTTCCGCAGAAGTGCTCACTTAGAAGAGTTATGGAGGGACAGAAATGGCAGTACAGATAGTCAGTAGAACTGTAAGCAGGACCAAACGACAACTGGAGGAGAGGGTGCTGGGTAGAGCTTTAGGACTTCTGGGTAACAATCCAGAAAAGAATGCCAAGTACGTCATTAAGGCAATCGACCATTTTATCGGCAGCGACCCCAAGCGGGCCATAACTCAGGAATGGGTTCACAACTGGCTCAGCGAAGGCAACCCTGGGCGCGAATGGCTGGGAAAAATACTCCAGAATACTCATCCAAATGTACGCCGACGCTACATAGCACGCATGATAGTAAGCCTGTTTTTCCGCGACCCCGAAATAAATGAACGATGCCTGCAACAGCATGGAATAACCTCGCCACATGTAATGATATTATCACCGACGATGAGGTGTAACTTCTCCTGCGAAGGCTGCTACGCCGCAAGCTACGAGCGTAAGGACGACATGCCGCCGGAGGTACTTGACCGTATAATCAGCGAAGCTGAAGACCTGGGGACAAACTTCTTCGTTCTCGTGGGCGGTGAGCCTTTTATCTATCCAGGTATTCTGGATATCATCCGCAAGCACAAAAACTCCTTTTTCCAGGCATATACCAATGCCACCTTTATTGATAAGGCTATGGCCAAGCAGTTGGTAGAAATAGGCACCATCGCACCCCAGATTAGCGTTAATGGCCCGGGCGAATACACTGATGCCTCCCGTGTCCCCGGTGCCTTTGACCAAGCAATGCAGGCTATGGACAACCTGCGCGAGGCGGGCTGCTGCTTCGGCTTCTCAAGTCTGATAACACGGCATAATGTTGATGTTATCTGTTCCGAAGAATGGATTGATCTACTTATCGAGAAAGGGGCTCTCTACGGCTGGCTGTTTCTCTATATGCCGGTAGGGCGCGACCCGGACACAGACTTAATGCCAACGCCAGAACAGCGTAACCAGCTCCGGATTGCCATCAGAAAGTACCGTCAGACCAAGCCAATACTGCCCATAGACTTCTGGAACGATGGACCGCTGGCCTGCGGCTGTATCTCTGGCGGCCGAGAATACTTCCACGTCAATCACAAAGGCGACGTTGAGCCCTGCATCTTTAACCACTTTGCCACACACAACATTAACGAGTGCAGTCTGGCCGAAGCGCTGGCCTCACCGTTTTTTAACAGCATCAAGGAAAGCATTCCTTTCTCATACAACACACTGCGCCCCTGCCCGATACTTGACCACCACCAGGCTGTCTGGGAAATAATTCAGCAGAACGGCGCCAGACCGACCCATGAGGGTGCCGAAAAGATGTTCACCACCCTGGCCCCACAGATGAAGGAGTACTCGGAAGGTGTCAGGAGGATAATGGACGATGCCTGGGACAACGAGGACTACCACGAATGGGGAGCGGTATGGGGGAGCATGTGCGGCATTCCACCGGCACGTTTCGAGGCACGGCGCCAAGAATACGAGATATCAAGGGGCAGGGAGCCGTAGGCCTACCATATTCCCGGCACCAAAGCTTTACGCTCCGGCGGGTAATCAGGGAAGCTATTTTGATACCAGGTATGGTGGGCTTTTGCCCGCGGCACAAGGTTGGCTATCGTCCAAAAAGCAAAGGCTAGCCCGGTCAGAGACCAGGTAGCCACGGCCCAGCCAATCCAAATGATGACCTCACTGAGATAATTGGGGCAGGATACCCAGCGGTAAAAACGACTATACGATATTTTGTAGCCGGACTCGCCGGGTTTTCTTAAACTACGCAATACCAAGTCAGACTGCCTGTTAATGACAAACCCGATAACAAAGAGAGCTACCCCGGCGATAAACCGGGGGTCGGCCAGCCACCCGCTTGAATAGCCTCCAGAAAAGGTAAATATATAGCGGCCATTGAGATAGCCGTTCATCATATTAAAAACAAGACCGAAAGCCATGACCACGACAGTCATTCGTTTGGCTGTACCACGCAAGCCAAAGGGGTAGATGAAAGCCCGGTGCAGGTAATGAGCTTCCCATAATGCAAGAAAAACCAGAGTCGCTATGCCAGTGTTGGTACCCAGCAGGAAACATACTGCAAATATAATCGGGGCGGGCGCCTCCATGATTACCCAGCCTGTTTTGTTACCGACCGTGTAACCCCACCCGCTGCGCAGGTGCCGACCATATGGGGCAGCCACAAAAAACAGTGCCACAAACACGACCACGGCCAGCACGAACCAGCCTATAATTATACCGTTAAAAATCGCTTTTTCACTCACATGGACTCCTCGATATCCCTTTTCCTTGGTATAGCTAGCTGGCCGTTATCTTCAAACCAGCGTAGGGTATCAACCAATGTCTCGCGGAATGGGCGCGGCTGGTAGCCAAGCTCGCTAGTGGCTCTGGCATGACTTATGTGTCGATTGCTTCTCAGCGCCCGCAGGGAGACAGTAGTGTAGAGCGGGCGCTTCCCGTTAAGGCGGCTGAAAGCTGTAATAACAGGGGCACCGAGACGGGCCATCCACAGGGGAAGGACGAATCTGGGTGACGGCATCCCGGTGATTTCAGCCACCATAGCAGCGATATCACACATTGATACCCAGTGTCCGGAAAGGATGTACCGAGCGCCAGCCAGCGCCTGTTTCTCGGCAACCATAGCGCCTTCAACCACGTCGCGGACATCTACCCAGTCGAACCCACCCACAACCAATGCCGGCAGCTTGCAGCGTGCCAAGCTTAGCAGGGCTTCGCCGAAATACGATGGCTGGAAGTCATACGGACCAATAATGGCTGTAGGATTAATGATAATGGCATCCAGTCCTTTTTCTATACCCCGCCGCACTTCTTTTTCAGCGGCAGCCTTGGAGCGGTCATACGGCGGATAATGCTGCGAATCAGCAAGGGGTCGTGATTCATCAACCGGAGTGGACACTGGTTCCTGCTGCAAGGCATGAACCGTGCTGAAGTGGACAAGACGGCCTACGCCAGCCCGGAGGCATGCCTCGACCACGTTTCGGGTGCCGGTTACGTTGACTGTTTCAATCAGGGGCCAGTCACGCATGGATAGTGAGATACAGGCAGCCAGGTGATAGACAACATCAGCACCGCTAAACGTATGGTACAGCGACTCCTGGTCGCGGATATCACACCGGACTACCTCGGTATCCAGACCATCAATGGCATGGCAGTTCACGTGAACCATGGAGCGCGTGGGATAACCGTTATTAATTAAGGCGCGTACCAAGTTGGCTCCTATATGCCCAGCAGCGCCGGTAACTACTACGGTCATTTGTCCCCAATTATAGCACCGCCAGTGAGAATATATCCATACTCACACCTGCCATATTCGTTTGTGACGTTTCTCATTTGTGATTTATCTGTGACGTTCTTAACGTCATTTGTGATAGGAGTGTTAGGGTGGCCTACTAAACTCCAAATCAGCCGATTGGCAACAGGTAAACCATGGCAAAGAATACCATCGTCAAACCGGTAAAGAAGAATCGGGTGCAGAAGTACAGCTACTGCCCTCAGTGTGGAATGAAGGGGCTGTACCATGTACACCAGCAGTACTGCCGTTGCCGCTACTGCGGACTTTACCGCATATCGCTGCCGGGACAGGATTTCTAGCAGAAGCTAACAAGAGGCAATGAAAATGGCAAGAGACTTGCTTGCTTTCTTTTACAGCCTGCTCACCGTGGTGGCCCACCGGATGGTCTTCCGCTAGATACCAAACTCTTACTCGCTAGCACGTGCCTCCCTCCAGGGGTAAAATACAAGGAAGAGCACGATGAAGATAATCCAAAGGATAATGGCTGGTAAGATCTGTATGAATTCTACATAGCCCTTTATGGATGAATACGCTAGTAAAACCGCCGAAAAACCGGCCATGGTTATAGCAAACTTTACCCAGATTACATTCCGCAGCATGTCCTGCGCGGCTACGAGGATCCAGATACCGGCAGCAAGGGAAAAAACGCTGACTGCCATCGCCAGGTATATTATATTGTCATTGACTTCTTCTACTCCGAACATCTCGCTTACCTGTTCGGGTAGAATGATACCAACCAGCCCCATCAGAAGTAATACCGCCCCGTAAACAATCAGCACCACTTTTAAAGCCGTTGACATCGCCACCTCCTTATAAAACTCAGAATGCGTTGCAGTTAGAGTTTAAAATCACCCCAAGAATAACATAGTATCGATGGCAAATCAATGACCCTCCAACCTTTCTACCCTTCTGCGACAATCTTCAACAACAGGTGCCGGTTCCTGGGGCCGTCGAACTCGCAGAAGAAGATACCCTGCCATGTCCCCAAGACTATCTTTCCATCCTCAATGAACAGCACTTCGGAGTCACCCATCAGGCTGGCCTTTATGTGCGCCGGTGAGTTACCTTCCAGATGACGATAGTTGCCATGCTGAGGCACCATTTTATCAAGCTGCTCAATAATATCTTCGACGACGCTGGGGTCGGCGTGCTCATTCACCGTAACGCCGGCGGTGGTATGCGGCACGAATATATAGCAGATACCGCTAGCTACGCCGCTCTCGCCGACTATCTCTCTAACGGTCCGGGTGATATCCTGGAATTCCACTCTTGAATGTGTTTTTATGTCAACTTTGCTAATCATAAACCGCCTCTATTCTTATAATTTACCCTATATCCTACAACTTACGAATATATACGGCAACACCCCACTTAAATATCTATTCCTACCCCGCCACCTTCTTAACATCATGTTCTAGATTGGTATTATAATCCATCTTGACCGCGTAGCCAAAACAGGATAAACTATAAATAGGAGATATATAATGCCGATATACGAGTATGTTTGTACGGAATGCAATTCCAGGTTTGAGCTCTTGCGGTCGCTAAGCCAAGCCGATAAAGAGGCTCAATGCCCTCAATGTCATAAACCTGCCCGTCGTAAAATGTCCACCTTTACCTGCTTCAGCACCAGCAATTCTGGAGTACCCACACGCATTGCTGGAACCGGTAGTTCATGTGATAGCTGCAGTTCGGGAAACTGCAGTACCTGCGGCCTCTGAGGAGGCTTTTATGACTATCCCGACAAGGACCGGTATCGCTAACTTACCCCTCCACCATGGCAAGGCACCGCGGTGGCTCTTTGACCGCATGGTACCACTCGCCCGTGAAATAACCATTGCCATCGTCACCGATTTTGGCCCGGAAGAAATGCTCAGGCGGCTTTCACACCCCTACTGGTTCCAGGCATTCGGCTGCATCCTGGGCTTCGACTGGCACAGCAGCGGCGTTACCACTACGCTCTGCGGCGCTCTAAAAGAAGCGGTAAAAGGAATCGAACGTGACCTAGGTATATTTGTCGCCGGTGGCAAGGGCAAAACATCGCGTAAAACCCCCTCAGAAATAAAGATGTGGGGAGAAAAAATCGCGCTGAACCCGGCACCGCTGGTATATGCCAGCCGTATGTCCGCCAAGGTAGACA
>CAZPQB010000067.1:0-12453 GCA_964588605.1 uncultured Dehalococcoidaceae bacterium | reverse complement strand
TCCCTGAGCTTGACGTTTTTGAGCGAGTGCCCCCGGTTCCCCGGGCTATAATCCAGGCCGAAAAACTTTCGGTGTATAATGCCATCAATAAGAGTAATAACTATGAAATCCCATACTCTCCTGCCCAGATGGTTAAATCTGTTGGCCGGGCCGCCCAGCCGCCACCTTCGGTAATGCCGATAGATGGCATAGACCAGAATGACGATGGCTACCGCAGCCAATATATACATTATCCATTCAAAATGAATATTCCAGAATATTTCACGGCTTGGAAGCATGTTTTTGTTCCTCCAACGTGCTTACTACCCTGTCGGCTCAGCCACCATGCGTTGTTTGTCGGTTTCTTCCGGCGAAATTAATCCAGCCCATGCCACGTATCACCAGAAACCTCTCCTTGGCTCACGGGCAATTTCGGAGAATAAACGTTAGAGCTGAGTATGGGGTGACTGAAAATAAGGCTGGCGAAAACCGCCACGCCGGCAAGTCCTAATATCTTGATAAAGGTCCTCCGGTTCATACCGAAACTACCACGTTTGCTACTCTCTCCGTTTTTACACGACATTGGTTAATACCATGAGCTTCTTTGACCGTTTAGGACCTAATGGTATATGGTACTAGTTTTGATGTCTGCAGGCTGTTTGTTCAAATAATCCTGCACCACCAGATATTACCCCGGCTGATGTCTGATGTCCCTCCTCCCGGTAGCGAAGAAATCCTGTGTTTATGCTACTGAAGTCCGTGCGCGGTGCCAATTCAAGCCATAAAATATTAGCACGTGAATCATGCTTTCGGCAAGTCTGCGATAGGAAGGCTGCTTTTACTTACCCACCATATTAACCTCAAGCTGAAAGATGTCTTTATAATTATCACCAGCCAGCTTCTTTTCCAGCGCGATTAGTTCGTTGTAGGTCCATTGCTTCTCTTCTAGGGGCTTCACCTGTTTACCAAGCTTGCTGTACCATTCTGCAAGAGATTTGAAAGCGGTGGTATCAAAGTCAACCCAGCCGATAGATATCCTGGGGAAGCTAGCTACAATTTTTCCTTCCGCCTGTCTGACACCTGCTTCAAGGATTTGCCGGGCCTGCTCCTGGGTTAGAACCTGGTCAAAAACAGCCAACTGCTCGTCTTCATACCAGGCCCCTCCGGTATAGCCTCCCCACTCATAAAGCCCAAAGCCTCCCAGCTTGTACTCCCGTGCATACGCTATCCCCTCGTTAATGTACATACCAATCATTTCTTCCCAGTAAGCTATGTCTTTTTGGCCGGCTGGCGGTCCACCCAGAATCAGGTCGTAGCCACTATAGTTATAGGGATATGGTACGCTTAGTCCCTGTCCTGTATCGTACATGGTATCGACGGCGAGTACTTTACCGTCATAAACCTGCTTAATTTGAGGCAAAATCTCCTGCAGCCATCTAGAAGCATCATTGTAATCCCATACCAGCTTATAAGGCTCATTCAGCGGGGCAAAACCGTCAACCTGATATTCCTGGGCGATTTTAGCCCATTTGATAACCACCGGGTCACAGCTTTTAAGCAGTTCATAGCTCCGATTATAGCTGGCCTTTATGTCAGACTCATCCCATTCGTATCCCTTACCCATGTCCAGGTTAGGGTGCATGGGATTGGGGATAAGAACAACTCTGAATCCAGCTTTCTTCAACGCCTGTAGGTAGAAAATAAAGACGTCATCGCCGAGAGATTTCGGCTCACCGGTTTCCGGGTCGAAAACGATATCAACTCCGAGCATTACCGTATCAAAACCAGCCCCTCTTAGCTCTGCTGCATTTATCAGGTAGCTGCGAGCTTCGTCGATTCTTGAGGCCCACGCTCCCCGGAGAAAGGCCGGATAATCAGAGGTATTTAAAATGAACGGTTTCCTATATTCTTCCCACCAGAGCTTAAACGTATCTATTTCGACCTTTTCGAAGATACCCGGCTTGCTCTCAAGGTCTAAAAAACCGTCTCCATCACTGTCTATCTCCAATCTGGTTGTGATATCACGCATAGTCAGTGTTGGCCTGCTGGGAACGGCAAATTGGGGCAGTTCTTTTTTAATGTTGAGCTGCGCTATCGTTGTCGTTGATATCGGCACATCGGTGTATTCCAGATATCTCGTCACTTTATTTTCAGCATCCGGCACCTGAAACTTTAGGTCCATAATCCCGGAACCGGTGCCTTTCACCTCTACCCGGTACTCGCTGGCGACATCAGCATCAGGGATAATTATGGTTTTATAGTCAGTACCTTCCGGAGTGATGTATATAGCCCCAGGAATCTCAATCTCCAGCACTCCCCTCTCATCAAGCCCGACGTGCCTGCCCGATGCGTCATATACATGCAGGTCAGCCGGACTGAATAAGCTGAAGATAGCATTCTTAGCCCAATCACCAATTTTATCGATGAAGGACGTCCAGAAAGGCTCCGGGTATTCCGGTAATTCTTTTGCCCATGCCTCCGGTTGCTCCCATTTCCGACTTGCTTCACCGCCATCACCCCACTGTGGACCAAACGGACCGCACTGCTGAAATCTGAGGCCAAGCACAGAAACGGAAAAACCGAGGTATTTACCCCAGTATCCCTGAAAATCCAGCCATTCTTCGCCTTTCTTTTCCTCCTCATGAAGAAGGACGATATCGACTTCCTCGGGTTCAATAATCCGCCACAGGGACACCCCGGTGTTATCAAAATCAAGTCCTGACCAGAATTGTCCCGGCGCGAAGTAGTTAGCATGCGAACCCTTGGCAACATAGACTATAGGGTGCGTTTCTTGCATCACCATTCCTTCAGCCTGCATATCGTTCCAAGACATCCTCTGCCCAGCCTGATGCTGAGAGTAAGCGGCGAATACAGGTGATTTTTTACTTTCCAGCAACTCTTTGGTCGTATATCCCGGGAAGTCAAGCTGAACCAGTTCCCAATCACCCTCATGAAAATTACGCCAGTCATTAAAGTAGTAGAACAGCCAGTACTGTAGTACCGTATAGTTGGTACCTTCCTTAACCCGGGCGTAAATGGTAGGGTGGTAGCCGGCTTTTACTGGTTCATAAACGGCTTTATATTCACCGAGAGTGTTTGTCTTGGGGTCTAAATTAGCGACATCAAGGTAGTAAACGCATTGTGACCACTGCCGTAGGTCGGTGATACTCGGTTTCTTTGAGAATTCCGCATTGTCTAGCTCTCTCAACAACGACAGGTCAACCATCAGTTGCACCGGGTCAGGCTCAAAGTTCTCCATAGCCTCCACCTCACCATTAAGATGGATTACCGGGCAAAACCTCTCAGCCAGCTTGAGGGCATACTCTGCCGAAGATTCGGGTGGGGTTGGCTCTGGTGTAGGCAACTGCGGCGTCGGTTCTTCTGGCGTCACCGAACAGGTACACCCAGCGACAAACACCAGCAGTGAAGTTAACAAGACAAGGCTTATCTTCATCCCGTATATTATAGGACTTTTGGTCTGAGTGATAAAGAGTCGTCATCTGGCGCCATTCACCTTCTCACTCTTGACACAGATATAATGGTGTCCTATAGATTAAGACTAGTGAAATTTCTATAACAGAGGAGATCAGTGCCGGGGTGAAAGTAGTTCGGCATAGCAGTATGCCGCCTGAGTATAATTGTTAAGCTAATTATGATGCTTATGTAAAGTCGAGGAATTCGAGCTGCCTAGCTCCTTAACAGCGTCTTTAGTGTTCCAATCGCTCTATTGGCGTCGAATAAAAAAGTATGACCTAGCAAAGACTCACGCCCGATTGCGGTTATCTGGCTCTGTTTCCAGCGCCTTCTGGATGCAAGCTTTCAGCTTTTCGGCTAATAGCGGGACAAAAGGTTCTACAAGCATTCCACGGGGATAGACAGGTAAATCGCAGGTCTCCAGACCCCCGGCCGCTAATTTCTCCCAGCCTAATTCCGGGCCACTAAAACATGCATAATGTTTCATCGGCAGGAACTGCGTAATTCGTCCCGGATATACTTCCGGCACATAGTTCATTGCAGCCCGGTCACACGCTTCCCAGATCTCGGCAACAAGCGAATGCCGCCAGTTACCCATTCGATACTCCAGCCCGAGTTTGGACAGTATAGCTCCGAGCCATACATTTTTCCTTTCCCAGGCGACCTTGACCTTTTCCTTCAAGAAGGTTAATTTCCTATCGGTAAGTAGAAAGTTGCGCAGGTGAAAATCGATTTGCTGTATGCGGTAGTAAATTCTATCAAGTAGCGCATTGGGCTGATTAGAAAAATTGTAGGTTTCCAGAAGTACTAACAGAGCTACCTTTTTATTTTGGGCATAGAGCTGCTGGGCAATCTCTAAAGCCACCGTACCTCCCATACAGTATCCTGACAGAAGATAGGGCCCCTCAGGATATATTTTCTGTATTTCCTGCACGTATTGACTTGCCATATCCTCAATCCGGGTGTGGAAAGGCTGCTCGCCATCCAGGCCCTGTGCTTGCAGTCCGTAAACAGGCTGCTCCGTACCCAGATGACGTATCAAATCATGGTATATTAGCAGGTTGCCACCCGCTGCGTGGATGAAGAAGAGAGGTGGTTTGGAATTTCCAGGCTGCATCTCAACCAGAGAGGTCCAGGACCCTTCCCATTTGTGGTTACGGATCACATCGGCAAGTTGCCTAACCGTCGGCGCCCCGATTAATGCCGCTAATGGTAGTTTTTTGCCGAATACCTTTTCAATCTCGGTAAATAGACTCACCGCCACTAGAGAAGTCCCACCCAGATCAAAGAAATCATCATTTAAGTCCACATGCTTGACTCCAAGAGTTTCCCGCCACATATTAGCAAGAGTTTGTTCCACGTTATTAGTGACATCAACTCCGGCATCACTGGCTCCCTGCACCGGATACGCTTGCCTGGATTTAGCGACTTCGTCCAATTCTTCGAATGGCCCCGGTGATACCGATTTTCCGACTTTTATTTTCTCAGTCGCCTCACTCCAATAACGCTCACGCTCGAATGGATATGTTGGCAGAGGCAAACGGTGACGATTTTCATTCTCATAAAATCCAGACCAATCTACCCGAATGCCAGCCAGCCAGAGCTGCCCCAGTGTATTCAGAATGTAAGTCGTATCAGATGCTTTCTCTTTCGGATGACGTATTGATGAAAGTATAATTTGTTCCTTCTTTTTACCTGGATGCTGCTTCACCAAGGTGCTGAAAGTACTCCCGGGCCCGACCTCCAGAAGGACTCTATTGGGTTCTTTCAGCAATTCTTCTATGCAATCGGAGTATCTTACCGTTTGACGCAGGTGTCTGGCCCAATAATCCGGACTCGTAGCTTCATCTGAAGTTATCCACGTGCCGGTAACGTTGGAGACAAAGGGAACTTGTGGGGCCTTCAGCCTGACCTGTTTGACACGTTCCGTGAATGCATCCAAAACCAGCTCTATCATTCTTGAATGAAATGCATGAGAAGTGAGTATGTTACGACAATGTATGTTCTTTTCAGTAAGTTGTTTTTCGAAATCTCGGATAACTTCTTTTTCACCTGAAACTACACAGAGGGAAGGCCCGTTGATGACGGCTAGCGAGAGGTTTTCATTCAATAATGGCTGAAGTTCCTTTTCCGAAAGGAAAACGGCCAGCATAGAACCGCCGGGGAGTTCCTGTATTAGCCGGCCCCTGGAAGCCACTACTGATAATGCATCCTCAAGGGAAAACACCCCTGAAAGACACGCCGCCACATATTCCCCGATGCTATGGCCGACAAATGCTTGCGGGTGAACCCCCCAGGCCATCCACAATTTGGCCAGTGCATATTCGATGGTAAACAAAGCGGGTTGAGTAATATACGTTTGTGTTATTTTCTCCGTTGCGTCTTCAACATCCTGTTCGTCCGGATAGATAATCTCTCGCAAATCCAGGCCAAGATGAGGTTGCAGGATTTCTGAACAACGGTCAATTGCTTCTCGAAACACTGGTTCATTTCTATAGAGTTCCAGTCCCATATTTACGTACTGGGAACCCTGACCTGAGAAAATAAATACGATATCCCGATTAACCTGTTCTTGGAAAGAGGTGTTAATACTTTTGGAGTCCGGTGTTTCCAGGGCATGCACGGCATCATCACCGTTCTTGCAGACGAGCGTCCGCCGGTAGTCAAATAACTTGCGGCCGACCTGGAGGGTGTAGGCAACATCGGCAAGGTTCAGAGCCGGGTTTTCCTTCAGGTAACGGGCAAGGTTTGCCGTAGCGGTCTCTAGAGCGGTGCTTGTCCTGGCCGAGAGTGGCAGTATTTGCCAGGGCCTGGATTTTCCGGGCACCGCGCTATCAGGGGCTTCCTCCAGGATGACATGGGCGTTCGTTCCTCCCACGCCGAAGGCGCTGACCCCGGCCCGTCTCGGGTATGGTGCTTGCCATTCGGCAAGCCGGCTATTGACATAGAAGGGACTATTCTGAAAATCAATCTCGGGGTTGGGCTTCTCGAAATGCAGGCTCGGTGGAATCATCTTATACTTCAGCGCCATAACGGTCTTGATAAAACCGGAAATGCCGGCGGCGCTGTCCAGATGTCCTATATTTGTCTTTACCGAACCGATGGCGCAGAAGCCTTTTTTGTCAGTGTAATTGTGAAAAGCTTTGGTCAGGGCGGCGACTTCAATCGGGTCGCCTAAAGCAGTCCCTGTACCGTGTGCCTCAATATACGATATCGTATCGGCCCCCAGTCCGGCGTTCTCCAGTGCCTCCACAATAACCTTCGACTGTCCGTCCAGGCTCGGCGCGGTGTAATCGACTTTAGAATGACCGTCATTATTGACAGCAGAACCTTTGACGATGGCATGAATGCAATCACCATCAGCGATTGCGGCATCCAGCCGCTTTAATACCACAATGCCCACACCGCTACCGAAAATCGTCCCCTGTGCCTTTTCATCGAAGGCCCGGCAGTGCCCGTCAGGAGAGACAATATTTCCCCGCTGATAATAATAGCCTGCCCTGTGGGGAACCCGAACCGAGACACCGCCAGCCAGAGCGATATCACATTCTTCATTCAACAGGCTCTGGCAGGCCATATGGACGGCCACCAGCGACGTAGAACAACCGGTCCCGACACTAACGCTAGGCCCTTTCAGATCTATCTTATACGAGACGCGTGTCGTCAGGAAGTCCTTATCATTTCCAATCATTATTGCCAGGTCATTGTTAGCCAGATCATGAAGAAAATTACTGAATAAGAGGTAAGTATTTGGAGACGCGCCAGCGAAAATACCAATCGGGCCTTCATACCTGTCAGCATCGTAGCCAGCGTGTTCCAGTGCCTCCCAGGCACACTCCAGGAAAAGCCGCTGCTGGGGATCCATGATTTCGGCTTCCCTGGGAGAGCACTTGAAAAAGGAAGCGTCAAAGAGGTCCGGATTTTCCAGTATTGGCGCGGCTTTGACATAATTCGGGTCCTTCAGTACGGCAGGGCCGATGCCTGATTCTATGAGCTCTTCGTCGGAGAAAAACGTGATTGATTCCACCCCCGCGCGAAGATTCTGCCATAACTCGTCGATATTATTCGCCCCGGGGAAGCGGCCCGCCATACCGATGACGGCTATGTCAAAGTTATTCTGTTCGTCCATCAGATTATTGTTATCCCTATCTTAATTGCTGATTATTTTTTACCCTCTTTGTATTTTCTCTCTTTGTCTAACCTGCCGTCGGCGCATTATGGCTGCCTTACGCGCCTTGGCTCTATCAGCACTTTCCTGTACGCTAATCTGCTTGTCCTTATCCAGGTCACAGCTAAGGTATTCAGTCAGAGCATTGATTGTTGGGAATCTGAACATATCCGTAATAGTCAGTTCCCTGTCTATCAGTTCCCTCAAGCGGTAGTATACCTGTACGATAAGTAAAGAATGCCCGCCAAGCTCAAAGAAATTATCATCGACACCAACTTTAGGAACACTGAGTAGTTCCTGCCATATATTTGCAATGGTCTGCTGTAATTCATTCTTCGGTGGCGTATAAGACACCTCTGACCGGATTTTGACGCGGTCGGGTGCGGGCAATGCCTTGCGGTCAATCTTCTGGTTAGGTGTCAGAGGAAATGTTTCCAGTGTAAGAAAATATGAAGGAATCATAAATTCAGGCAATTTTTGCTGCATGTATTTACGCAGTTCACCAGTGAGTTGTTGCTGGTTATTATCCGGTATCACATAAGCGACTAAACGCTGGTCTCCCGGTATATCTTCCCTGGCCAGAACACATACCTCACGGACTTCTGGATGCTGGCTTAATACCGATTCAACTTCTCCCAGTTCGATGCGGTTACCACGTATCTTAACCTGGAAATCGAGGCGTCCCAGATATTCAATATTTCCATCTGGCATATAGCGGGCCGAGTCACCTGTCCTGTACAGACATGCTTCTGAATTATCACTAAAAGGGTCCGGGATAAATTTCTCGGCGGTTAATTCCGGACGGTTCAAGTAACCTCTGGCGACCTGTACCCCGCCGATATACAACTCCCCCGAAACACCGACCGGTACCGGCTGCATATAGCCGTCCAGGATGTACATCCTGGTATTGGCAATGGGACGGCCTATGGGCACGGTATTTAAATCACTCTCCCGCTGGCATTCCCAATAGGTGACATCCACAGCCGCTTCTGTCGGCCCGTAGAGATTATGCAGTTTGGCATTTAGTCTAGTGAAAAACCGATTCTGCAAATCAAGAGGTAACGCTTCGCCGCTGCAAATTACCTGTCGCAGGGATGCGCACTTCTCCACATCCTTCGCCATCAGGAATATCTGTAGCATGGAGGGAACGAAGTGGATAGTCGTAATCCGCTGGTCGATAATAGTTTTCACGAGATAATCACTATCCCTGTGGCCCTCAGGGCGGGCTACTACCAGACAGGCTCCAAACATCAGAGGCCAGAAAAACTCCCATACGGATACGTCAAAGCTGAATGGAGTCTTCTGCAATACGCGGTCGGAGGCTGTCAACTGGTAGGCATCCTGCATCCAGAGCAAACGATTTAATATGCCCCGGTGAGTATTCATGACTCCCTTGGGCTTCCCGGTTGAGCCCGAGGTGTAGATGGTGTAGGCCAGGTTGTCCGGAGTCACCTCGCAGGAAGGATTATCCATACTCTGACCGGCTATGAGCTCGTCCCAGTCCTTATCAAGGCAGATTACCGCTGCCTTATGGGGCGGTAATCTATCAAGCAATTTTGCCTGAGTAAGTATCACCGGAACACCGGCGTCTTCTATCATCTGGGCAACGCGCTCTGCCGGGTATGACGGATCGAGGGGTACATAAGCTCCACCAGCCTTGAGAATGCCATACAACCCGATTACCATTTCCAGGGAGCGCTCGACGGCAATTCCGACGAGTGTCTCTGGCCCCACGCCTAAAGATTTCAGATACCGGGCTAGCTGGTTGGCGCGCTGGTTTAACTCTCTATATGTAAGCTGTTCTCCTTCAAAAACAACCGCAATACTGTCCGGTCTACGCTTCACCTGGGATTCGAATATCTGATGGATTAATTTATCCTGAGGGTAATCTACTTTCGTATCATTCCATTCAACCAGTATTTGATGACGTTCGGCCTCGGTTAACATTGTCAATATAGAAAGAGGCCGATTGTGGTCCTCAGCAATGCCTTCCAGCAGCCTCTTCAGATGACCCAGCATGCGGTCGATAGTGTTATCATCGAAGCGTTCCTTATCGAAGGCAATCTTTAGTATTATCTCCGATTCTGCATAAACATATAATGTAACTGGATAGCCATTATTTTCAATAAGATGGAATTCCCTATTCTGCCAGTTATCGCCTCCCGACCGCATAAAGGTATTCAAATCGTAGTTATCGAATACGACGATACTATCAAATAATGGCGTGCCACGTGGTACATCACTCCATCCCTGAATCTCTACCAGAGGCGAGTTCTCGTGTTCTCTAAGCTCGACCTGCGATTGCCTGATTTTCTTTAGCCAAGGAACGATGGATTCTTCTGGAGATATGCATATGCGCATCGGGAGGGTGTAAATGAAGTTCCCCACCATTGAGTCTGCTGATTCGCCTGCCCAATGACGTCCGGCTCTCACGACTCCGAAAACGATATCTTCTTCCCCACTATAACGACTCATAAGTAATGCCCAGGCTGCCTGAATAATAGTATTAAGTGTCAGCTGGCTTTGTTGAGCCAGGGTTCGCAAAGACGTGGTGACCCTTTCAGATAAACGCATTTCAATTTCCGATAACTCACTTTCCCTGCTACTGAAGGTCTCCATTGTCTGAAATGAGCCGACAGGTGTGGGGCACCTAAAACCTGCAAGGAAGTCTCGCCAAAAAGCCTCTGATTTAGAAATATCCTGTTTCTGAAGCCAATTGATATAATCTCGATATGGTCTTGGTCGTGGTGGATTCAAATCCTCTCCCCGACAAATTGCGTCATAGATTTTAAATACTTCATTTAAAATTACCGGGTGGGAACGACCATCCGCAATCATATGGTGGAAGGTCCAAATAAGTTGGTAACTGTGTTCGTCTAGATGAAAAAGCGTCAGGCGTATAAGTGGAGCTTTAGCTAAATTTAAGCCCCTTTTCCGATCATATTTCATGAATTCCTCAAGCTTGCTGTGTTGCATAGCTGCAGACAAATATTGCCAGTCTTGTATTTCAAACGGAAGATTGACTCTGGAATAAACATCTTGCAGGGGTTCCTCCAGACCCTCCCACCGAAAACCTGTCCGCATAGTGTGATGCCGCGACACCACACATTCCCAGGCTTTAATAAAGGCGGGAATATCCAGTTCCTCATTAAAAGTACATACCAGCTGCTCTATATCAACTCCAGACCCGGGCGCTAACTGATAATGAAATAGCATACCTCTTTGAACCGGGGAAAGTGGGTAGGAACCTTCTATATTGTTATTATTAGTTCTGCTCATGTTCCCTTTTCTATTTCTTTAACATCACCGTGTCAGTAGACTAATTGGACCATTGCTGGTAGTAAACCTGCTCGATAGGTCCTTTTACAGCTAAAGCGGCGGTAAACCCGACTGCTGGCTGCAGGTCCCGAAGCGACCACCGAGACGCCTCTCTAAAACCACCTTTTATTCCTATCAATCTGGCTGGCTCGCCAGGAACCAGCGATACATCAAAGCTGTCTAAGGGATATGACAAGCCATCGCCTATAGCTTTAATAAAGGCTTCCTTGCGTGTCCAGCAGTTAAAAAATGCTTCTTTCTTCTGGCTTTCAGGTAATGACTGAAAAATGGAATTTTCTCTTGCAGAAAAGAACCTCTTGGCGATTCGTCCCATCCCGGGAATATCCCTGACGTATTCGATGTCTACACCGATTTCATAGTCACGAGTAAAAGTATAAAGGACTAGTCCCTCAGAATGAGACAGGTTAAACTGTAACTTCGTTTTACCGAATATATCTGGAATACCCGGTTTTCCATTCTTCCCATAACAAAATTCAACCTGGTATGGCTCAATACCAAGATAACCACCCAAGAGGGTTTTTAATATCCCCCGTCGAACGATGAAACGTCTCCTGTCCTCTTCAAAATGATACCGTTCGGCCCTCGTCCTCTCATCTTCAGAAAGCAGTCTCTGAAATCCAGAAACCGGTTGCTCTAGCAAAACATACCAGATATGAATTTCATCGGTTGGTAATTTTACACCCACTAACCTAGGATTATGTAATATAGTGTTCATTGTGGTCGTTTTGATAATTATACAGCCCAAATATCTCTTCAATCAAAGTATAAATCGAAAAAGTTAGAAGAAGGTAAGAATTTAGTTGCAGGATGGCTAAAGTTATAAACAGTTTACCACTTGCCTTTTCCCTGAGGCTGAAATATTGCGTAAAATACTACCGATTAAGCGGAAGGTTCGCCATTTTTACCAAGGAAGGTTTCAACATCGGCCATTTTAAATCTGTAGTCGCGGCGCTTACCAATGCGATACGCTTTGAGCACACCAATCTTGCTCCATAGTCTAACTGTATTCGGATGTACATGAAGTATATGCGCTACCTCACTAACAGTAAGCATTCTTGGAGTCTGGGCCTCATCACTATTAACGTTCTTCAACATTTCATAGCTCTTTATAAATTATTTCTTACCTTCTTAACTAATCTTAACCCTCCTCAATAAGTAGTTTGAATAAAGATAACACTGAAAGAGCATGGGTAACAGCACCCAAAATACAGATGTATCCCCGCTCATAGATAACATAGATGTCGCTGTGTTTTACAGGTATGTTTATCCTGCCTCTGTGTCTATATAGCTTCAGGGATGTACAGACTGTAGAGTTTTGTGATGTGGGGTTAATTGCTTAAGTTATGAATAGACGTGGCTAATATATTACTGAACGGCTTCGCCAGTAAAAATCTTGAGTCGTTTTAGTAGGCTCTCTTTAAATTCGTTAAACTCTTCCTTGGTTACGTATTCGGCGGATGTCCCGCCTACCCTGGCGGCACCGCTGATTATCG
>CAZPQB010000066.1:0-12506 GCA_964588605.1 uncultured Dehalococcoidaceae bacterium | reverse complement strand
ATTTCTACCCCCTTTTACGAGATTATAACTGGTATCGTTTCAGGGGGTCAGGTCATTTAACAGCCAACATAAAAAGGTGCGCCAATCATCACGCCTAGTTACTTAAGCCTGAGGGATAACCGTAAAAAAGGAACCATTATACTATCTGCATAGTCATGAAACTAACTAACCGGTTTCAATCCACGATTAATTCTACGTATATCTCTTTATTTCAGTATTATTTCTCTTTCACTAATATTGACAATCTGTTGTTCTCAAAATATATAATTACTGGAATAAGTAAGCATGGCAAGTAGTGCTAAAGGTGAAAGGAGGCAGGAAGACGATGTTACTAGAGGCAATGGCACCTGGCTCAAAGTGGGACTATGAGACAGATGTTGTTATAGTAGGATACGGTGGAGCCGGAGCAGCGGCGGCGATTGAGGCTTATGATAACGGAGCCGCCATCTTGATAATAGAGAAAGCGTCCGTAGCTGGAGGTACTACAGCAATATCTGCCGGAGTAATTGTTGGTGCCGGAACATCTGTCCAGAGAGAAAGAGGAATAACCGATTCTCCCGAAGAAATGTATAAGTATTTTAGAGCTACTGGTCGAGGACTCGACGATTCTGATATGGTTAAGATTCTATGTGACAACTCAACATCTAATATAGAGTGGCTTATAAGCATGGGTATGGAATTCAAATACCTGTATGTTTCCGGTGCAGAGGATTACCCAGAATACTCATCCATAACTCCAGTAAAACCCAGAGGGCACAGCACGGGCGGTGGAGGAGCATTTTTTAAGGTGTTGAAAAATGCTTGTGTTAAGAGAAAGATCGATTGTTTATATGAGACTAAACTCAAGGAAATAATTTCGTCCTTTCAAGGAGAGGTTGTCGGCATCCAAGTTGAGAATAAGGGGAAGCCACTACAAATCAAGGCCAAGAAGGCTGTTGTACTGGCTTGTGGCGGTTATGCTTACAACCCGGAGATGCTAAAACAATACTCCTTCGATAAAGGTTATAGGGCAAAATACACCGGTAGTGTACATCATACTGGCGACGGTATTCGTGCAGGGCAAATGATAGGAGCCGACCTCAGATGTATGGGGCAAATAGGGGTTATACCGGCTGTACAAAGGCCAGGTCAGAAAATAGCCAGAATAGCACACACCCCGGGGGATCCCAGTTACTACAGGATTGATGATGGTCACTATGGCATTATCACCGTGAATAAAAAAGGAGAGAGATTCACCAACGAATCTGGTTACTATAATTATGTCGCTTATGACATGCTTTTGCCTGGAAATTTACCGAACTATTTTATCTTCGATGAGAAAGTGAGAACAACCGGGCCGGTTAATTGGCCTCCTTGGAGTGGCAATAAAGATAAGGATATTAAAGAAGGAACAACTAAGAAAGCAGATACAATCAGAGACTTAGCCAAAAAAATAGGGGTAGACTCAAATGCACTGGAAGAGACCGTTACTAATTATAACATTAACGCCGAACAGGGCGTAGATCCTGTATTTGGGAAAACGCGAGATCTTACCCCTATCGATACACCACCCTTCTATGCCTTTGAGCGGATTGTTGGTATACATTCAACGTTTGGAGGACTAAAAACTAATACTAAAGCACAAGTTATTAGTGTTAATGGCACTATAATTCGGCGACTCTATGCAGCAGGTGAAACCACCGGCGGAACAATTGGATATAATTATCCCACCGCCGGCACTGCTATACAAAATGCTATATGTTTTGGGCGTATCGCCGGTATGAATGCCGCTTCGGAGACTACTCGGGAATGAATATGAACAATCAATAATATGCGATGATTAGACTTACTATTCAATGACGGTTATATTAGTTTTTCTTCTGGTTTACATATTCTAAAATAGGGGGTATGAACATGGCTGTACAGGAATTCAAAAATCTATTTTCGCCTATCAAGATAGGAGCAGTCACCGTACCTAACAGAATAGTGATGACGGGGGCTTTCAACCGGCTTACCGGCGACAGACTGCTTCATTATTACTTAGCCAGAGCTAAAGGAGGAGTCGGATTAATTATGTCTACGCCTCATCATCCTTTTATGACCACGGATGATATGATTCCAGAACTGAAGAAGGTAGCCGATGCTGTTCACCAGTATCCCACGAAAATTTTCGCCCAGTTATTCCATCATGGTGGCCGTGCCTGGGCACGGATGATGGGGGGTGGCGTGTCATTGGCGGCGTCTCCGATAAAGGTTAGAGTGCCCTTTGTGACCGGAGGCCAAAATGTACCTCGTCAGATGGATAAAGAAGACATAAGGCGAACAGTAAAGGCTTACGGGGCAACTGCCTTAAGGATGAAGAATGCCGGCTATGATGGACTTGAGATTATGGCGGCATGGGGCATGCTGCAAGCTGAATTTCTGTCTCCGGTACTGAATATCCGCACCGATGAATATGGGGGCAGCCTGGAAAACCGTATGAGGTTTCTTCTGGAGTGCATTGATGCTATCAGAGAGAATGTTGGGCCAGATTATCCCCTGGGGGTAAGATTTAACGCGGATGAGCTCGTCCAGCGGGTATGGTGGACGGACAGGCATGGTAACACATTAGATGAGGCCAAGGAGATTGCCCGCAGGCTGGAAGCTACCGGTAAGCTGAATTACCTGTTTGCTTGTGTCGATACGTTTGGTGCCGGCCATTTTCCTCCTATGCAATTCCCTTTGGGTACCTTTATTTATATATCCGCTGGTATTAAGGAAGTAGTCGAACTTCCGGTAGTCACTGTGGGCCGGATTAATGACCCGGTGCTGGCAGAGACCATACTCGCCAATAATCAGGCTGACCTGATTGGCATGACTAGGGCTGTCATGTGCGACCCGGAAATGCCCAATAAGGTGAGAGAGGGCAGGCTGGAGGAAATACGCCGATGTATCGCCTGCAATGAGGGTTGTCTCGGTCCAAATTTTTTGGCACTGCCAATTAGCTGCTCCCTAAATTATGAGACGGGAAGGGAGCAGATGGGGCCTGTTCAGGTTGCTGAGAACAAAAAAACCGTGATGGTAATCGGCGGGGGAGCCGCCGGCCTCGAAACTGCTAGGGTAGCTGCTTTGAGGGGTCATAAAGTGGATCTTTACGAGAAGGAAGACACCCTGGCAAAGGAATTGGATATAGCTGCCAAAGCCCCGGGGAGACAGGACTTTGCTGAGGCTAAAAGATACTATGCTAACCAGATGAAGCTCCTTAATGTCAATGTGCATCTGGGGGTAACCGTCACTCCGGAGGTGGTTGTTAAGCAGAAGCCTGATGTTGTCGTTGTGGCGACCGGAGGGGTGCCTTTTATACCGGCAATACCAGGTGCTAATAATAATGTAGTGGAAACGAGGCAGGTTCTCCTGGAAGAAGTGGAGGTAGGGCAGAATGTGCTGGTAGTAGATTTTCAGAATCACATGTATGCGCTGGATGTAGCTGATTTTCTGGCTGAGAGAGGCAAGAAAATAGAGCTAATAACTGACACTGTCTTTGCCGGCAGTGAAGTCGATACTGCTACCATAGAGACGGCTTACTTTAACGCTCTCAGCAAAGGGGTGGTCATCACGCCTCTTACGAGCATTAAGGAGATACAAGGCAAAACCATCATTACTTATAATGTGATTACCAATGCTGAAAAACAGATTGAGGGAATTGATACCGTCGTTTTTTGCACAGATGAGAAGGCAAACGATGCTTTGTATTATTCCTTGAAGGGACAAGTAAAGGAATTGCATCTGGTCGGGCAGGCTTTATCACCGCGGAGGTTACTCGATTCCATAGCTGATGCCTATGTTGTCGCCAGAGCATTATAGCCGGGATTTTTAGTCAGAAACTGAATATCATCGATGAATACACCCGGGAATGCCTGGCAGTGCTGATAGCCCGCAATATTAGAAATCAGGAAGTGATTGATCTTTTGTTTCAACTGTTTATCCTTCGTGGCATTCCAGAGCATATCAGTTCTGACAATGGTCCCGAATTCACCGCCAGGGCAGTGAGGGAATGGCTTAATGGTCTGGGTGTGAAGACTTTGTTTATCGAACCGGGCAGACCCTGGGAGAATGGCTATATAGAATCATTTAACGGCAAGCTAAGGGATGAGCTTTTGAACCGGGAAATCTTCACGACTTTGGAGGAAGCTAAGGTCTTGATTGAGCAGTGGCGTAAGGACTATAATCAGATACGTCCGCATAGTGCCAGGAATCATCGTCCACCAGCTCCTGAGACTATCTTAATTACGGCTTTAACTTAACAATGGGTATCACTATTGGGGGCAAGTCATGTTATTAGGACCAAATCAGCTTTGTATAAACTGGAAGATAAGGAAAAACCCGCTAGGATAAGCAACAAAGGGAAGGAGTGCAGCTTACAAGATAAAAAGGGGGATTTTATGGCAGACCTGAAAGCCGATTTGATTACAATAGTTGGCAAAGAAAATGTTCTGGATATCCCGGAAGCACTCGATAGCTACGCCACAGACCAGAGTTTCGCTAGAGAGATGAAGCCCAGGTTTGCGGTAAAATCGCGAAAAGTAGACGATATCCAGCAGATAGTTGATTTGGCAAAAAGGACGGAAACTCCTCTGGTACCGATAAGCTCCGGACCACCGCATTTGCATGGTGATACCGTTCCCTCCGTTTCAGGTGCGATTATCGTGGACTTAAGCAGCATGAAGAAAATAATAAGCATTAATCGTAGAAACAGGATAGCAATTGTCGAGGCAGGTGTAACATACACTGAACTACAACCGGCACTGGCAAAGGAAGGGATGCGCCTTTCGACCTCTCTCCTGCCGCGGGCACAGAAGTCGGTAATTACCAGCCTCCTGGAAAGAGAGCCGAGACTGAACTGCCGTTACCAGTGGTCATCATTGGATCCGTTGCGCTGTGTTGAAATAGTATGGGGTGACGGTAACAAGCTCTGGTCCGGCGATGCGGGTTATGGTGTCCTGGACCTGGAAAAGCAGTGGACACAGGAGAGAAGACAGGTTGCCTCGGGAGGTCCAGGACAGACTGATTTCTACAGGTTCCTCTCGGCAGCCCAGGGAAGCATGGGTTTTGTAACATGGGCGTCACTTCGATGTGAAGTATTACCCAGAGCGCATAAGCTTTTTTTCGTTGTAGCTAACGAACTCAGCAGCATGTTTGACTTTACCTATCAACTGCTGAGATTCCGATATGCCGATGAGCTGTTTATAATGAACAATACCAATCTTGCCTATGTAATGGGAAGTAACTTTGAAGAATGTAAAGTACTAAGAGACCAGCTCCCGCCTTGGATTGTTATCGTAGGTATAGCCGGGCGTGACGAACTACCCGAAGAAAGAGTCGAGTTCCAGCACAAGGATATAGAAGACATCGCCCGCCAGTTCGGTTTAGAAGTGGTACCGACAGTACCGGGAGTGACCGGTGAAAAGGTACTTAAAGTAATAACTGCGCCTTCGGTAGAACCGTATTGGAAAAACCGCTACAAGGGAAGCTGCCAGGATATCTTTTTCATAACTACTCTGGACAGGACCCACGATTTTATAAAAACTATGAATGCTGCAGCAGAAATGTTCGGGTATCCTGTGTCGGACATCGGCGTATATATTCAGCCGCGATTTCAGGGTGTTAACTGTCACTGTGAGTTTACCCTGCCCTATGACCCAGACGTGGAGCAAGAAGTATTACGTGTCCGGAAGCTTTTCACCCGGGCCAGTGAATCTATGTTAAATCAAGGAGCCTTCTTCACCAGGCCTTATGGTATCTGGGCAGATTCGGCGTACCAAAAAGATGAACACAGTGCCGCACTATTGAAAAAAATTAAGGGGATATTCGACCCGCTTGGCGTGATGAATCCGGGTAAACTGTGCTTTAAATAGCCGATAAACGCCACTGATTAGTAGGTTTATATTTAGAGCAAAGAAGCAATAGCTAATAGCGGATAACTGATAGCCGGGAGACGAAGACTGGAAAAGGAGGAATGAGAGAAAAATGGCTCTGGAAGATTATCGTTCCGACCAGGAAAGATGTAGCCTTTGTTCCTATTGCAAATGGATTCCGCAGGATAAAATCAAGAGCTGGAGGTTCGCCCAAGGTTGTCCCAGCATCGCTTATAGTAATTTTAACGCCTACTCTGCAAGGGGACGGTTTGCCGTTGCCAAGGCAATCCTGGATGGCAAAGCAGGCTATACCGATAAGGTTCTGGACGTAATTTATAAAGACCTCAGTTGCGGTAGCTGTGATGTGAGTTGTAAGGTATGCCGCTATAACCTGGAGCCACTGCAGAACATACTGGAATTAAAAGCAAAAGCCGTTATGGAAGGTCATCTTCTCCCGCAGCACATACCCATTATCGATAATCTTAAAAAAGAACTAAACATGATGGTGGGTATGGTCAAGGATAATCGTGGTGACTGGGCAAAAGGGCTGGATGTCAAAGACCTTACAAATGAGAAGGCGGAGATTGCCTTTTTCGCCGGCTGCCGGTTGAGCTATGACAAAGAACTTCAGAAGGTAGCCCGAACTGCAATAAATCTATTATATCAGGCCGGCGTCGATATCGGCATCATGGGTAAAGACGAAAGCTGCTGTGGCAGCAGAGCCTACCAGATGGGCTACCGGGAAGAATTCACAAAATCCGCAAAAGATAATATTGACGCATGGAAAAATGCAGGTGTCAGGATGGTCGTCACATCCTGTTCGGATGGGTATTTCGCCTTCAAACGTCTCTACCCCGAACTGGGCTCTAGAGTAGAAGTCCTGCATACTGTGGAATTCATTGACCGTCTTATCAAAGAGGAGAAGTTACAACTCACCAAATCTATTCCGATGACAGTAACCTATCATGATCCCTGCCATCTTGGCAGACAGGGTGAGCCGTATGTCCCCTGGGATGGAAATGAAAAGAAAATCCTGAACCAAATAGTGATATATGACCCGCCGAAACCCAGGTATAACGGCGCATGGGGCATTTATGACCCACCCCGAGATATTCTAAAGAGCATCCCTGGACTAAAACTGGTTGAGATGGAAAGAATCAGAGAGTATGCCTGGTGCTGCGGTGCTGGTGGAGGCTGTATAGACGCTTATCCCGAATTTTCAGCCTGGACTGCCGGAGAAAGAATTGAGGAAGCAACTGCAACAGGGGCAGAAGCTCTGGTAACCGCCTGTCCGTGGTGTGAGCGGAATTTTCTTGATTTTATAAATGCAACCGGTCGGAACCTGAAGGTATTTGATATTATCGAGCTTGTACAACAGGCGCTCTAGAGAAGGAGTTATTAGATATGGAGCTTTCGAAAGAGATATATAAAGAGTTTGAAAATATCGTTGGGATGGATAACATATCAGACGACCCCGCGATACTTGCTACGTACGTAACCCCCATGGCTCAAAGCCAGCATCATATGGGACCAATTTACGGAGTAACCACACCGCCGGGCGTGGCTGTCTTGATGCCGGGAAATACTGAAGAAGTACAGGCAATAGTCAAGCTATGCAATAAGTATAAAATAAAATACAAGGCATCGAGCACATTCTGGACATCCCGAGGTAATATTTCGGATGATTACGCCATCACTCTAGACATGAGGCGTATGGACCGGATTCTGGAGATAAATGAGAAGAACCAGTATGCTGTCATCGAACCATATGTCATTGGCGCCACACTCCAAGCTGAGGTTATGAAGGTCGGATTGAATACCACTATGATCGGGGCTGGTTCCAGTTGCTCTCCCCTCGCCAGCGCCTGTGCTAACGGCGGTCCGTCACCATTCTCTTTATACGGGGGTCTACTTCGAGAAAATCTTCTTGCTTTTGAGTGGGTCCTGCCCACCGGCGAGATTTTCAAGTCGGGTTCTCTGGGTTCCGGGCTGGGATGGTTTTGTGATGATGGCCCGGGACCAGGCCTCAAGGGATTAATGATGGCAGGCTCAGGGAGTCTGGGTGCTATGGGTGTGTTTACCAAGTGTGCGGTCAAACTTTTCCCGTGGCCAGGGTCTCCCGATTTCCCAACTGTTGGGACTATTCCGGCCTACAAAGCGGTGCCAACTCCTCTTATCAAGGGACATACGGTGGCATGGCCGTCCTGGGAAGCATACGCAAACGGCCTCTACAGGATATGGGATAGCGATATAAGCGGGTACTATTCTCACAGGCAGTACACTATGTTTGGCAGGGATCTTAAGGCGGCGATGATTAAAATTCTGACAGACCCGACCAAAACACTAAGCGACCTTGAGGAGTTGTTAAAGGACCCGGAACTTAAGAGGAAGAATGAAGAAATGGCGCGTGATTTCCAGCTCATCATCGCCGGGATGACGCAGAGGGATATCGACTGGCAGGAGAAGGTCCTTGATAAAATATTGGCTGAGACTGGAGGATGGAAAGCTTCATTTATGGAAGAACCAGATATCAGGGACTGGAGCCTTCTTTTCCTGCTCCGGTTAGGGCACAAAAACCTGAATTTCGTGTTCGCCGGAGGCTATGAGGGGGGTTTCGGTATTGTAGGCGTTCCGGATTATTCCTGCCCCAAAGTTGAAATTGCAGCGGATTTCAAACGGAAGTGGGAGCAAGAACATGACGCAATAGCCGCAGCGGGAGGCGACTGTATGATGGGCAGTATGGGTGGTTTCGGAGGCGGCGGCATAACAGCATGGGAGAGCTTTACCCACTTCGATTCCGGAGATAAAAAATCGGTTAAAGGCACGTACCGGTATTTCGAAGCCTCCTCTAAATTCGGAATGGAAAACGGTCTCGGTGCCATGGAAAGAATGTACTCTATCTCCCGGCGTGATGACGGCTATGGATTAAGCAAAGAAGAACAGGAGAAGAAAGCGTCCGCTTTTCCGCAGCCATTAGTATACGAATACCAGTGGAAAATAAGGGAATTTCTTGATCCCAATCGCCTGGGAGACACCTATTATGTAACACTGGAGCCGAAAAAATAGCATATAGAGAAATAAAAGATTTTTACATATAAGACGCAATAGTTAGTGATACTCAGAATTATCTAGTTTCATTTCCTGTTACATGTCACTTTTACTCAGTTTGTGAAATTTATTTCAAATCAGAAAAGGAGCCATTTACTCGTAAGTGCACGACAATATCCCCATGTTCGTGCAGTGGTAACAAAAAAGTTAAAAGTTACTAAACAAAATAGCGGATTGTGCAGCCATGTAATAGTCGCCCAATCGGTCAATTTTTTGAATTATCATAAGAAATTGGGTATTATAAAAGAACTATGTTACTGGAAGATAAAACCGGAAAGAAAGTCCCAAAAGAGAAATCATTCATAAAAGACATCAGTTTCTGTGGTGTTTCCGATGGCTCAAATACCTCAGTGGTCGATGTGAAGAACGGCAGAATGGTCAGGATTAGACCATTACACTACGATTGGAAGTATAAACCCGAAGAATTTAATCCTTGGAAGATTGAGGCGCGAGGCCAATCATTTGAACCAAGAATGAAGACGCTAATACCTCCCATCACTTTGTCCTACAAGAAGCGTTGTTATTCTCCCAACAGGATAAGATATCCCTTGAAGAGAGTTGATTGGGATCCTCATGGTAACAGAAATACAGAAAACAGGGGGAAGAGCCGCTACGTAAGAATCTCTTGGGATGAGGCACTGGAAATAATAGCCAGCGAAATAAGGCGGGTAAAGGAAAAATATGGGACAACCGCGATACTTTACCAGTCGGACCAGCATGGAGAGACCAAGGTTGTGCATGGTCCCCATGGGTGTGCCAGAAAGTTACTCAGGCTCTTGGGAGGCTACACACTGCAGGTAAGAAATCCAGATAGTTGGGAAGGATGGACTTGGGGTGCCAAACATGTATGGGGATGTCAGCCCGTAGGTCAGCAGGTGCCTCAAACTAATAACATTCCTGACATTGCCGAAAATTCCGAGCTTCTTCTATTCTGGGGATGCGACCAGGAGACCACACCCTGGGGATGGTCGGGTCAGTTGCCGAGTCGATTTAGCTACTGGTTCACCGAACTTGGCATAAAACAGATATATATTGCCCCCGACCTTAATTATGCCGCGGCTGTCCACGCCGATAGATGGATCCCCGTGCTACCTAATACAGATGCCGCACTATACCTGGGCATAGCTTATGTCTGGATTACCCAAGGGACTTATGATAAACAATACGTTGCAACACACGTGGTTGGCTTTGACAAGTTTGAGGAATACGTTCTCGGCAAGGAAGACGGGATTCACAAGACACCAAAATGGGCTGAGGGGATAACTGGCGTCCCGGCGAGGATTATTAAAGCAATAGCCAAGGAGTGGGCATCCAAGAGAACGTCAGTGGTCATTGGTAATGGTGGGCCTGGTATCAGAGGTCCATATTCATCGGAACCAGCTAGACTGCAGGTCCTGCTGCTGGCGATGCAGGGCTTAGGAAAACCGGGGGCTAACCAGGTGAAGATGATTGAATGGGGTCTTTTTGATAGCAGGGAGCAGGTGGCTGTGCCCAGGCCAATGTTACTCCCGAACCTGAAAGCTGCCTATCAGGGTGGGACTCCAGTGGATACCAATACCCCTTTTATTCCCAAGACCCTTATTCATGAAGCCATACTCAATCCGCCCATTACCTGGTATGGTAACGAGTCAGAGATGCCACCAAGGGAAAATCAATTCGTGAAATATGAATATCCCATGGAAGGCTGCTCCGAAATACACATGATATGGACCGATTCGCCCTGCTGGATAACATGCTGGAATGATGGGAACAGGCTGATGAGAGCCTTCCAAGACCCGAAGATAGAGTTTATTTTTGCCCAGCACCCCTGGCTGGAGAACGATTGCCTGTTTGCTGATATCATCTTACCGGTTAACACCTTATTTGAGGAGGATGATATCGGGTCAGATATCTTCGGCGGACAATTCTGCCTCGTTTTCCCTCACAAAAAATGCATCGAACCCATAGGCGAGTCCATGAGTGATTACGAGATAGTTTGCCTTATAGCCGAGAAGCTGGGACTGCTGGAAGAATACACGGAGGGCAGGACGGTTGAGGAATGGATAAGGCATGGTTTCGAACACTCACGCGTGCAGAATATGATTAGCTGGGAAGAAATTAACGAAAAGGGATATTTCGTCATCCCAACCGACCCAAACTGGAAACAATACCCGGCCGGCTTTAGGAAGTTCTACGAGAATCCGGAGGAAAATCCCCTGGACACGCCGACGGGTAAGTTAGAGTTTGAATCTGTTGGCCTGAAAGAACACTTCCCTGACGATGATGAGAGACCACCCGTGCCCCACTGGATTCCCTATGGTGAGTCACACCAGGAAAGCCTTTTGCACCCCAGAGCTAAAAAGTATCCTTTACTTATCTGTTCTAATCACCCCAGATGGGGAGTGCATGCTAATCACGAGGATATATCATGGCTAAGGGAAATCCCAACGTGTAAGGTCAGGGGCCCAGATGGATATCAATATCAGCCCGTGTGGATTCATCCGGTAGATGCCGCCAAGAGGGGAATCGAAAATGGAGACGTAGTTAAGATATATAATGAAAGAGGTGCCGTACTCGGTGGCGCCTACGTGACTGAGAGAATAATGCCCGGGACCGTAAGCCAAGAACATGGTGCGAAGTATGATCCGATAATCGCCGGAGAGCTTGATAGAGGCGGAGCCATTGACACTATAGCACCACACAAAACAACCTCCAGAAATGCAGTAGGCATGGTGGTGAGTGGATTCCTGGTTGAAGTGGAGCCGGTCAATTTGGACGAACTGCGGAGACAATACCCCGACGCCTTCAAGAGACTCTCCGACCCGGCCGTGGGCACATATCTTGAGTCTTTCGTTATCCCACGTCACACCTTTTAGTATTTTGTTGAATATCGAAAATTCAAGTTGTTACCACTTGAAAGTAAGGTCTGAAAACAATAAAATCATGGTATCGGTTTGCCTAGTGACTTGACACCATGATTCTTTCAAAACTCCCCAAATCGGGTGGGCCTTCTGAATCAAGTAGGCCGAACACGCTTATTGCACACCCCATTGAAACCTTTTTTGAGATATCCTTAATACCTGCTCCCCCAATAAAGGGAGGGCAGTGCCATGGACTTCAGCAGAAATCAACTTAATGCAGCGCTATATTATCTTCGCCTCGGTATAACTCCGATTCCGCTTTGTACTCTGGCCAATGGTGCAGGTGGTTGTGAACAGCACGGACTACTATGCCTCCACCCAGGAAAACGACTGTTAGTAAAAGGCTATGCCCATCGTGACGTAACGGAAAAAGACATCCTGGAGTGGTGGCAGGTCTTTTTTTTATGTGCGGGGGTTTATCTGGTTATCATCATCTCAGGTAAGAATGTAGAAAGTGCGGGTATGGCTACGAGTAGAGCTACGTGCACTAAATCGGTTATAAGGAAAGGTATGATGCCCCGGTAGAGTTCGGTGACTTTAACATCTGGAAGCGCGCCGGCCAAAGCGAACAGATTGAAGCCAAATGGCGGCGTAATATCCCCCATCTCCATCATTCTCACCATGA
>CAZPQB010000065.1:0-12523 GCA_964588605.1 uncultured Dehalococcoidaceae bacterium | reverse complement strand
AACCAACAACCTAGCGGTTAACAGCCGCCCGCTCTACCGTTGAGCTATCGGGGAACGATTTTCCGGGCCGTTAATTATTATCCCTTTTCTCTATTTTTAAGTCAAGCCTTGCAGAGCCAGTACCGTCACATAGGACTGATAAACTCACTCCCCCCCCCCGCCCCCCTCGTTGTTATCTTTTCTCACCCTACCGCCCTCGTATCATCAGCGGCTAAGCCCATCAATATCCCCCGCGCTTTTCCCCCCGAAAACACGTCATTCCCATGAATGCTGGAATCCAGCCAGAATAGTATCCCCTTTTCGCAAAGTGGGACTAAGCGGGATTTTTACCCTTCCTAACACCCTTTCACCCCAGCAGGGGAAAAGGAGGCTGAATCACCTTTAAGCTATTGCCGGTACTTGCCTTTTTTGATAAAGCCCCAATCAGCCATAATCCCTTTGTAAATATTCCCCCTTCCTTTTCTAAAGGAAGGGGGCTAGGGGGATGGATTAATAAGGCTATGTTTATGTTTAAAGGAAGGGTATCAGGGGTATAGGTCACAATAACTCAATAAGGCTTTCCATTATCATGACAAGTGGCTTATACTAAAGTGGTAAGAGCCAGAGAGGGTTGTAGCTCCCTCTTCCATAATAAAGGAGGTAATCCAGATTAATATCTTCCAGAAAGCGCTGAAGCGTACGCATGATACTTTCGGCAGAGCCGTGAGCCTTTTCGACCGTGCCTCTATTGACGATGAGGTATGGGATGAACTGGAGGAAGTACTTATCTCGGCGGATGTCGGTGTGGCTACTACCCAGAAGCTTGTGGGGAGAGTCAGGCATAGAGTTGCCGACGAGAAGCTTGACAGCTCACAGGTGAGTTCTGTGTTAAAAGAGGAGATGGTAAATATATTGATGGTGCCAACCCGGGAGGAGCCTCAGAATATATCGCCGCCGAGAGTGATTCTGCTGGTGGGCGTTAACGGCAGCGGGAAGACGACGTCTATCGCCAAGCTTGCCTGTAAATTGAAGAAAGAGGGGAAGAGCGTCCTGCTGGCGGCAGCGGATACCTTCCGGGCGGCGGCTATCGACCAGCTCAAGAAGCAGGCAGAAAGAGTGGGGGTGGATGTCGTGGCTCACCAGCCAGGCGCTGACCCCGGGGCGGTCGTCTATGACGCTTTGCAGGCGGCGAGAAGCCGGCGAATTGATAATGTGATTATAGATACCGCCGGCAGGCTTCACACCAAGTATAATCTTATGGAAGAGCTTAAGAAGGTCAGGCGTGTGGCCACCAAACTGGATAATGCTGCCCCGCACGATGTGATTCTGGTGCTGGATGCCACCACCGGTCAGAACGGCCTTACGCAGGCGAGGTATTTCACCGAGGCGGTTGGTGTCACCGGCATCTTTCTGGCCAAGCTGGACGGTACGGCCAAGGGCGGCATCGTTCTGGCTATCTGTGATGAACTGGCTGTCCCCATTCAACTGATCGGAGTTGGCGAAGGACTGGAGGACATGGTAAACTTTGATGCCGAGGCCTTCGTTGAGGCACTCTGTTCCTGATATATTTGAAGCGACATGATTTATATAGATGTAGACCCCGTGGCTTTCACCATCGGGGCATTCAGTATCCGCTGGTACGGCATCATGGTTGCCCTGGCCATAATTGCCCTTGTCTTGTGGGCAATCCTGGCTGTAAAGAGGGGAGCCAATCTCACTTATGAAACGGTTATCAACGCCGCCATTGTTGGTATTCCCTCGGGCATAATATTCTCCCGGCTGCTCCATGTTATCGACTTTTGGGATTATTTCATCGAGCATCCCGGCGAGATAATCGGTGGTTCGGGGCTTTCTATATACGGGGCCGTTCTGGGGGCGGCCCTGGGCATCTGGATTTTCAGTCGATTCAGCAAAATATCTTTCGGCTATCTGGCCGATACGATAGCCCCCGGCATTATCCTGGCACAGGCCATCGGCCGTATCGGCTGCACTATAAACGGCTGCTGCTACGGTATAGAGTGCCACCTGCCCTGGGCTATCGTCTACGAGCACCCGAATAGCCTCGGCCCCTTGGGGGTCCCCGTACACCCTACCCAACCCTATGAGATTCTCTATAACCTGATAGTCTTTGGAATATTACTTGGTCTTAGGGGGAGGTTCCGCCCCGATGGCTCGCTGTTCCTTATCTATCTCACTTTCTATGCCGTATGGCGCCTGGGCATAGACTTTATCCGGGAGGGGACTGATTTCCTCTTCGGCCTGCACGAAGCCCAGGTTATCTCGATAGTTGTGCTCATCATTACCATTACCCTGATGGCTCTGAGAACAAGGTGGGTGAAGCGGGAAACAGGCCAGGAAACCGGGGATGTCTGATATGGATTTGGCTCGTATCGTGGAGATTGTCTGGTTCGGCTGCCCTCGTATCATTAATGGCTTATCCCGTAGGAGATAACCCCAAACCCCATAGAGAGTCTTAGAGAGGCGAAGCCTCTCTTGAATAACCTTCCCCCCTCTCCGAACAAAATCATAAAGGTATACTTCAACCTACAGTTCGGAGAGGGGGTCAGGGGGTGAGGTAAAAATATGATGGGGTTGAGGCTAAAAGTTTAACGGCTCGCCTCAAAGTCAAGTATATTGAGCCTGAGTTGCTCTTTCCCGCCCCAGCGGTCAACCTCCAGGTTATATACGATATCAAGCGGTGATGATAACTCCGCCAGGTAGCCGCCCAGCCGGAAACCGACCCCATCCCAGACCGTGCCGCCCTGCCTCAGCTTCATCCTGAGGTGGTCGCCGTTAGTGCCCATGGTACGCCTCTCCAGCAGTTCTACTCCCCGGCTGAGGAAGGTGGGCACCGGATTGCCGATGCCGAAGGGTGACATCAGCTGTGTTGTCTGGTAGGTGTCGCCGCCGAGCTCGGTAAGCGTAACCAGGGCATCGATATCCAGGTGGGGGCTGAGCTCAACTCCGGCCAGTTGTTCCACCGCTAGCTTTGAAAGCTCTTTCTCAAGCTGAGGCAAATCACTGGTAGGCAGGGTAAAACCGGCCGCCTGCGAATGCCCCCCATAGCGTGATAAGAGGTGGCTGCACTGGTTCAGGGCGGAAATTATATTGAATTCGGGGATACTGCGGCAGCTGCCGTGGCTTACCGTTTCGGTCGTGTGTATCACCACTGACGGCCGGTAGAACTCCTCCGAGAGTCGGCTGGCCACCAGCCCGGCGATACCCATGGGGTATTCTTTATCGGCGGTTATCAGCAGTGGCGGTAGTCCTTGGGCGATAACCTGCTCCCTGGCCATCTCCAGTGTGGCGGTGGTCAATCTCTGCCTTTCCTCGTTTTTCCTGGCCAGCCATGCCGCCAGGTCACGGGCTTCCTCTGGCGATTCGGTCATCAATAAATTATAGCCGATCAGGCCGTCGGCCAGTCTGCCGGCGGCATTCAGGCACGGACCAATAATCCAGCCGATTTTCTCCGCATTAAGGCTGCCCGCTTCTATTCGTGTCTGGTTCATCAGTTCTCTGATGCCGAGGCGTGGCTTGGTGTTCATAAGTTTCAGGCCTTCTTTAATCAGGTAGCGGTTTTCTCCCAGCGGTGGTGACATATCGGCGATGGTGCCTATGGCTACCAGGTCCGTGGCCATGTCCATATACTCGTCTTTGCCGATACCCTGGAACAGAGCCTGCAGCAGCTTGAAAGCCACCCCAACTCCGGAAAGCTGTGAGAAAGGGTAAGCCGAATTGCTTAGCTTGGGGTCAACCACAGCAACAGCATCCGGGATTTCGGACAGGGGACTGTGGTGGTCGGTGACAATGATATCCAGCCCCATTTTCCTTGCTTTCTTCACCTGTAATACGTCTGTTACACCGCAGTCGACCGTGACGATAAGGCTGATACCCTGCTGGTAGAGGTTTTTCAGGACGTTGGTTGTCAACCCGTGCCCTTCTGTCTGGCGGTGGGGTATGTAGGGGGAAGCCTTGCCCCCGAGGGTCCTTAAACCCTGGACGAGTGCGGCCGTAGCCGTAATACCGTCGGCATCAAAGTCCCCATAGACTCCGATATGCTCGCCGGAAAGCAGGCCCTGGTAGATTCTGGCAACCGCCGCCTGCATATCCGGGAGCAGCAGCGGGTCGCCCATGAGACGGCTGTCGCTGGCGAGGAAGGACTGGAACTCATCTGGCCTGGAGATACCCCTGTTGTACAGAAGCTGCACGAGCAATGGCGGAAATTTGGAGTCGCCAAACTGCCGTGAGGTTAAGGGTGGCAGCAGATTCCAACGACTGTGGCTCAAGCTTGCGCCTCGATGTATTTCCTTAGGATAAGCACTGAATTGTGTCCACCGAAGCCGAATGAGTTGGTGAGTGCCGTGGTAACCTGGGCCTGGCGGGCAACATTGGGTACGTAATCCAGGTCGCATTCGGGGTCGGGATTATCCAGGTTTATCGTCGGTGGTATTATGCCGTTCTGAATCACCATGATGCAAATGGCCGGTTCGATGGCGCCGGCGCAGCCGATAAGGTGTCCCGTCATCGATTTGGTGGAGCTTATCGGTATCTTGTAGGCGTAGTCGCCAAAAGCAGTCTTTATCGCCTTGGTCTCCATGGCATCATTGAGGGGCGTGGAAGTGCCGTGGGCGTTGATATAGTCCACCTCTCCGGGCCCGATCCCGGCTTTTTTCATGGCTATCTGCATGGCTCTGGCAGCGCCCTCGCCGCTTTCAAGCGGCTGAGTAACGTGAAAGGAGTCGGCGGTGGCTCCGTAGGCTATGATTTCCGCCAGTATATTGGCTCCCCGGTTCAGGGCGTAGTCCAGTCTTTCCAGGACGAGAACGACAGCGCCCTCGCTGATTATAAAGCCGTCGCGGTCTTTATCGAAAGGGCGGGAGGCTTTTTGGGGCGCATCGTTTCTGGTTGACAGGGCTCTCAGAGAGGTGAAGGCGGTAATGCCCAGGGGATTGATGATAGCTTCGGTGCCGCCGGCTATCATTACCTGGGCTTCGCCGTGCTTGATGAACTCGTAGGCGGCGCCTATGGCATCGGAGCCGCTGGAGCAGGCCGACGTGGTGCAGAAGTTTGGTCCTCTAGCTCCCAGGGCGATTGATATCTGGGCGGCGGCTATATCGGCTATCATCATCGGCGCCAGGAACGGGCTGACTCTATCCGGCCCTTTTTCAATAAGCACCTGCGCCTGCTCGAACAGTGTGGTCAGACCACCGATGCCGCTGCCGACGAAAACTCCGATGTCATCCTGGTTGCTGTCATCGATTTTCAGTCCGGAGTGCTGTACCGCTTGGTATCCGGCGGCTACTGCCAACTGAGCGAAGCGGTCCATGCGGCGGATGTCCTTGCGGTTGATATACTCGGCGGGGTCGAATCCTTTCACCTCTCCGGCGAACTTGGTTACCATATCTTTGGCGTCAAATAGCGTAATATAGTCAATGCCGGACTTCCCGGCGATGAGGTTTTTCCAGGTGGTGGCCATGTCCAGCCCGAGGGGTGTCAGCGCGCCGATACCGGTAACGACAACTCTGTTAACGTGACTGTTGATTATACTAACCTCCTTTTATTTATAAAAGGGGGGGGATTAATGGGCTATGGTGGATTTTCATTAATTTTTACCATATTTTAGGCTTATTTTCAAGTTAAAGACACATTCTGGCTCTAAACGCAGCTGGTATTTCTTACCCCGCCCACCGCCCTTATGAAAATCCCCCTTTGACCCTTCAGGCTCGGCGGCGGTATAATGTTTACATAATCATCTGGTTGCTGTGATAAGTCATATGGATAAGAGACTGGAAATGCCCAGGGTGGCTCTGGACAGCCTGGGCTGTAAACTGAACCAGGCGGAGATAGAGCTTCTCGCTCGTCAGCTGGCGGCAGCCGGGTACAGGCTGGTATCGCCTTCGGATAAGGCGGATATCTAT
Source organism: uncultured Dehalococcoidaceae bacterium (assembly GCA_964588605.1). GTDB lineage: Bacteria > Chloroflexota > Dehalococcoidia > Dehalococcoidales > RBG-16-60-22 > CAZLEY01. The sequence goes on along the minus strand of CAZPQB010000065.1, from coordinate 6,626 downwards.
ATATTGAATACCTGTACGGTTACGCATATCGCCGACCGCAAGTCCCGCCACATGCTTAGGATGTTTCATCGCCGAAACCCTGATGCGCGCCTGGTGGCTGTCGGTTGCTATGCCGAGCGGTCGCCCCATGAGCTGGAAATGATTGATGGGGTTGACCTTGTCCTGGATAATGCTGACAAGTGGAATCTTTTGCCGTTGCTTGAAGCGTCAGGCCGCCCCGGACAGCCGGCCGCCGGGGATTCAGTACAGCTGTATGGTAATGCTCGCCGGACCCGTGCTTTTATTAAAGTACAGGACGGCTGCCGGAACTCCTGCGCTTACTGCATTGTGCCGCTGGTGCGGCATCGTGAAGAAAGCGTGCCGTCTGCGCAGGTGGTAAATCAGGTGAGGGAACGGGTATCCGCCGGCCATAAGGAGGTGGTCTTAACCGGCACCGAAATTGGCACATATAACCGCGACGGCATCGATTTAAGGGGCCTTCTGGAGCGCATTCTGGCAGAAACGGCAGTTGCCCGGCTCAGGCTGTCATCTGTCCAGCCCCTGGAAATTTCGTCAGGGCTTATCGGGCTGTGGCGCGACCTGCGACTCTGCCCGCATTTTCACCTGTCTCTCCAGAGCGGTAGCGACGCCGTGCTCGGGAGGATGAGACGGCGTTATGATACGGCTGGTTACCGGCGTGCCGTCTCACTAATTCGGGAGTCAGTGCCGGGTGTGGCTGTTACCACCGATGTTATCGTCGGTTTCCCCGGCGAGACCGATGCGGAATTCCAGGAGAGTCTGGATTTCTGCCGGCAGATGCGGTTTGCCCGCATACATGTCTTCCCGTACTCACCGCGCCCGGGAACAGAAGCGGCGAATATGCCACAGAATGTGCCGGCGGTGGTAAAAAAGCAGCGCCGTCAGCAGATGCTGGCTTTAGCCGGGGAGAGCATGAGGGATTTTATCAAGCGGTTTCTTGGCGGGAGTGTGGAAGTGCTGTGGGAACAGCAGTCCGGCGGTATCTGGTCGGGACTCACCGACAACTATATTAAGGTCTACGCCAGGAGTAATACTGACTTGGCTAACAAGCTATTGCCGGTAAAGCTGGAGAAGATATACAAGGACGGGGTGTGGGGGGTGGTTCTATAGGAGCTTTACATGTCTTCTTAATTTGATTAAATCGTTGTGTTCTCAACTTACAGGCACCTTTATCCGGCGCCGCCTTTACCCCACCACCGGGCGGTTTTCCAGGATCTTTTTAAGGGTGGGGGTTGGCATCAGGAAATCATTCTCGGAATAGTAAGATTCCCCGATTAGCCTCATCTTCTCCAGCAGCGCGTAGAAGTTGAGCGTCCAGCCGATACCGCATGCCTGCGGGACGAAAACTCGCTCGTTTTCGGGATTCCAGTAAGTTTCCTTGAGCCGCTCAATCGTCGGCAGCCGGAAGTCGTACGGTATGAAACCAAGTTTCCCGTGCCAGTGCCTTTCTTCCTTCGGTTTTTCCAGTTCCTGGCATACCGCCGCTAAAGTTATGGTTATCACCGCCGCCTGTGCCAGCCTGACAAACCACTCCTTGCCCATAATAGCTCCTTTTAGTGATTGTTGATTTCTAATCCCATAACCACTGAGGTTTCAATCTGGCGTGGTGGAATGTCCCAGTAAGTCTCCAGTAACTTATCTTTATCCTGCAATAGTTTAAAACCGTGTTTCTGGTAAAAAGCGATTGCCCAGTGCGCGGCTGCCCATGTTCCCACCAGCAAACTTCGGCTAGTGGTCAAGCTTTTCAGGTGGTTCAGTAGCTTGTTGCCTATTCCCTGCTTCTGCCACTGCGGCAACACATAGGCGTGCCGGATAAGGGTAACATCTTTAATAGGTTCTATCCCCATTATACCCACCAGTTCCCCGCTGGCTTCGTAGCCGTAGAAGGTCACCCTTTTCATCTCTCGTTCCAGTTCTTCCTCGGGCATGTAAGGCTGGTGATAGCAATCTGTCTCTATCGCCCCGTCGTAGGCTTTGGCTGCCTCGTTAATGATAGAGTAAATTTTCCGGGTATCGTTTGCCTGGCATTTACGAATCATAAACACATAATATCCTTACTACCAATTATACCTGAGGCAACTCATCAAGGGAAGACCAAATGGTTAAAATATGAAGTTTTGTTCCGATTTTGGTCTTTTCTGTAGTGTTTTCAGCCAGGCTGAACCACGCCTCCTCTCTGTGTTATCTTTTCCCACCTACCGCCCCTGCCTGAATCTTTCTTCCCCCCCACCCTCGTAGCATCTACGTCTAAGCCCGATAATATACCCCCGCCACGTTTCCCCCTTTGAAAAAGGGGGATTTTCACCCTTCCCAACACCATTTCACCCCGAAATGGGAAAAGGAGGCTAACGCGATTTATCTTTTCTATACACTCTAGCCATATGGAGAATACCACAATCAGCAAAATACCCTTTGAAAAATTCCCCCTTCCTTTCCTAAACCAAAACACAACACAGTTACAACAGATCAAGTCAAAATCATAGCGACTAAGAGATATTTCCCTGTATACATCATTTTACCACGGGGGCAGGTCCAATTGACTATGACTATGACTTAAAGAGTGGTATCACTAATAGGGGCAGGTCACTAGTATAAAAAATTGTAAAACCTAGTTGACCTGCTTCCCGAAAAGGAGTCCAGTTATAATTTTGTCCGGAAGCTCAAATAAATATATCCATAGATTCTTTGTTCGTGCTAAAATGATGCTGATACAAGGGCAAGTGAGTGCCACATAAAATAATGTGAAAACTGAACTAGAGACTGTTTCGCGCTATCAATGGGTTATCTTGGGGCTTGTTTGGCTTATTCTCGTTTGTGGAGATGTAGCCGTTGTAATTGCCGGGCCTCTGGCCCATGTATTGATACCTGATGTTAAATTGACTTTACAGCAATTTGTCTCATTGACTACCTTTGCTTTTCTTGGGGGTGGCATCTTCGCGCTGGTTGGGGGCTCTTTAGGTGACCGTATTGGGGTAAACAAGGTAATTGCTATTGGGCAAATAACGCTGGGGTTATTTTGGGCTTTAAGGGCACTTGGAATTGGTTATTATTTCTTACTCGCCTGCACTTTTATCGGTGGGGCTGGTGTGGGTCTCGTCCTGCCGAACCTGCCGAAGGTAATCGCTACCTGGTTTCCACGCACTAAAGTTGGGTTAGCCACCGGCATCTACGGTACCGGATTCTGGATTGGCATGGCATTAGGGTTAGCCGTTGCTGTCCCTTGGTTCGGGTCAAACTGGTCCTTGGCCTATTTAGTCACGGGCGTTGCCAATCTGGCGTGCGGAATTTTGTGGGTATTTTTAAGCCGAGAAGCACCTTTAAGAACAGGAGTGCCTGAAGCAAAATTTTCGCTTCTTTCGGCTCTTAAACAGGTGGTGAAATCGAGAAACCTTTGGATTGCTGGCTTTATGTTAATGTTTGCCATCAGTACCATAAGTGTTTTTATTGCCCTTATTCCGACTTCCTTGGTAACTGTTCATAAAATAGAACCAGCTACTGCTGGATACGCGGTCTCGTTAGCTATGATTGGCATGGCTGTTGGGAGCTATGTTATCCCTATGTTATCCGATAAGGTTGGGTTTAGGAAACCCTTTTTGATTGTCTCTGGAATATTGTGGGGCATCGGTGTCTTTTTCGCCTGGCTGGTAGCACCGCATAATGGTATGTGGCCATTACTGTTCCTGGCTGGACTTGGTGTTGGTGCTGGATATTCAAGTTGCTTGGTGCTTCCTATTGAAGCTCCAGGAATAAGACCCGAAATCATGGCTACAGGCAGTGCCCTGGTAGTGGTAGTAGGTTATATTACCGCTGGGTTTCTGCCCACCTATGGTGTGGCTTCAATAGCGGCACTATCGGCTACATGGGCATATATAGCATTGCTTGCTTTTGGGCTTATCTATGCTTTAGCCGCTGGGTTTTTCCTTATTGAGTCAGGACCCAGAGTAAAGGTAAAAATTTAGCGGATCGTTTAGTCCTCGTACTGACTTCCGCAATAGGAAATGGTATGTTTCAATTTGCTAAATACCGATAAAAATCGTTTGAATAAAAACATAAAGAAATTGTTTCAGGTGGAGTTCGACTGGGTACGATAACAATTTCTTAAGGAGTAGGCCAGGTTACATAGGTAGGTCACTATTTCAAAGTTTAAAGCCTGGCGGTAATGGAGTGCTTCGCCTCTTACCGGCGTATTCACCTGTCAGTGCAATAACCACCCACATGAGGGGTCTATCTACTCTCCTGAAGTAGGTCGGATTATGTACCGTACCCCCGGGGATCCACGCAGCTGTTGCTTTGGAAGTCACAAATTTTTCTGCTTCATCTCCTTCGCCCAACCAGAACTCAACTTCGCCCCCCAGATTCAGGGTATCGTGCGGATCAGTCCCGAAGAAAAGGAAGAGCTCATCGAAGTCATGGGCGTGTCCTTCGCCCTTGGTCCTATCGGTAGCTTCAACACCATTCATTTTTACCCTCATTGGGGGTGGTGGCTCCATGAGGGGAATTCCTATTCCGGTTCCTGCCGCGTATACATGGAATATCTCAACCCAGAGAGTAGCCCCTGGATAGATGGTCTTATCAAACATCAGGGTCGGCACGGCTATCTTACCTCGATGCCACGGGAAGATACGGTCTGTAGCGAACTTCAATTCATTAACATATTCCGTGTATAACCCTTTACCCTTTTGTTCCTGTCCAACTTTTTCAAATGAAAAGGCCGGTGGCAATGGAGTCATACGAAGGGCATCGGGAGCAAGGCTATATTTAGGCGTCATGGCGATAGCCATCCATATTAGGGGTCTATCGCGGCTGGCGACCTTACTGAAATAGGTCGGATTATGTGCCAGGTTCCGCGGGACCCACTCGGCTGTTGGCATATTGGCTATAAACTTTTGTGCGTCTTCCCCCTCGCCCAACCAGAACTCAGCTTCACCCCCCAGAGCTAGGTTATCGTATGGGTTACTTCCATAAAGAAGAAAGAGTTCGTCGAAGTCGGGGTGAGCGTGTTGACCTCCGCTCTCCATTTTCGTTTCTTTGCCCTCGATTATAGCTGGCAGTTCGCCGGGAACATAGACTCCGGATCCTGGTGCATATATATGGAAAGTCTCGACCCAGATTTTAGCTTCCGGGCAAACCTTTTGATCAAAGATTAGCGAAAAATCGGCTATCTTACCGCGATACGACGGGCGTATAATCTCCGTCCATAGCCTTAAATCGTTAACGTATTTCGCATATTTGCCCATTTTTCACAAACCCCCTTTTTAATTTTTAATTCTAATTGAGAGGGATACCGTATATTATACTAACATCTATTGGCTGTCAATAATTTCAGAAAATCCATTAGCATATCGTCAAATTACCATGAAAACTAAAAATAAGAGCATAAAAGCTCCTCTTTAAAGCTGTTGCTATCGTTAAAACTACCACCACCGGGCCAACAGCAGGATGCCTGCATGCACATATAAGTAACTTAATTGAGGCAATTTATACGACCGAAAATTGTTTCAGGTGGAGTTCGACTCTCTTGCTTTTCTTTTCTTGAGAGACTATAATAAGTCCCGACCACCTAGCTAACGAGGTTACCAGCTAACTGCTCTGGGAGCTTAAATCTCAGTATTTCTGTCTTACTTATAGCATGGTATGATTTCTGGCTATTGGTCATAACCGCACATTAAAATAAAATCGTCACAATGAATTTGATTTTAAACGTCATAAAATTAAGGAGGCTTATTCATGGAAAAACAAATGATAGGAAAATCTCACATCGGGCCCAACCGTTCTATCATTGTTGGTGCTCTTGTAAACGGAAAAGCGAATTATCTTGCTTTAGGTCATTGTGGGGAGATGTCCATGAATCCAGCGATTGTGTACATTTCGATGAATAAAGCCCACTATACAAATGCTGGTATCAAAGGGAATGGCTATTTCAGTCTGAATATACCCTCGAAAAGTGTAGTTCAGAAAATGGACTATGTTGGTCTTGTTTCTGGAAGAGACGTGGATAAGTCTGGAGTTTTTAAGGCTTTTTTCGGGTCAGTTGACAAAGCCCCAATGATAGAAGAATGCCCAGCCAATATTCTATGTAAAATTATCAATATAGTTGACTTGCCGAATAATGATGTGTTTATTGGTGAAATAGTAGAAACTTACGTGAGTCAAGATTGTCTCACAGAAGGCAAACCTGATATTAAAAAAATCAATCCAGTTTTGCTAAGCGGTGGTAAATACTACCAACTTGGAATTGAATGTGGTAATGCCTTTTCCGACGGTAAAGTCTTGATAAGAAAATAGTCGTTATTAAGTCAGGATTTAATAACCAAAAAAATAAGTGTGAGTGCGTAGTAGAATTTAAGAAAATACTATAAAGCCAGATTGTGCTATAACTGCTATCTTATATTGTTATAAGCTTTCACCAATTGCAGTGAGCACAAGCACTATCAGCGCTAGCCCACTGTGTCCTGCCCTGCTCAGCGTAAGCGTTTTTCAGACCATTAACGTCAATCTGGTCATAACAATAAAACATCTGAGGTTTTTGGAAACTTTGGCATGATATCATGATTGTGGATCTATGTAATTTTTAGGGGGTGATTATGGATTTTGAAGAATTAGAAAAA
>CAZPQB010000064.1:0-12776 GCA_964588605.1 uncultured Dehalococcoidaceae bacterium | reverse complement strand
TGCCAGCAGGATCAGGCTCTCGCTCGGCACCTCCTGTAACCCAGACAAAGATAATTCTCTTTTCTCCATATCACTCACCCTTTTTCTCCCAATTATATAATCTCCCACTCGCAGTACGGGTCTCCGGTACAGATGCACTTTATTTCCCTGACATGCTGGTTCTTGACCGCTGAGAAAACGCCATTCAAGAAGCCTGTCATGAAGAAGCAGGAAGGCTCCTGGGCTTTTACCTTGACCAGCTTCATGTAGAAGCTTTCGCAGTTATCTTCTATCTTTATCGTTTCACCGGCCGTAACCTTGCCCACCTTGCAGTGTCTCAGGAAGTGGATAACACGCTGCACCGCTTCATCCTCACTTAACCCGGCGTTCATCAGGTGTTCGCCGACCTCTTTCCCCACCTTGGTGCCGCCCATCCTCATCGCCATCTGGTATCTCTCGCCAGCCGCGTAAGGGAAACTGAAGGCATGCCCAACCGCATGGAGATGGACATCGCTCCCCAACCTGGGTCTGTCCACGAGGGGCTTTCCATCAAGCATGAATCCCATGAGATGCTCAATGAGGCGGTCATGTATCTTCCCTATGATAGTGCTGTCGGCAGCCTCCAGGGAGTCCTTCAGCTCATTTATTTCTCCTCGTACTACCTTGAATTCACAATAGGGGTCGCCCAGACCGATGCATTTCGTCTCAATCGCATTCCATTCTCTACCTTCCTTCTCCGTTCCTTCACATCCCCCGGCCGTGTTTGCAGGCATATATGCCGCCATGGCAAAACCTACATCCTTAAATGCACAACAATCAGAGTTCTCGTATATCCTGAAGTGGTGTTCTTCAGCTCTGGAGACATCCTCTAGGTACTCGAGAATACCGCTTCGCTCTTGCTCGAAGTAAGGGAGCATAGGTTTCATAAATTTTTTCATATCATTGACCTTATTAACACTCTTGGGCATGAATTTGAGGAGAAGTCTCCATTGCCAGGGGAAAAACTTGAACATCTCCAGTATTTCGGAAGCATCCTCCTTGTTTAAATCGTATTTTAGCTTCGGGAACCTTTTAGGGTCCCAGAGCATACCGCTCCACTGAGCAAGGTTCGGCCAGAACAGGTTGACATAGTCTCCGGACTCTTTTCTCAGTGTTGCTTTATCTCCACGTATCCATGCGTTAATAAACTGTTTGATGGCATTACCATCCCAGAGATTATTATCGAACATATATTTTATGCCAATTCGATCAGACTCGGTACGCCCTAAAGGGATTTCAATTCTTTCTGGTGCCACATTGGGGTGCTTTACCACGTTTATAGCCCTTGAGCTCTCTTTTATCTCCATCCTGAGGATGCCATCAGCCATACTCATCATAGCTCCCAGGTCTTCCTCCTTGCCGCAGCCCTCATCCACTAAAGCCAGTACCGCGTTTCCTTCGGCCGCGAATTTGGCCAGAAACAGCCTTATGAACTTGGTTATTTCAGTCCCACAAAAAAGGTACGGGGAGGTGAGCGAATCGAAGGCGAGCAGTACGCCTTTTTGGCCCACTCTTTCCTGCAATTTGGTGGCAGCCATGCTCAGGCTGTTCAGGTCGGCGCAGTTAGCACATAACGTGTCGGAGCGTGGGGCGCATGTCAGCCCTACTGTCTCGGTGAAGGCATCAACAAAGTTCAGCGTCATTTGTTCCCCCATGCCTTTCTCTTTCAACAGCCCGGTAACCCCTGAGGGGCTTCGTTCGGTAGTGATATATATTATTGGTCTCTCTGCGGCTATGCTCTTAAGGACTACCTGCTGGCAGAAGGTGGATTTGCCCGCCCCCGGAGGTCCTACCAGCATGATTAAGCTTTCTTTGGGCATCTCCTGTATCTTGGCTAATGATACTCCCCTTTTCTCCATGTTACGCCTCCCTCTGTAACTGACTATACTATTTCCCACTCACAATAGGGGTCTCCCGCAGCAACACACTTTATTTCCCTTACATGCTGTTCCTTGACGGCTGAGAAAAGGCCGTTTAAGAACCCGGTGGTGAAAAAGCAGGACGGTTCTTCCACAGCACTAAAGAGTGCCTTGGTTGCGCTCTCACAGTTTTCCCATACTCTTATCGTTTCATCTACGGCAAACCTGCCCACTTTACAATATTCCAGGAAATAGATTACTTTCCTGATTGCATCGTCTTCACTTAATCCTGCTTCAATCAGCCTCCCGCCGACTATCTTACCCGCCCTGACGCCACCCATCCGCAATGCTAAACGATATCTTTCACCACCAAGAGCCAGATAGGGAAACCCGAACGCATGAGCGACCGGGTGAAGATGGACGTTGTTTCCCAAACCAGGCCTGTCTACAAGCACCTTATCTTCCAGTAAAAATCCCATAAGACGCTCTATTAGCCGTTTGTGTATTCGTTCCACGACTGAAGCGTCTTTCTCCAGAGAAGACTTCAGTTCTCTGATTTCCCCGGGTACCATCTTAAATTCACAGTAGGGATCGCCAAGTCCGATGCACTTTGTCTCAATTGTATTCCATACCCTCTCGTCCCTCTCAAATCCGCAGAGCTGACCAGCCATGTGAGGAGGGAGGTGTGAGGCTATCGTAGCGCCAACATTCTCCAGACCCCAGCAGTCGGCATTCTCGTATACTCTGAAGTAGTGTTCGTCAGTTTTGGAAATGTCTTCAAGGTATTTTATTGTACCGCTACGCTCCCACTTTGCCGCTACGCAGTATGGCCCGTCTCGCATCTTCTTCATTTCTTTAACCATGCTGAATTGCTTTGGGTAAACCCCGAGCCCCTGCAGAGTGGGGAAGAAAACCATAAGAAGCCTTATACTCCAGGGAAAGAAAGGACGCATCTCTTTCGACATGGCGAATTTACCGTCTTCCTTGTTTACCTCGTATATCATCGTCGGGAATCCCTTGGGGTCCCAGAGCATCGTACTCCAGCGAGCAAGCTGAAGCCAGAACAAGTTGACGTAATCCCCGACTTCCTTCCTCATCGCGGCTTCGTTTTTTCCTGCTAAGCTTTGCATCCACCTTCTCATGATATTAGGGTCGATATGCAACCTTGATTCAAATGCTTCAAAGGACGCTTTGATTGTCGGTCTGGCTTCGATGGGGACTTCAATTCTTGTCGGAGTCAGCCCGGGATGCTTCACCACGTTCACAATCCTTGAGTCCTCTTTTATTTCCATCTTGAGGATACCGTCCGCAATGCTCATCATAGCCACCATGTCCTCCTCTTTACCACAGCCCTCGTCCACCAGTGCTAGGACCGCGTTACCCTCAGAAGTGAACCTGGATAGAAATAACCTCACGAATTTAACTACCTCTTGCCCGCTAAAAAGGTAAGGAGTGGTGAGTGAATCAAAGACAAGCAGCGCACCTCGTGAGCCCGTACGCTCCTGTATTTTACTGATGGCTATGCTCAGGCTGTTCAGGTCAGCACAGTTAGCATATACGGTGGCAGCCCGCTCGGTAGTCGTCAGGCCAACTGTCTCGGTGAAGGCATCGACAAAGTTCAGGCCCATTGGCTGGTCCATACCCGTTTGGGTCAGTAACTTCAGAACTTCGGCCGGGCTTTGCTCACTGGTGACGAAAATGATCGGTCTTTCTGCCACGATGCTGTTGGCAACTACCTGGTGGCAGAAGGTGGACTTCCCGGCCCCCGGAGGCCCTGACAGCAGAATCAGACTCTCCTTCGGTATTTCCTGTATTTGGGCTAATGACAACCCTCTTTTCTCCATATCACACCTCCTAACCATTAGGATTGACTAAACAATCTCCCACTCGCAGTAGGGGTCGCCAGCCGCGATGCATTTTATTTCCCGGACACGCTGGTTCTTGGCCACCGAGAAGAGGCCATTCAGAAATCCTGTTGTGAAGTTGCATGAAGGCTGCCCGGTCTCCATCCCGAAGCTCTCACAGTTCTCCCACATCCTTATCGTTTCACCTAGTTCGATTTTTCCTACCTTACAGTACTCCATGAAACCCGTGACACGTTTTATGGCTTCATCTCCAGTCACACCCGCTTCCATAAGGTGCTCGCCCACCTCTTTCCCGGCCTTGGCGCCGCCCATCCGTAGAGCCATGCGATACCTCTCATTGAACAGAGCCATTCCGGTGACAATACGCATCTCCTTAATATAGACTCTGTTTCCCGCGGTAGGTCGCTCGGGCAGAGGCTTGCCCTGGACCAGAAACTCGACGAGTTGCTCCATCAGGCGGTCGTGAACCTTAGCGACAACGGCACTGTCAATAGCTTCCAGGTAGCCTTTTAGCTCACCAATCGGGCCCGGTACGGCCTTACCTTCACAGTAAGGGTCTCCCCGACCTACGCACTTCGTCTCTACACAATTCCAGTCCCGTTCTTTCTTTTCCAGCATCATAATTGTTCCTGCGATCGAACCGCACCCGTGGAAGGCCAATCCTGCCCCAACATTGTCAAACCCCCAGCAGCTACAGCATTCATATAACCTGAAATAGTGCTCATCCTTCCTGGATGCGTCCTCTAAAAGCTGAAAAGTACCGTAACCCCATTTTTGGAGCGACTTGAACAAACGTGACGTGGATTTTTTCGCATCTTTGACTTCACTAAAGTTCTTGGGCATGAACAACTTGAACATGAGCTTCATATACCAGGGAAGGAGTTGGATATACTCTACCCACCCCTTAACATGAGATTCCTTTACTAGTTCATATGCCATCGTCGGGAATCTCTTGGGGTCCCAGAGCATGCCGCTCCAGCAGACAAGGTTCCTCCAGAACACATTAATAAAGTCGTCCTGAAGCTCTGTTCTGAGGGGCTTCTTGGGTCCTGCAATAAATGCCATTACCTCGCCCTTCGGTAGCCTGGGAGCCCATTTCTCGAAGTTAACCGCCGGGTTCCAGGTCAACGGGGTTTCAATCTTGGTTGGTTCCACCTTGGGATGTTTTATCACGTTTATGATTCTCGAGTTCTCCTTTATCTCCATCCTGATGATGCTATCAGCCACACTCATCATGGCACCCAGGTCTTCCTCTTTGCCGCAGCCCTCATCTATCAAAGCTACTACCGAGTTCCCTTCGGCGGCGAACCTGGATAAAAACAGCCTCATGAACCTGGTAACCTCGGCACCGCTGAACAGGTATGGGGACGTGAGCGAATCAAAAGCGAGCATTATATCTTTTCGCCCTACTCTCTCCTGCAACATGGTGGTGGCCATGCTTATGCTGTTCAAGTCCACGCAGCTGGCGCCTATGGTGTCAGGCCGTTCCGGGGCTGCCAGACCCACCGTCTGGGCGAAGGCATCAACGAAGACTAAAGCTCCGGGGGTGGTCTCCCCCATACCCTTCTCTCTTAGTAACGCCGCGATAGCAGAGGAGTTCTGCTCAGTAGTGATGAATATAACGGGTTTTTCCGCCGCCAAGCCGTTGAGCACTATCTGTTGGCAAAACGTTGATTTTCCGGTGCCCGGAGGCCCAACCAGCAGTGTCAGGCTGTCCTTAGGTAATTCCTGAATTTCGGCTAATGACAGTCCTTTTTTCTCCATATCATTGCCTCCTCTAACGGTAGCTAACTACCTTATCTCCCACTCACAATAGGGGTCTCCAGCAGCAACACACTTTATTTCCCTTACATGCTTGTTCTTAACCACAGAGAAAAGCCCATTCAGGAAGCCCGTGGTGAAATAACACGAAGGCTCCTGCCTATGTTTGTAGAGAGTGGTTCTTAAGGTCTCACAGTTCTCCATTATGCTAACTGTCTCACCCAGCGTGACTTTTCCCACTTTGCAGTAATTCATGAAATCCAGCACTCGCTTGATTGTTTCATCCTCACTTAACCCAGCCGTCATTAAGCGCTCACCGATAATCCTGGCTGACCTGGCAGCTCCCATCCTCTGTGCCATCCGGTATCTCTCACCGGCGAGATTAAGAAAACCCATACCGTGTACAACCACATGGAGGTGAACATCGCTGCCCAACCTTGGTCTATTTATCAGAGGTTTGCCCTCAAGCAGAAATCCCATCAGATGTTCCATCAACCGCTCGTGTATCCTTGTGATAAGTGAACTTTCCATTTCCAGTGAAGGCTTCGACCCGGGAATATTTCCCGGTACTACTTTAAATTCGCAATAGGGGTCTCCCCGACCCAGGCACTTCGTCTCGATAGCGTTCCATTCCCGTCTGTGACCTTCTATTGCCTGGAAGGCACCAGAGAGCATGGGGGGGATATGAGACGCTATGGGTACGCCGATGTTTTCGAAACCCACGCAGTCAGAGTTTTCGTACACTCTGAAGTAATGTTCGTCAGTCCTGGAGACATCCTCAAGGTATTCCAGTGCGCCGCTGTGCTCCATGCCTACGGTTTTTAAATTGGGAGCCCATAAGATTTTCTTCATATCTTTCACACGGCTGAGGTTCTTCGGAAATACGCCGACTGCTTGTAAAGAAATCAACATATTCATAAAGCCCCTGACGTACCACGGAGAGCCTTGCAGCATCTCTGGTGCTGTACCCTCAAGTTTATTCATCTCATATACCATCATCGGGAAGCCTTTGGGGTCCCAGAGCATGCAGCTCCAGTGGGCAAGGTTTGGCCAGAATAGATTGACGAAGTCCCCGACTTCCTTTCTGAGAGCCGCTTTTTTCATTAAAAATGATGTATAAAACTGTGCCATCACTTCTCGGTTGCACTCTATTGTTGGCCTGACTTGAGGCTGTTTTGGTTCTACGGGAATTTCAATCGTTGCCGTTTCCACCCTGGGATGTTTCACCACGTTCAACGTCCTCGAACGCTCTTTTGCCTCCATTCTGAAGATGCCATCAGCGACACTCATCATGGCTCCCAGGTCTTCCTCTTTCCCACATCCCTCGTCCATTAAGGCTAGCACCGAGTTCCCCTCCGAAGCGAACTTCGCCAGGCAGAGCCTCATGAACCTGAATATTTCCTTCTCATTGAAGAGATAGGGAGATGTCAGAGAATCGAAGGCAAGGAGAATGTCATGCTTACCAAGTCTTTCCTGTAGTTTGGTAATCGCCATACTGATGCTGTTGAGGTCTTCACAGCTGGCGTTTATAGTATCGGTACGCTCCGGGATTGTTGCCCCCACAGTCTCACCGAAGGCATCTATAAAACTGAGCGCTCCGGGCAGAGGTTCACCCACGCCTTTTTCTTTAAGAAGGTCTGTCACCTCGGAAGGGCCGTGCTCGGTGGTGACGTATATGACCGGCCTCTCCATAGCCAGGCCGTTAAGCACCGCCTGGTGGCAGAAGGTGGATTTTCCGGCTCCGGGAGGTCCTGCCAGCAGGATTAAGCTTTCGCTGGGCACCTCCTGTATCTCGGCTAATGATACCCCTCTTTTCTCCATGCTATCACTTCCTATTATCGCTGTAGCCTATCTTATCTCCCACTCACAATAGGGGTCTCCCGCAGCGATACACCTGACTTCGCGTACATGCTGGTTCTTCACTACTGAGAAAAGGCCATTCAGGAAACCGGTGGTGAAGAAGCATTGTGGCTCCTCCCACTTCACAATATAGACTTTGGACCAGAAGCTCTCACAATTCTCTACTATTTTTATTCTTTCATCCATGGTAACCTTGCCCACCTTGCAGTAATTCATGAAATCGATAACACGCTTGATAGACTCATCACCGCTTAAACCAGATTCCAGTAAACATTCGCCGACTTTCCTTCCTGACTTAACACCTCCCATCCTCCATGCCGTCTGGTATCTTCTATCACCGCTCATGGCGGGAAGAGACATCACCGAGACTACCATGTCAATGTGGACTTCGCTACCTAACCTCGGCCTGTCCACCAGAGGCTCATCATGGAGTAGAAATCCCGTGATACGCTCTATCAACCGTTCGTATATACTTTCCACAACCGAGACGTCTTTCTGCAGAGAAGACTTTAATTCATTCATTTCTCCCGGCACCACTTTAAATTCACAATAGGGGTCACCTAACCCGATGCACTTCGTCTCCACCGCATTCCATTCCCGCTCAACCTGCTCAATTCCTTTACAAATTCCTGCGGCGAATGGGGGTAAGAATGAAGCCATGGTGGTGCCGATGTTCTCGAATCCACAGCATTCAAAATTCTCATATACTCTGAAGTAATATTCACCGGTCTTGGAGATGTCCTTAATGTATTCCAGAATACCACATCGGTAATGTTCCCATTCTCGCCCAATTCTAATCAGTTTCTTCATGTTTCTGACGTTATTGAAGCTCTTAGGGATAAAAAACCTCATGAGGAGTTTCATATGCCAAGGAAGCAGTAATAACGTCTGCCTAATTTCCGCGGTATGCTTCTTGTTCATTTCATATGTCATCTCTGAAAATCCTTCAGGGTCCCAGAGCACGCTGCTCCAGAATGCGAAGTTAGCCCAGAAAAAATTCATATAATTACCAATCTCCCTGTTGAGCGCTTGGGTAGTTCTACCTCTCACCATCATAGCAGCGTTTTCTACAATCTCCCGGCTCCTGGCCTTTAAATCCCATATTTTTTTATCTTCGATTCCGGCCGGGGGGACCTCAATGACTGTCGGCTCCACTTTTGGGTACTTCACTACATTTAGAATTCTTGAGTTCTCTTTTATCTCCATTCTGAGGATGCCGTCGGCTACGCTCATCATGGCCCCGAGGTCTTCTTCCTTACCACAGCCTTCATCTACTATGGCTAATACCGAGTTCCCCTCGGCAGCGAACTTGGACAGGAAAAGCCTCATGAACTTCACTACCTCCACGCCACTGAAGAGGTAGGGTGAGGTGAGTGAATCGAAGACAAGTAGTGTGCCTTGTGGACCGGTTCTCTCTTGTTGTTTGGTAATAGCAATGCTCAGGCTGTTTAAGTCGGCGCAGTTGGCGCATACCGTATCGGGCCGTTGCGTGCACGCCAGCCCTACTGTCTCGGAGAAGGCATCAACAAAGCTCAGCCCGGCTAGCTCACCTATACCCTCTGCGCTTAATGTCTCTATGATCTCGTTAGGATTCTGCTCACTGGTGACGAAAATGACAGGCCTATCGGCAGTCATGCTCTTAATTACCACCTGATGGCAGAAGGTAGATTTCCCAGTTCCCGGTGCGCCAGCCAGCAAGATTAGACCCTTATCCGGTGGTTCTTGTATCTTGGCTAGAGACATTGCCTTCCTTCTTACTTAAAGACGGTCAGGGTAGGGTACACCTCTATGCCGCTACTGGTAATATTATAGGGGCGTGGCTGGTTGTCAACCTCCAGTCCACGCATTTTCTCCACCTGGAACATTCTTGTTAACCTGTCGTCTTTCATCAGTGTACGTAGCAGGATAACCCCTTGAGCCAGATATTCCTCGAATTGATGCTCTCTTTCCAGGCCTGTGCCTCTCAGTTCTGATATTAACAGGTTGGTGCAGCCGGTTTTTCTAAAATCAGCTATCAGGTCTCTCATGGCATATATGCGTTCAACTTCATCGGGGTACTGGAGGGTGAAGATTGTTATGGGGTCAATGACCACCCTTTTGGCCTGAACCTCGTCTATCCCTTCCCTGATTGCCTCCAGCAGCCTGATTAGCTTGAATTCCTTCATTCCCAGCTGGATGAGGCCGGCCTTTTCCGATGAAGCCACCCGCACCGGGGAAACATTGATGAAGGCAAGCTTTTTATCCTGCTCAAGCTTACCGAGGTCCCACCCGAATTTTGACATATTCTTTTTCACATCCTCGGGGTCTTCATCCAGTGATATATAGATTCCAGACTCGTCGTACTCTGTAGCTCCTATGTACAGAAATTGCATGGCAAAGGTGGTCTTCCCGCTGCCGGGACCCCCGGCAACCAGGATGCTGTGGCCTCTCGGTATTCCTTTCTCCCCGAGAATCTTATCGGCGCCGGGAATACCAGTTTGTATATAGTCATCCATTATATTCACCCCTTGAGTAGCTTCGGTAGTTATATAAGTGCTGTCTAATTATAAGGCCAACGAGGGAGAATGACAACATACCTGATAACAGCTGTTCTATCAATACCCTCGCCTCCTCTCAGCCTGGTCCGCGCGCATACCGCCATACTCTTTTCTCCAGTTCTGACCGTTTATTCCCCCTTTTTACGAGATTATATCTGGTATCGTTTTCGGGGGGCAGGTCAGCCGCCTTTATAGATACGTATGAAATATACCTTGTCTGGGTCGGGTATTGAAAAGGTTTCCGCGATAGTCTCAGGCTTCCCTCTGTAGCACGTATAATCTTCAGGACCAAAGACCACGAAAAACGAGGTATTTTCTATTTGAGCTTCTTCAATAACATCCACTCAAGAATGTTGTCGCTATAAATTACCTTTTGAATACTCTCGTTTATTGTCGATGATAGGTGGCGCACTAGCGGGGTGGTACTATGGGTACTAGAAGATAAGAGTCGTACTTGCCGCCGGTATAAACCGAATGCTTCCCTTCATTCACCAATGGGCCGAACCCGAACCATTCGGTTTCTACTCCAAATTGCCCTGATACCATCAGTCTCAATGAATCACCTTCACGGAATAAGGTGCTTGAGGCGATTATCTCTATTTCGCACGGAACAACCTCACCCGGCTTCACTTTCTGTTGAGTTTCGAACTTCAAGACAGGCTGCCAGGAGGTGGACGACGCCGCATCCAGCTCCCTCCAGGCAAGACGTAACCATCCAAGGGCCACCGGAAATCCACACCAGGCGTGGCACCAGTCAAAATACACTCGATTGCCTTGTGCATCGAGTTTCCATAACGTAATAAAAAGGTCCATGTCATCAGCATTCTCGGGAGAAACCCATAGCTTCAGCTTCATGTACCCGGTAAGCTCGGTATCCCGGACAAATTTAATATCAAATGACGCATTGCCCGTGGTCGCGTCATAATTGATTTTACCTTCCTGGCTGGATTCACTGAAGCTCAGAGTGCCCGTGTTTGCATCCAGATACAACTTGGTATAGTCGGTTCGAGCAAGCGGGAACTCGTTTTCCCGGCGAACTGCATACTTGTGATAGGTTTCCCGTACCTCCAGCCGAACTCGCGGAATATCCATCATCCCACTATCCGTCCCCCTCAGGAAATAATCGAAGAATTTCTTTTGAATGTCCAGTGACTCAGCACTGTAATATTCCTCCCATTTTTGTCGGCCATGGGTATAAAGCCACTTGTATTCGGGCGGAGTGGCGATTCCTTGGTATGCCAATAATGTTCCTCGAGTATGCATACACTGGTCTCCCCAGGTGGCGCAGAAAAGCGCCGGTATCGTAATATCTTCGAGTACTGCCGGTTTTACTTCAAGTGCCCCTTGGGTCTGATGCAACGCTGGGTTGAGTGGAGGGAATACTTTGAACACCTGCGTCATAAATATTTTTTCCGGTATACCTCCAAAAGGATTCATACCTCCATAAGGAGGGTTGGGGTGAATAAGCGCTTCCCAGGGGATAATTGCTTTCAAATGCGGTGGTTGTGCCGCGGCTGCATAGTACTGCTGGGCACCAAGATAAGACACGCCAGACATGCCCACATTTCCATTACTCCACTCTTGTGTTCCGGCCCACTCAATCGCATCATACAAGTCGTCTACCGGATACATATATCGTCGTTCCCCTTGTGATTTACCAAACCCTCTGGTGTCGAAAAGAATCACCACATAATCATTGGGGACCCAAAAACCCGGGTCAGGACCTTCAAACGGGCATGCTTCCGACACGCCGTATGCTTTGTGCCAGCCGTAAACATCTTTGCCATATACGGTAAAGTCTAAGATAACGGGGAATTCACCAGGCTTATCAGGGCGGAAGATATTACATGCCAGTTTACCACCGTCGCGCATCTCGACAAGGACGTCTTTCTCAACAATAATCCCTTTAGGCAGAGGATACCCGGGGTGCTCTCTATCGATAACAAAATCGGGGGGAAGATCATCATAAAGCTTCGTCGTCAGTGCCATATCAAACACCTGCCTTTGCGTGTGTACCTGCAGACTTCACCACAGGAATAGCTAGCGCGATATCATATCACGCCCCACTCGAGATGTCAAGATGCCAGCTTCAGAATTAGAGCTTGGCTCCAAGAACCAGAACGAGAAGTGATTTAGTTGATGCCAATGAAGTCGGTCAAGCCTGGTTTAGACGAGCCATGTGTTAACATTAAGCAAGGTATGGTTATCTTGTCTCAGATTGTGCTGGCCAAGCAAACGTTATTGAAAGGACTCTCTCCGGCAAAGTCCGAAAAGTTCCAGGTATTGTCCCCTCTGGTGGAGATAGGGGGACAATAGGCAGAACTTTTGAACTGGTTTTCAACCTCACGATTTAGTCCTAGACCTCCGGCAAGTTCAGATTCTGCTCAGACAATCCATCTCCGCTTGATGTTGCGCAGACTCACTGCAAATAGAACGATGCAGAACGCGCCAAGGATGAGGAAGTCAAGTGTGAAGGACATGATATGCTCGCCGTTGACTGCGCCGTGGAGAATATCAACACCGTAAGTCACAGGCAATATATAAGAAAGCCAGCGGACGAATATAGGCAACGACAAGATAGGGAAGAACAATCCACACAGAAAGATCATCGGAAAACGGAAGAAGTTTGAGAAAGTCTGAGCTTCAAATACCTCGCTTGCCGAGACAGAGATAAAAAGCCCCAAAAAAGTCGATACAATACCGATGAGGACAATGGCTGGCACAACCAAAGACCAGCTAATTCCCGACATGTCTGCCAGAAACGCAGCGATGGCTATAGGAACGAAGGCGTTGACGATACCGAATAGGATAGCCCCGGAGGTCTTGGCTAACATGAGTAATTCCAGAGAGATGGGGGCTAGAAGTAGCCTTTCAAA
>CAZPQB010000063.1:0-13066 GCA_964588605.1 uncultured Dehalococcoidaceae bacterium | reverse complement strand
AGTCCGCCGGACGGATTTATGGCCACCTTACCGTTGATATCGGCTTCACCTTTCTCCCAGGCTTCACCGGCCTTGCCAAACTCAAAGAAGCCCAGGCTTTCGGCGGCAATCAGGCTGGCGATGCTGAAGCAGTCGTGAAGCTCACAGATGTCTATATCTTCAGGGGTTACCCCGGCCATTTCATAGGCTTGCCCGGACGATATCTCCCTGGCCCTGATTCTGGGTAAATAGTCGCTCTGGTTGCACAGCGGACCGCAGGAAGACTGCCCCACGCCGGTTATATAGACCGGCTTGTCCGTGAGCTTTCTGGCAGCCTTCTCTGAGGCCAGCACGGCGGCGGCGGCGCCATCGGAAAACGGGCAGCAGTCGTGCAGGGTGAGCGGCGTGCATACCACAAAGCTGCCGAGCACTTTTTCAACGGACATGTCGCTGTTCTTTCCGTAGAATTGCGCCTTGGGGTTGACACTGCCGTGCCTGTAGGATTGTATGGATACTCTGGCCATTTGCTCCCTCAGCTTTTCCAGCGGTATGCCATAGGTATCGGCGTAGAGGTGGGTCAGCATGGCGAAAACGGCCGGGAATGTTATGCCGGAAGGGTATTCGTAGCGGGCATCGCTGAACATGGCGAAGGTCCTTGTGGCCATGCCTGTACCCATGGTGGCCGCCCTTTCCACCCCGCCCGCCAGGACGATATCGTAATAACCGGAGGCCACCCAGATAAAGGCTTCTCTTATCGCCATGCTTGCCGAAGCACAGGCGCCCTCGTAGCGATTGGCGGGCACGTAAAGGCAGCCGATATTTTCGGCGGCAAAGGCCTGCACCATCCCCTGTCCCTCGGCGAAGTCGCCCAGCACGTTGCCGACAAACAGCGATTTAATATCTTTTGGTTTCAGGTTCGATTCGTTGATAGCTTCCATAGCGGCTTCGGCGAATAGTTCAACTTCTGTCTTGTCCTGGGGACCGCTGAATTTCGTCGCGCCCACGCCTACTACAGCTACTTTTTCCATACCAGACCTCCTGTTTGGATTTAGAGAAAATTAAGAAGAAGACTCTATTGATGGCACTAATGTCTCAGATTACCGTGTTTTCGCCGCCGCTGTCAAACCCCACCCCGCCCCTTTTCTATCTTTACCCCACCCCGCCCTTTCCTTGTTATCTTTTCCCACCCAACCGCCCTCGTAACATCGGCGGCTAATCCCATAATTGTCCCCGCCACCCCCCCAATCTTTGGAGTGAGGGGTGGGCGTCATCTTTATGGACTAAGCCGAGTGAAGTGCGAGGGTGGGAATGGGTGGGAAGACAAAAGTTGCGACTAGGGCTGTGGGGTGTTTGGGAGGAGCACCAGTCCATTTTCCTTTTCACCCTTCCCAACCACCCTTGCACCACATCAGGGGTAAAGGAGGAGGCGTCCTTTTTCATTATTAACGGTACTGGCCATTTATAAATGAAAGCACCAATCAGCAAGATTCCCTTTGTAAAAGTCCCCCCTTCCTTTATCAAAGGAAGGGGGCTAGGGGGATAGATTAGTATCAAGATAAGTAAGTGTCATTACGAGAATCACCATGACGCCTCGATTCCCCTTCTTAGATATCTTTTCCCAACCGCCGCCCTCGTATCATTGGCGGCTTATCCCGCATATATTCCACTCCCCAGTTTCCCCCTTTGAAAAAGGGGGACTAAGGGGGATTTAGTCCCCCCATTTTCCAGACCCCTAAATCAAAGCCTTACTCCAATCTGTCTCCCTCCTTCGTAAGGAGAGAATAAGGGAGATTTATTCCCCCCTCCTTGCAAAAAAAGGCCGTGTTATTTATAGTGGTAACTGTTTGCGTAATTCTTTTGATAATGGAGGGTTTGATTACATGACGTCGTTACGTGAGTACAACAGTTATGGAGAAGAGCTTGAGAAATTGCTGATATTGAGGACATCCCCCATCGCCGTAAAGATGCTGGAGACGGAGGCGGATATCCCGGAGGGGGCCATCAGGCCCTGGAAAGACCGGGGCATCCACATCGCCCAGTGCCAGGCTTTCGCCCTGTCCCGCCGCCAGAAACTGACCGTGGCCATGCTCAAGGAGGACAACTGGTGCTTCGCTGCCCTTATTGCCTACGGACTGGTGGAAAGACCGACCGACCCCGAGTTGCAGCGGTTTGTGTCTTTTCCCGCCTTCGAGAGGAATAAGTACATCGGCATCGTCTCCGCCCCCCTGAGGACGGCCAATTTCGAGCCTGATATCGTTGTTATCTATGCCAACACCGCCCAGCTGAGGAATTTGCTCATACCGACGCATTTTCTGGGTGAGGAGGTCAAGGTAAACTGTCACTTCTTCCCCCCGGCCTGCGCTTACCAGATTGTGCCCGTAATGGAAAACGGCCAGCTGATGGTCACCCTGCCTGACCCCGGCGATTTCAACCGGGCGCTCGCCGGCGAGGACGAGATTATCCTCTCCATCCCCAGGGATAAAATGGGCATGCTGGTGGACGGTGTCAGGCAGATGGAAGAGGGCGAATTCGGGTATGCGCGCAACAGCATGTACATGCTGCACGATTTCCCTCAGCCTGAGTTCTATCAGATGCTATTTAAGCGGTGGGGACTGAGCAAGTAATTAACGGAGGGTATCGGAGAGAATGAAGCGCTGGCTGGTGACCAGCCTGATAATAAAGGAGGCAACAAAATGTCGGTAGAAGAGAATAAGGCGGCGGTCCGCGACGTTATCGAAGAGGTTGTCAATAAAGGAAACCTGGCGATAATCGACGATATTATGGCCCCCAACTATATTTATCATTTCCCCGGGATGGAAGTCAGGGGTCCGGAGGGTTTCAGGCAGTTCGCCACCATGATGCGTACCGCTTTCCCTGACATTCATGTTACCATCGACGATTGCATCGGTGAAGGTAACCTGGTGGCGTCCAGGTTTACTTTACGGGGCACCATGAAAGGCGAGTTCATGGGCATGGCCCCGACGGGTAAATCAATGGTATATCAGGAGGTCGTCTTTGTCCTTTTCGAAGGCGGCAAGGAAGTAGAAGCCTGGCCGTACGCGGATAGTCAGAGCATGTTTAAGCAGCTGGGTCTCAAGCCTCCGGCGTAGCCGGGTTGTGGGATAGAGTTTACGGACGGATATTACAGGAGGTCTAGCCAGATGACAACACTGAAGGAATACAACGGTTACGGTGAAGAACTGGAGCGGTCATTGCTGCTGAAAACATCGCCAATAGCCGTGAAAATGCTGGAGAAAGAAGAAGATATCCCCGAGGGGGCAATCAGACCAAAGAGAGACCGCGGTTATCATATAGCGCAGTGCCAGGCCTTTGCCATGACGCGGCGGCAGGGGATGACGATAGCCATGCTGAAAGAAGACCACTGGTGCTGGGCACCTTTGCTGGCCTACGGCCTGGTGGAAGACCCCCACGACGCCTTCGTGGATGCACACACATCTTTCCCACGCTTTGAGTACGGGAAATACGTCGGTATGGTGACCGGGCCTTTGAAGTCAGCTAATTTCGAGCCAGATATGGTACTAGTATATTCCAACACCGCCCAATTGAGGGAAATGATTATCGTGCCGAAGTTCCAGGATAATACCCTGGTGAAGTCCGAGTTTGACCCTATTGATTCCTGTGTTTACTCAGTGGTGCCGGTGATAACGGGCGGCCAGTACCGGATTACCCTGCCCGACCCCGGCGAATACGCGCGGGCATTTGCCGGAGACGACGAGATTATCTTTTCCGTACCCAAGGAAAAGCTTGCGGGGCTGGTGGAGGGAGTCAAACGTGGCGCCGAGATGAAGAAAAACGCCGATGACTGGTCTCACCTGTTGCTGCGACCTGATTTCCCCCGTCCCGATTTCTACAAGGATTTATTCAGAAAGTGGGGTCTTGAGGTAGAGGACTGAGAGACCCGGCTTGACGATGTTATCTATTCCCACCCTCCGCCCTCGCAGCATCGGTGGCTCAACCCGCCCGTTTGTAGCTGGTGCCTCAGCCGTGATAAACTACGAGTGTAAAGCAGAGGGATTCCCGATGAAAATACTGGTCACCAATGACGATGGCATACGCTCCAATGGGCTGTGGACATTAGTGGAAGAACTCAAGAGCATCGCCCAGATAACCGTCGTAACTCCGGATAGCGAGCGGAGCTCTATCGGTACGGCCTTAAGCCTGCTTTATCCGATAAAGATAGAGGAGTTCACCCCCGCGGTGAGCGGGGTAACTGCCTACACCGTGGACGGTACACCATCTGACTGCGTTATCCTGGCGCTGGGCAAACTTATCAAGGACAGGGTAGACCTGGTCGTATCCGGTATCAACAATGGCTCCAATCTGGGTGAAGACGTCTACATCTCGGGAACGGTGGGCGCCGCATTGCAGGGGTATTTCCGGGGTAGCTCTGCCCTGGCCGTATCGGCACCGCACGATAGCAAAGCCGGTCTGGCAACCGCTACCAGAGTAGCGGCTTTACTGACGGAGCGCTTCATCACCATTCCCCAACCACCCCGAATTTTCCTCAATGTAAACGCGCCCGACCTGCCGCTGCACGATATAGCCGGGGTTAAAATCACGCGCCTGGCCCGGACTAGCCATATAAACACAGTTGAGGAAGACGACCACGACCAGCAGAAGCACTACCACCTTGTACGACAGAGGATAGACGAACCGGCGGAAAAAGGCACCGATATATATGCCAAAGAAAATGGCTTTATCTCCATTACTCCACTGTTCACCAGTCTGTACGACAGGCCGCCGCCGCAGTTACTGAAAAAGCTATGCGCTGGCCTCTCTGAGCAGCTAAAGAATCGATAAAAACGAAATATTGCTAAAGTCATGCAGCACCATATCGGCACCGACATCATAGAAATAGAAAGAATACGCCGCGCAATAGAACGCTGGGGAGAGCGTTTCCTTCACCGTATCTACACTGAATCCGAGCTCAGCATGTATGGCTGCCGACCTCATTCATTAGCCGCCTGTTTCGCCAGCAAAGAAGCTGTCATGAAAGTGCTGGGCACAGGCGCCATGGGTATCGGCTGGCGGGAAATTGAGACCATTCATCAACCGAGCGGTAAACCGTTGATCAGACTTAACGGCAGGGCAAAAAAAGAGGCAGCCAGATTGAGGATAAAGGAAATCGACATCAGCCTTGCCCACTCACGGGAATACGCTACCGCCACGGCCATCGGCACAACCTAACGCTCCCAGACCACCTCGCCACCGATAATCGTCATCTCCACCCTGATATCTTTTATTCGCTCGGGATGAACCCGGGTCGGGTCGTCATTCAGAACGGCAATATCGGCCAACTTACCCGGAGCGATAGAGCCCTTGATATCCTCCTCAAAGGAGGCATAAGCCGCATTTACGGTATACATCGCCAGCGCCTGCTGCGGCGTGACGGCTTCCTCAGGCAGAAGTAATTGCCCGGACGCCGCCCTCCGTGTAACCGCACCGTATATCCCCGCCAGCGGGTCAACGGGTATGACCGGCGCATCCGAGGCGGCAGCTATTATAATGCCGCTTTCCATGGGCGCTCTAATGCGGTACAACCAGGGCAGCTGGCCAAGTTCCACCGTGGCCAGATAACGTTCGCCATTGTAATAAATGGTCGAGGGATGGGTAACGATAACCAACCCCAGCTTTTTCAGTCGTTCAAGGAGATACGGAGGGCATTCGCTACAGTGCTCAATACGGTGCCGCCGGCCTGTAACCGGGGAATGATCATTTACATATTCCAGGGCAGCGATGGCAGCCCCGATGGCGCTTTCCGTAATGGCATGAAAGGCCAGTTGAAAGCCTGCCTGGTGGCATTCAAGAACAAGGCTGTTTAATTCTTCCTGCGTCAACTCATCCTGTCCCGCCGCTTCACCCAGCATTATCTTGACCGCACCCATACGCAGGTGTTCGTCACCCGTACCGGAAATTAAACCGGCTTCCTGGAATTCAATCCGCGTCCCGGGCCCCACCATCATAGATACACGACTGCGCAGGGTGCCGGCATCTTTATATCTGCGGACTATCTGCCACCGATTCAGGTCGTTTCTATGAGTCGCCTCCTGCAGCGAGGTTATCCCATAAGCAAGGAAATGCCGGTCAGCCAGAGTAAACGCCCTGTCCAGTTCCGCATCGGAAAAAGGCGGCATCACCTCTCCCCGGATATAACCCAGCATCTCAACGAGTATACCGTTCGGCTCGCCGGTGGACAGGTCGCGTTCAATACGGGCGCCGGGCGGCTCCGGTGTTTCACGATTGATACCGGCCAGTGACAGCGCCAGGCTATTGAGAACGCAGGCATGCAGGGAGCGGTGGCTCAGGACAACCGGGTGGTCGGGGGCAACTTCATCGATATCCCAGCGATTGGGACAGCGCTTCTCCGCCAGATAAAACTCATTATAGTCAGTGCCACTCAGCCATGTTCCCCTGGGGGTATCTTCAACCCTACGGCGGATAGCTTCCTTGATATCGGCTATAGAGCTGACCGCCGGTGGGCTCAGGTCGATACTGAGCAGCTTCCTTAACAAGGAGAAAAGGTGGAGGTGGGCGTCATTAAAGCCGGGCACCGCCGTTTTGCCCTGGCAGTCAATTACCCTGGTATTTGAATCCGCTACTGATTCCAGCTCATCGTTGTCCGTAACCAGAGATATTCTGTCTCCGGTAATGGCCACCAGCTTTGCGGAAGGCTTGACGGCATCCATAGTAATGACATTGGCGTTTTTCAGGACAATATCGGCGGATGGCATAATATTCCTTTGACTGAGCAATCATTAGCCAGTATACTACTGATAACCCTGGGCTTCAAAGGAGAAGACAATGGACACAGATTTACAGGCTCAGAGACTGGTGGCGTGGATAAAAGAACGAGTGCTGGCTGCCGGATGCCGGGGAGTGGTACTGGGTCTCAGCGGCGGGCTTGATTCCGCAGTGCTGGCCGTGCTGTGTCAACGCGCCTTTCCGCAGAATACTCTGGGGGTGATAATGCCCTGCCTGAGCAATAATGAAGATAAAGTCCATGCTGAAGAGTTGGCCAAGAAATTCGGCATATCCACTACTGAAGTTGTCCTTGACGATGTATTTAGTACCCTGCTCAAGCTATTACCCGATTACAGGTCCGATCCGGCGCTCAAGCAACTGGCCAACGCCAATCTTAAAGTCAGAATGAGAATGCTTACCCTATACTACATCGCCAATCAGTTACAATACATGGTGGCCGGTTCCAGTAATCGGAGTGAACTGACCATCGGCTACTTTACCAAGTATGGTGACAGCGGCGTGGACATTATGCCGCTGGGCAACATGGTCAAGGGAGAGGTCAAGGAACTGGCGCGCTTCCTGGGAGTACCCCCAGTAATTATCGACAAGCCACCATCCGCAGGCTTATGGGAAGGCCAGACCGATGAGGATGAGATGGGGTTCAGCTACGAAACACTTGACCGGTACATTCTAACAGGGGATGCTCCGGTAGAAATAAAAGCCAAAATTGAAGCCATGATAGCCAGGAACAACCACAAGCGTTTCCTGCCACCCATAGCGCAAGTGTAATACCGCCTCCTACCTAACCTCCCGAGTCTTACGTATTATCTCGGCGTACTTACGACTACCCTCACGCAGTGTCCGCTTCTGTGTGGCGTAGTCAATATGATAAAGACCAAACCGCTTTTCGAAACCGTATGCCCACTCGAAGTTATCCATTAGCGACCAGTAAAAGTACCCTCTAATATTCATGCCATCGGCGATCGCTTTATTCAAAACAAGCAGGTGGTCTTCGATGAACTTCGCTCTTTTGGTATCGCTGTCATCGGCGAGGCCGTTCTCGGTAATATAGATTGGCTTGGAAGTGTAGCTGGAGACCAGCTTGAGGACACGATAGAATCCTTCGGGGTAAATCTCCCATTCCATGTCCGTCACCCTCTCTGGCGGGGCTTTTTTTACTATATCCAGCTTCCTCTTACCGTAAGGCCTCAGCTTCCACAAGAAGCGCGTGTAGTAGTTCACGCCGATAAAATCAAAGGTATCCCGGACACTGCTCGCATACGTTTCGCTGGCCAGTCCGGGTATGGAGAATTTGAAAATACCGTCCGTAAGATAGCGAAGCTGCGAATCGCTCATGTTCCGGTTGAGTAAATGGTTGAACACGACATCCAGCAGATTCCACCTGCTGGGAGGGTCGTATATCATCATGACGACGACGAGTCCAGCCTGTGCCTGTGGCTGCATTTTCTTTATGGCCGTGTACGCGGCCGTATGTGCCCGCAGCAGGTTCCGCATGACAACGGCAGCCGTCTGGAGATTCTTCTGGGCCGGAGGGAACAACCCGATGAAGTACCCACTGAAGGCATACGCGGTCGGCTCGTTGATGGTGCACCACAGCTTCACCTTGGGCCCGAGGCGCCCCAAGACATGCTCCACGAACCTGGTAAAAGTCTCCGGGGAGTCTTCCTGGAGGAAAGCTCCTTTCTCCTCGAACCATATCGGGTTGGTGAAGTGGTGCAGCGTAACCATCGGTTCAATGCCATTGGCTAAAAGCTCGTCCACGACCTGCTCATAGTGGTCGAGCGCCGCCTCATCAAATTCGCCCTGTTTCGGCTCAATCTTGCTCCATTCCACCGAGAATCGGTAGGCATTCAGCGATAGCTCTTTCATAAGCTGAATATCTTCTTTATAGCGGTCCCAGTGGTCACTCGCCATCCCGGCTTTCTGTCCATTGGAGATTCTGGGATGGCCGTTTTCGTCGACGGCGGACTCGAACTGGAACCAGTTGTTATTGGTGCAGCCGCCTTCGACCTGATAAGAGGAAGTAGCACTGCCCCAGAGAAATTTCCTGTCAAAATACCACGGGTCATCTTTGAGCTTCTTAAAATCCATCCGCAGGCTGGCATTGCGGTCTCTGAACCAGAACAGGAGCCCGAAATAGAGAAGCGCCAGTACCGGTATAATCAAGAGTGCATACATAATTTCATCCTGCTTTCTTTTGATGTTAATCTGTGACTTAAAACGCATTATACCACGTTTACGTGTAATTCCATTACCCGGCCTGTATAAATGCCCCCAATCCCTGCCTTCACTTTGATATCTATTCCCACCCTGCCGCCCTCGCGGCATCCACGATTTGTCCCATGAGATACTCCCCACCCGAGGGGAAGATAACTGAAGCTTGTTAAAGAATCCCCTTTTTACCACTTGTTTTGGTAAAACAGTTGTGCTATTATCGGGGTGAGGCGAGAGATGACCACGGAGAGAGAAAAAGCGTTAGAGCTGGCTATCGGCCAGATAGAAAAGCGGTTCGGCAAGGGCTCCATTATGAAGCTGGGGGAGTCGGCCACGCTATCGCCAATAGACGCTATTCCAACCGGCTCACTGGCCCTGGACCTGGCCCTGGGTATAGGAGGTATACCCAGAGGTCGAATAACGGAGATATTCGGGCCGGAGTCATCCGGAAAAACTACCTTAGCCCAGCACGTAATCGCCGAAGCACAAAAAAGAGGAGGTACGGTTGCCTATATTGACGCAGAGCATGCCATGGACCCCTCTTACGCTGCCAACTGCGGTGTGAACGTAGACGACCTGCTCATCTCACAGCCGGATACTGGCGAGCAGGCCCTTGAAATTACCGAAGCGCTGGTAAGGAGCAGCGCCGTTGATGTTATAGTCATTGATAGTGTCGCCGCTCTGGTTCCACGCGCTGAGATTGAGGGAGATATGGGAGACCCCCAGATGGGTCTGCAAGCACGCCTGATGTCACAAGCCCTGAGGAAACTAGCCGCTGCCATAGGGAGGTCTGGAACAGCGGTTGTATTCATCAACCAGTTGAGAGAGAAAGTTGGTATCGTCTTTGGTAATCCCGAGGTGACGACCGGCGGTAGAGCGTTGAAATTCTACAGCTCAACGAGGATAGAGCTGAGGCGTGCCGAAACCATCAAGCAGGGAAACGAAGCCATAGGCAGTCATGTGAGAGCTAAGGTAGTAAAAAACAAGGTTGCCCCCCCCTTCCGCACCGCCGAATTTGACATTATGTTTGACCACGGCATAAGCAAAGAGGGCAACCTACTTGATGTTGGTTTAGAGCTGGGGCTGGTAAATAAAGCCGGCGCCTTTTTCTCCTACGGTGATATCCGCCTCGGGCAGGGCAGGGAGAGCGCCAAACAATACCTGAAGGAGAATCCCGAGCTTGCCCAGGAAATTGAAGAGCGGATTAGAGCCTCAGCCAATGCCACTCATGCAACATTGCCCGATGAAGAATAAGGGCATTTAACAAGACAGGCTGACTTAAATATTTTGACAGTTTCTAAGGCTGAGGCGCAGGCTTCAGCCTTATGTATTTTAGGTAAGGGTGTTGACTGATGAGTGTAATAACCAAACTGACAAACGGAAAGAGTCGGGGAAAAAGAGTGAACGTGTTTCTGGATGGCAAGTTTACCTTTAGCCTTTCAGCTGAAGTAGCCAAAAAAGAGGGACTGCAGGTAGAACAGGAACTATCCTCCGACCAGATAAAGGCACTGGGCGAGGCTGACCGCTACCAGCGGTGCCTTAATGCGGCTATCCGCTACCTCGGCTACCGCCCACGAAGTGAAGCTGAGGTAAAGCAACGGCTTCAGCAAAAGGGCTTTGATATTGACTGTACCGAGAAGACGATTGCCGAACTGAAAGAGCAGGGATTGATAGACGATGCCACCTTCGCCCGTCTCTGGAAGGAAAATCGGGAGGCATTCAGCCCACGCAGTCGATGGCTGAACAGGCTGGAACTGCGGCGGAAGGGGCTGAATGACAACATCATAGAGCAGGTAATTAGTGAAGTTGATGACAGCGATAGCGCCTATCGGGCTGCCCTCAGCAAAGCCCGCCACCTGTCTTCGTCTGACTACCAGCTTTTTCGTCGCCGCTTGGGCGATTACCTCAAGCGGAGAGGCTTCGGCTATGAGGTGATAAATGAGACTGTCCAGAAAGTATGGAAGGGGCACGGGAATAGTCCTGGATAATGTTACCATACGAGATAAATAAGAGTAACTGGCCTTAGCTATTACAAAGCTACCGCCAGTTATTGGGAAACTAACTAAGAAAAGGAGGACCAACATGGAAGGAGGAGCACTAGTATATATTGCCTTATTCTTCAGTTTCATCATAGGCTTAGTATTCGGTGGCTTGGCTTTCTTTCTATCACGCCGACTGGTATTCAATCGACAGCTGCGTATTGCCGAGAGGAAAGCCGCCAGGATGGTGGCCGAGGCAAGGAACGAATCCAAATTAATACTGCAGGAAGCCCAGGATGAGACTAAAAGAAGCAAAGCCCAGGCTGACGCCGAGTACCGCGAGCGCAGGGGCGAACTACAAAGGCAGGAAAATCGTCTGAGCCAGAAGCAAGAAACCCTTGACCGTAAGATAGAAGGCGTAGAACAGCGCGAGCGTAATATGGCCGGTAAAGAAAAGGAGATTGAAACAACACGCGGCCAGCTTGGGGAACTTAAAGACAAGCAGTTGAAGCAGCTTGAGTTGATTTCGGGGATGTCCAGCACGGAGGCAAAACAGGCACTGCTCGATGCCATGGAGATAGAGATACAGCAGGAAGCCTCGCGGCGCCTCCATCAATGGGAAGCCAAATTAAAAGAGGAATCCGATGAAAAAGCGCAGGAGATTCTGGCATCGGCGATACAGCGTAGCGCCTCCGAGATTGTGGCTGAGACCACAGTCTCGGTCGTTCCCATCCCTAACGACGAGATGA
The DNA here is from genome assembly GCA_964588605.1 of uncultured Dehalococcoidaceae bacterium. Lineage (GTDB taxonomy): Bacteria > Chloroflexota > Dehalococcoidia > Dehalococcoidales > RBG-16-60-22 > CAZLEY01. The sequence continues at coordinate 1,362 of CAZPQB010000063.1, read as the reverse complement.
AGGGCAGGCTTATCGGACGGGAAGGCCGTAACATCAGGGCATTAGAGCAGGCAACCGGCGTCGACCTCATTATTGACGATACGCCGGAAGCTGTAACCCTTTCCAGCTTTGACCCGGTCCGCCGTGAAGTGGCTCGTGTCGCCCTGAACAGGCTTATCCTTGACGGGCGCATTCATCCGGCACGCATAGAAGAAATGGTCAACAAAGCCAAAGAGGAAGTGGATGCCGATATCCAGAATGCCGGCGAACAGGCAGCCATGCAACTGGGAGTGCAGTTACACCCCGAGCTAGTCAAGCTACTCGGCCGGCTTAAGTACCGTACCAGTTACGGACAGAATGCTCTGGAACACAGCATCGAGGTAGCTTATTTCGCGGGTATGATTGCCGCAGAGCTGGAAGCTAATGTCAATATCGCCAAGAAGGCCGGACTTCTTCACGATATCGGTAAAGCCGTAGACCGTGAGGTGGAAGGCACCCATGCCGCCATCGGTGCTGACCTCGTTAAGCAGTGGGAAAAGTCCAGCGAGGTACTTCAGGGTGTATCCCAGCACCACCTTGAGACCCCTGACGTCAGTATCTGGGGCTTTATTACCTCGGCGGCGGATGCCATCAGCAGCGCCAGACCCGGCGCACGGCGGGAGTCTCTGGAAAGCTACCTGAAGCGGCTGAGGGCACTGGAAGACATTGCCGACAGCTTCAAGGGAGTTGACAAGTCTTTCGCCATTCAAGCCGGCCGCGAAGTCCGCATACTGGTCAAGCCGGAAGCTATCGACGACCTCGGGGCAATGAGGCTGGCCCGAGACGTTGTTAAAAAAGTAGAAGAGACCTTAGACTATCCCGGGCAGATAAAGGTAACCGTGATACGGGAGACCCGGGCTATAGACTACGCCAAATAAGGGGAGAAATGCCGGGGCGTTCATTGCGAGCAATTCCTTTAGTAAGGGGACTCACCCTGGCGTATGACAAGAATGAAGATCTTAGCCATAGGTGACATAGTTGGCCGGCCTGGCCGACAGGCGGTTCATGAGTTCCTGCTTGGACTGCGCCGCAAGTACGGAATAGAGCTGGTGATTGCCAATGGCGAGAATGCTGCCGGAGGTTTCGGCCTGACCGGAAAAACCGCCAGAGAACTGCTGAAAAACGGTATTGACGTGCTCACCTCGGGTAATCACATATGGGCTCAGAAGGAGATTATTCCCTATCTTGATGATGATACGCCCATTTTACGCCCGTTGAATTATCCCACGGGGGTGCCGGGGCGGGGCTACCTGATAACCGGCAAGGCCATGGTCGTAAATCTGATGGGTAGAACCTTCATGAGCAACTACGACTGCCCGTTCCGGGCTATGGACAAGCTACTGG
>CAZPQB010000062.1:0-13280 GCA_964588605.1 uncultured Dehalococcoidaceae bacterium | reverse complement strand
TCCCTCCTTCGTAAGGAGGGACTAAGGGAGAATCACCCCCACCCCGTTTCCCCCTTTGGAAAGGGGGGATTAAGGGGGATTTTTCAAAGCTAAAACGCGGATGCCATGAGGGCGGGCAGGGTGGGAAAGAATGTTCCGGGGGTTAGGATGGGTGGGAAACGCCAGGGTAATAAGGTGGGGTGTTTAAGAGGGGCGAAGCCCCTCTTTTTAAAATCATTCCCCCTCTCCGAAGAATAATAGCTTAGGTGTTCTCCAATGTACCATTCGGAGAGGGGGACACAGGGGGTAAGGCTAAAACCATCCACCGGATACCAGTTGAAGCTTAAAACCACAGATGCAGCAGCCAGGAAAAGAAATAGCCCAGCACACCACAGATAGGAAAAGTCAAAACCCAGGCCGCCACTATGTTTCCCGCTATCCCCCACCGCACCGCCGAAAAACGCGCCGTAGCCCCCACCCCCATCGTAGACGCACTGATGAGATGGGTGGTACTTACAGGAATACCCAGGTACGAGGCAGCTTCAATAACCGTAGCCGCGGCAGCCTGGGTAGTGAAGCCCTGCACCGGTCGGAGCGTAGTAACTTTCATACCCATGGTTTTAATTACCCGCCAGCCTCCCATCGCTGTACCCGCACTAATCGCCAGTGCCGGTACGACAATTACCCACCATGTGTCAGCAGACAGTACAGAGAGCCTGTCCCACAGGCTGGCATCGCTATAGAAAATCACCAGTGCCATAACGATAACTCCTATCGGCATCTGGCCATCATTCTTCCCATGGCTATAAGCCATGAAAGCTGTTGTAAAAAATTGACCCCTGCTGAAAATCCTCCTTATCCTGTCCGGCGCCGTCCGCCGGAGCACCCAGTAAAGACAGACCATGGCCACAAAACCACCGGCAAAGCCAAGCAAAGGAGCGATAACTACCGCCGCCAGTATCTGCGCCATAATACTCCATACCACGGCACTGCCACCGGAAACCGCCATCCCGGCAGCGGCCAACCCGGCAATGAAACCGTGGTGCAGACTTATGGGCAAACCCATGTAGGTAGCCAGTGTACCCCAGATAATAATTGAGACCAGAGCCGCAATAACCGTTAAATAAGTTATTGCCTCAGGGACGAGAATACCTTTGCCGATGGTATGGGCAACCGCCGTACCGGTGCAGGCGCCAGCCATATTGGCAAAAGCCGCTATTATTATGGCTACTCTCGGGGAAATGGAGCGGGCACCAATAGCTGGCGCAATGGCATTGGCGGCGTCATTGAAGCCGTTGACGATACCGAAGCCAATAGAAAACAGGATAATAAGGACAAGAAGCGCCAGAGACGAATCAGGCATGCTTGAGGGCAACCCCTTCAAGGACGTTGGCCACATCCTCACACCTGTCTGTGGCGGCCTCCATGTGCTCATAAATTTCGCGCCACTTAATAAGCTGGGCAATCTCCGTCGTGTCATCAAAAAGCTCCGCCATACCGGCACGGTATACCCGGTCGGCCATATTCTCCAGCCGGTTTATCTCCACACACCGCTCCATGATCATCTTCAGCTCCGACCGCCGGCGCAGTCCGTGGATAGCCTTCTCCACCTCGACCGTCCCCTGAACGATAATATCGGCCAGCTCTCGGCACCTCACCGTAGGGCTATCAACCTTGTAGATGAACATGGCGTCAGCCGCGGCATGAATAAAATCAATAATATCATCCATCGTATGCACCAGCTGAGCGATATCCTCCCGGTCAAAGGGGGTAACGAACGTGCGGTGCAGCAGTGAGATAATCTGGTGGGCTATGGTATCCCCCTGGTGCTCCATCTCGGTTATTTCCGCCACCCTGCTGTCAATAAACTGCCAGGAATCAACCATCTCCTTCAGTGCCTGGGACGCTCTCACTATGTTTTGAGCACTCTCTTCAAACAGGTCGAAAAACTTCTGCTCTTTAGGAATAAAAGGTAACCTGACCATAAATGCTTCTCCTCTTCTGGCAAAGAACATACTGGGATAACCAGAGGTAGTAAACCGGGAAATGCGATAAGACGCCACGCCTCAGCTTTAGAATAAGGTGAGTAAAAAAACTGTATTGATGAAGCGAGGATACAAAGATAACCCCGGCAACTCTAAACATTCGCCCAAGCATACCGGGTGAAATCTTACTCTTGCATCTGGCCCTTGACTTCAGCACTTACCTGAAACAAGTTTATTAGAGATTTTCAATGATTGTCAAGGCATCTCCGCGCCCTGCCGGACTATTTTATTTAGTCCTCCGTGTCTTCCTCGGATTCGGGCAGCTCTTCTATTACTTCCTTCTGTTTACCCCTCTTCTGCCACCAGCCTTTCAGCCGCGCTTCTATCTCTTTCTCATATCCCTGTTTCCCGGGAGTGTAGAACTTCCTGTCTTTAATAGAATCCGGCAAATGCTGCTGCTCCACGAAGTGTTCTGGGTAATCATGGGCATATTTATAGTCTTCGCCGTAGCCCATTTCCTTCATGAGCGGCGTTACCGGGTTGCGTAGGTGCAGGGGAACGGATTCGCTGGAGCCTCCCTTAATCTCTTCCTGGACTTTTGAGTACGCCTCATAAAGAGAGTTGCTCTTGGGGGCGGTCGACAGGTAGACTGCTGCCTCAGCCAGGGCCAGGTTGCCCTCAGGCATGCCGATAAAGTGGACCGCCTGCTGGGCTGCCATGGCCACTACCAGTGCCTGGGGGTCAGCCATGCCGACGTCCTCGGATGCAAAACGCACCATGCGCCGGGCAATATACAGCGGGTCTTCCCCCGCATCCAGCATCATTGCCAGCCAGTATATTGACGCATCCGGGTCTGAATCCCGCATCGACTTATGCAGGGCTGAGATAAGGTCGTAGTGCTGTTCTCCCGCCTTATCATAAATTACGGCCCGGCGCTGGAGGACATCCTCGATAATCTCCAGCGTTATCGGGCGTACCCCTTCTATGTTGGGCGGCGTGCTCATGGCGGCCGTCTCCAGGGTATTCAGGGCAACCCGCGCATCATGGTTCGACATGCTTATCAGGTGGTTTATGGCTTCAGGGGTCAGCTCGGCATTCAGCTCACCGATACCCTGGAACCTGTCCTTTATTGCCCTCAGAATCAGCGTCTGAATTTCCTCCTCGGTAAGGGGCTTAAGCGGTAGGACTCGCGTACGTGAGAGAAGCGGCGAGGTCACCTCAAAGGAGGGGTTTTCGGTAGTGGCGCCGATAAGGATTATGGTGCCGTCCTCAACGAAGGGCAGAACAGCGTCCTGCTGAGTTTTATTGAAGCGGTGAATCTCATCTATGAAGAGAATGGTTTTCTGCATCTGCACCTTGCGGCGCTCCCTGGCCTGCACCACTATTTTCCTCAGGTCGGCCACGCTGGCACTGACGGCGCTGACCGGACTGAAGTACGCCCCGGTGCTGTTGGCGATGATGAAAGCCAGGGTGGTCTTTCCCGAACCCGGCGGCCCCCAGAAAATCATGGACGGTATGCGGTCGGACTCAATCGCCCGCCTCAGCACGCGCCCCTTCCCGATAATATGTTCCTGCCCCACAAAACCGTTCAGGCTGTTGGGCCTCATCCGCGTCGCCAGCGGCGCCTGCTTCATTCGCAGTTCTTCGGTTTCTTGTTCCGACTGCTGTTCAAACATATCCATACTCATGGTGCACCCTCTCATAATGGAAATGTATATCTACAATACCCCTTCTTCAATTTACTGTCAATAGGCTATTCTAGCTACTATCTTTATCTACCTCACCCCGCCTTATCACCCCCACCCACTTGTCATTGCGAGCGCAGCAAAGCAATCCGTACCTACCTCACCCCCTGTGTCCCCCCGTTTCTCATCTATACCCACCCCCGCTTGCCCGCCGTAGCTCTAGCGTAGGCTGGGGCCGCCCTCGTATCACCTGCGGCTTAGCCCGTAAATATCCCCCGCCTTATCCCCCCACCCTCTTCATCACTAACAATAGCTAGTATTATATCGCCCGCTGGCGTGAAATTTCCAACCTTAGCACGTAAGAAAGCTGCCAGCATCATAGCGACACCGCTTTTCATGTCTAAAGCACCACGTCCCCACACAAAATTATCCACAATTTTACCCTCAAATGGTGGATGCCGCCATGTCTGGTTCTCCACCGACACAACATCAATGTGTCCGTATAGCAACAGTGGTGGTGTATTTCCCCGGCCTGGTATACGAGCAATTAGATTGGGACATGATGGATCACGGAAAGAAGAGTAGTCTCAATCCCGGCGCCATTGAGAAGATTATTGATATAAGAGATACACTCTCTCTCGTTGCCTGGTGGATTAGTAGTATCAAAGCGAATTAAGTTCTGAAGTAATTGAATGGGATGCTGGTATATGATAGCTGGATCAGTTGAGAACGCAGCCATATGCATCCTCCCCGAAAGAACTCAAGTGATTACATTTTATTGACGATGTTTGAAGATGTCAAAAGCATAGGTGAAAATATTCCTTGTTTTGACTAGTAACTTTTCGCTATTTTGTACAGCCCCACTCAACAAAATGCAAAAATGTTAAGTATTGTTAAGAAAAGTTAAGTATAGTGAGGTTGACAATTCATATACTAGGTAGTACTATAGTCCTGTTACAAGTCAAGTATGAACTGATTCAATAGCCTGCACAGTAATTCATTAGGGGGGTGATAGATTTTGGTGATACTCGCATCAGAATTTCGCCAGATGGCAAAGTATATTGCCCGAACATCTTAAATTTATTCACATTTCCAGCAATAAGATAAGCGTATATCTTAGGGCAGATGCTGAAATACCAAAGTCATAATTATCTGAATATTAAAAAATCTAATATATAGTATTTGTCATTTAGCAAAGGGGGCAAAATGAGGAATAAGTTATTATATCTGGTTGTAGTACTGGCTATGCTGGTTTCTGTCATTCCGGCAGCAATACCAGCAGCCGCTCAAGACGAACCGAAGTACGTTAGCGTTCCAATTAACCCTGATCTCGAAGACTTTATCGAAAACCCACCTGAAGATTTCTATGGCTACATTCCCCCAACCTTGGACTTGAGCCACCTCAAAGAAGTTCCCGTAAACAGAGCTAGGATGTTACAGGCTCTCCCGAGCGCATGGGACTGGAGGACAGCGGGCAAGGTAAGCCCGGTGAAAAACCAGAATCCCTGTGGAACTTGCTGGGCTTTTGGAACGACCGCTGCTCTGGAATCAGCAGTTTTATTAGGTGAGAGTGCCGAATATGATTTTTCGGAGCAGAGTGTGGCTCTGTGCGTGGACCGTTCCTGGGTCTATCTTTACAATGAAGCTGACGAACCATGTATGGGCGGTGGTTGGGACTTCCTTGCTAGCGAGGTCTTTATCAGGAAGGGAGCTGTCCTGGAGTCCTGCAACCCTTATAATACATCCCAATTGAATTGTGACGGCTCCTGTGTCTGTGATAGCTGCCCATCGATCAAGAAGGTTACCGGTTTTAGATATGTGGATGGTAATCAGACCGAGTTGATAAAGGAGGTAGTATACAATAGACCGGTTATAATAGCCTTTTACTATAACCCCGCTGGAGTGTACACTGACACAACTTACGGCACAATCTATGATTACTACCCATGCTCCGAATATGCCAATCACTGTGTATCTGTTATCGGCTGGGATGATGCTGTGCCGCACCCAGACCCCGACCATTCCGGAACTGGCGCCTGGCTGGTAAAGAACAGCTGGGGGACAGGGTGGGGAAACAGCGGCTATTTCTGGCTGGCCTATGATTCAAGCAGCATGGATGGGGCATCCTATCTGGAATATGGAGACTATAATGCCAATGAGCAACTCTACTATTGGGATGAAGGTGGCTATATTAGTAATCTTGGTTCCGGTGGTAGCCAAACATTGTGGATGGCTAACAGCTTTACCTCAGGGCAGGACGGTGACCTTACCCACGTAGAGTTTTGGACAACGGGCAACAATGCTGTATATGAAATTTATGTTTATGGTGATGGTGACCTGTCCGATGGTCTGCAAAACCTGCTTACTTCGCAATCGGGTACCTGTGCCGAGCTTGGCTATTATTCTATACCGCTATCTGCCCCCCCCGAAATGACCAATGCTCAGCAATTTACCGTTGCCGTCAGAATGACGACGCCGGGTTATACCTATCCTATACCTGTGGAAGAGGTTTACGCAGGCACGTGTGAGCCAACGATACAGGCCGGGGTTTCCTTCTTGAGTTTGGATGATGGTGCTACGTGGGACGATGCATCAATATGGGGTTACAACAACTGCCTGCGAGCGAGAATTAACGGCACTACCTCCGGCCCGCCCAACATCTGGGCCGAGCCGCCGAGCTACGACGTAACGCTGCCCCCTGACACAAACTGGAATGGTGAGATGGATATCGGCAACAACGGTGGTGAAACGCTGACTTATGCGATAAGGGATACGGAAACCACGGGTGGCCCCTATTTCCTATGGGCAATACAGGAACCGTACCCCATACCAGAAGGAGATTTGGGCGTATTTAAAGTCAAGGTAGAAGACCCTGACGGGCTGGCCGACATAGATTACGTAGATATCCGAGTTATTATCAATCCAAGCGATTATGGGTACCTCTACGATGATGGATTGGCTCCTGATGACGTTGCCGGAGATGGTATTTATAGCTGCTACTTTAACGGGACAACAACATATGGAGAAGAATGCGGTGTACTCTTCGAGGCTAAAGACCTATCGGGTGATACCGGCCATATAACCTTCCCGTACCGCGTTATTCCCGTTACCAGCCTGGCGGGTGCGGATACACTATGCATCGGTAATATACCTGATGAAAAGGCTAACGGAAGCTCAGCCGACCCCCAGGGAGTACAGATGGATACGGGAGGCTGGACTGTTAACTTGCTCCCAGGAGATATAATTCATGAAATACCAGCCCAAGATACTATTCCTAACGGTCTGGCATGGGATGGAACGTATCTGTGGAGCACAGGACTAACTACGAGTACAATATATAAGGTTAGCCCAGTTGACGGAGCTATAATTTCATCCATTCCTGCCCCTGGAGCCACAAATCCTTCCGACCTGGCCTGGGACGGTCAGTACTTGTGGCACTGTGATTTCGGCACAGACATGATATACAAGCTTGACCCGGTAACAGGCTCAGTAATCAATCAGTTTGCACCCCCAGCCTTGGACCCTGAAGGCCTGGCCTGGGATGGCACTTATCTATGGGTAGGCTGCAGTAATACAGCAACCGTCTACAAAGTGGATACCTCAGGTAACGTAATAGACCAGTTCACATCACCCCCCGGCGCCGGTGGCGCTGACGGATTGGCCTGGGATGGAAGCCATTTGTGGTTATGCGGTTACGACGGCGTAATCTATGAGTGTGACACCGCTGGCAATGTGATTTCATCGTTTGCCGCGCCAGGAAGCGGACCTAATGGTTTAACCTTCGATGGCACCTATCTCTGGAATGACGATGAAATAGCAGAAAAGATTTATCAGCTTGATGTCGGTGCCCAGCCTGACTGCCCGTGGCTGGACGAGAACCCGTTATCCGGCTCAGTAATACCGGGTAACTACGATGCTATCGCAGTAAGCATAGACACCACCGGGCTTGCTCCGGGAGACTATTCGGCGGATATATGGATAGAGAGTAACGATACCGACGAGAACCCCACCATCCTACCGGTGCATTTGAAGGTTCAGGGAGAAGTGGTGGAAGGCAAGGTACTCTTCGATGAGAGCCACTCGCCTTCATGCTCCGGCCCGGGATGCTACACGATAGAAGATATATATGCCGACTGGGCAGCGCTGCTGGAAGCTAATGGATTCACCGTTGAGAGTATCACCGCAGGCCCCATTACTTATGACCTGCTGAATGACTACTGCGTGGTGGTATTCCCTGAGCCGACGGTGGCCTATACCGCCGACGAGATAGCGGCTGTCGAGCAGTACGTTAATAACGGGGGAGGCGTCCTGATACTCGGCGAGTGGGGAGGCTTCGCCCAAAGTACTGGCATATTCCCGGTAGTGAACGATTTGGCCGCACCCTTCGATATGTCGTTTAACGACGACGAGTTGTACGACGATGTACACAACGATGGCGGTGCAGACTACTGGCCGTTAATACCGAATTTCGATAGCGACGTAGTGGGCGGGGATGTAGGTGAGGTTGTATATTACTATGGTTGCACCGTTGCTACTGAAGGCACAGCGTTCCCCATTGCCTGGGCTTATGATAACGCCTACATGGGTGTAGTATCCATGGCGGATATATTGGAAGCAGGCGGTACCGATATGGTAACGATTGCTCCAGAAACGCAGGAGAGAACCTACGAGTCTCCGCTACCAGTTAATGCCGACCCGTCAGCCGGTAGCCAACCGGACGGCGAATCAACCGTAACCGTCAGCTACTCCGGGCTGATAGATGGCATGAATATCCTGGCGCTTGGGGCGAGCGGTTCTTCACTTGACAATGGTGAAGTGGAAAGGCTAAACGCACTCGGTGCCAGCGCCGTCCTGGTGGAGGACGCCGCCATTGCCAGCCTGACACTAACTGACCTGGAAGCCTATGACGTGGTCTATCTGGCAGTTGATTGGGGACTGTCATTATCCTACATCGAGTCTATCGGAGCCGCCATACAGGCGTATGTCAGTGGCGGCGGCGGTCTGGTCGTCGGCCAGTGTAACCATTTCACGGCGCCGTATACACCGGGCTTCCTGCCTTACAGCCTGACATACACCAATACAGCTTATCCGGCCTGCGGAATGACCATAGTCGACCCAGCGCATTATATTACCGCGGGGCTGACCAATGCCGATATGCCCGATGTCTACGATAGAATACCAAACTCCACACTCGATGCTAACTATCACCTCCTGGCTATATCTTCGGTAGAAGATGTGCTCTCACTCGCTGTCGCCGAATACGGCGGCGGCCGGATAGCCGTCCACACCAGCCTTTGGTTCGGCCTCGGTACAACATGTGGCGATGACCCCGACATAATCATAGAAAGGGTATTCTACTGGACTGCACAAGGTTCTGCGGAAACGGGACCTCCAGTGATGGCAGCTTCTCTCCACGGCGACGGTCGAGCTATGGTCATCGGTGACGGGAACCTGTTCGATAATAACGACCCTGACGGCGACACCGTTATCTCCCTCCTGGAGTACGATAATAGTAACCTGTCGGTGAATATTATCTCATGGCTCTGCCAGTACCAGCCTACCGAAAAAGGCAAAATACTCTTCGATGCCGCTCATGACACAGACGGCGATGACAGCATAACAATGAGCTATTCAGTGTTTGCCGATTCGGTAAGGGCGGCCGGTTATACCATTGACGAAATAACAACAGGCCCGATAACACCTCAACTGCTCTCCGGGTACTGTGCCCTGATGCTTTGCGATCCCGAGGTCTCGTTCACAGCGGATGAAATCAACGCCGTTACCGACTTCGTGAGCAACGGCGGAGGGCTCTTTGTCCTTGGAGAATGGGGTGATCTGGATGGTGTCAATACGCACCTGAACCAAATAGTTGATACCATGGGTATACATCTCAATAACGATGAAATCCTTGATGATACCAACAACCATGATTCCAACATTCAATGGCCACTAATCCATGATTTCACCGTACATCCGGTTACGGACAGCCTGGGAAATATCGTGCTTGTAGCCGGAAGCTCAATATCTGTACAGGGCCCCGCCTATGCACTTGGCTGGGGTGACAATGATGCTTATACAGCCCTAAGCTCAAATATGGCAACCAGTGCCAAAGACGAAGTAGGCAACATCATAGAGAAGCCGGGTGAAGTGGTGAACGGTTTCATTATTGATGGTGCTGTGTCCCAAGAGCCACCTGCGGCAACAACCGAGGTTGCCTCAGAACCTCGGGTTTCACCAGTACCGCCAGGTGCCACCCTTATTAATTTTGACGATGCCGTACAACCCTGTAATTTCGCTAGTACCGTTGCTCTTACCACGGAGTATGCGGCCCAGGGTATAGTCTTCTTAGGCCCCGGTGGCAATGACGGTGGCGCCATTCTCGATGAATGCGGTAATTTCAACGTCACCGGGCACAGCGTGCCGAACTTCCTGGCATTTAATACTACCTCCGTGCTCTCTGATGGAGGTATCCCTCAGGGACCGGAGACCATTGTCTTCGAACCACCAGTCTCCAGCGTACAGATAAATGCGGGGTCAGAGACCTCGGCAGGGTACACAGTTACCATAGCAGCTTACAATGCATCGGCTGTTCTCCTGGATATTGATAGCATCACTCTTGATCCCGCCTTGCAGACCCTCTCCGTTTCCGGAGGAGGGATTGCCTGGGTGGTGATTTCTTCAACAGGTAGCGTCTTTGTGCTGGATGACCTGGTCTTTGAAACAGGACAGCCGGAGAACCTGATCGCGCTGGCGGCATCAGAGTACAATGATGGCCGGGCGGTCGCCATTGGTGACAGTGGCCTTATCACTAACAGCTATATCGGACTTTATGACGACGAAAGGATGGCGTTAAACGTTATCGACTGGATCTGCCAGTACCAGCCTGTCGAAGAAGGCAAAGTTCTATTTGATGAGAGCCACTCGCCTGCAGAAAATTACTTTACAATAGAAAATGGGTATAAAGACTGGGCCGAACTGCTGGAAGCCAACGGGTTCGCCGTTGAGAATGTCACAGCAGGCCCCATCACCTATGACCTGCTGAATGACTACTGCGTGGTGGTATTCCCTGAGCCGACGGTGGCCTATACCGCCGACGAGATAGCGGCTGTCGAGCAGTACGTTAATAACGGGGGAGGTGTCCTGATACTCGGTGAGTGGGGAGGCTACGCTCAAAGCCAAGGCATATTCCCGGTAGTAAACGATTTAGCCGCGCCTTTCGATATGTCGTTTAATGACGATGTCGTGTACGACGATATACACAACCACGCCAGCACGAACTACTGGCCGTTACTACCTTACTTCGAAAGCTCGGTGACAGGTACCGACGTAAACGAGGCTGTGTATATCTGCGGCAGTTCTATTGGCACACAAGGTGCCGCCTTCCCCATCGCCTGGACTTATTCTTCCGCGTATACCGGTATCGGTTTACCAAAAGCATTAGCCGAGGGTGAACTAGACGCGAGCGGCGCTGGCATTCCAGAAAGGAGCCAGGGAAACGCTCTTTCTGCCGAGGGAATCACGGAAGCTGCGGGAGGAACAGGTGCGGATGGTAAGATAAGTGGCCCAGCAATGATACCATCATCGGTCAATTATATTGACGGCTTTAATGTAAATGGCACGGTTGAGGATTTGCGGTCGTATGTTGCGACGTGGTTTGCCCTCGAATACACACCGGCAATATCCTACAATATCAAGAAAGTAGAGTTGATAGCCGGCGAAGGCACGGGAGAGGTTATCATTCAGCTCAGACCCGATAATGGCGGCCTGCCGAGTGATACAATATTGAGTGAGACCAGTTTTACGCAGGTTGACACGGTTTCTTGGCAGGGAGCGGAGTTTGCTACATCATATCCATTGTCGGCAGGCACGACCTACTGGATTGTCTTCACTCCTATCGTGGGCTCGCAGACATCTACCGCTGAATCCGGAGACATCATTACCCACACGTGGGCCTATATTGAAAATCAATGGGAGAGTCCTGGTGACTCATTTCCGTGGATGGCTAAATTCTACGAAGAGTCCGAGGGAGTTGGCCCGGCAGTGATGGCAGCATCGGAAACCGGTAATGGCCGGGTAGCAATCGTCGGGGACGGGGACGTTTTTGACAACGATGACTTTGACGGCAATGACGTTATCGCCCTCTACGAATATGACAATGAAAATCTGGCGGTTAACATTATCGCCTGGCTTTGCCAGTATCAACCCGAGGAAGAGTATCCCGACCTGGTCTTATCCGAGAAGCATGAGGCATGGGTGGTGCAGGATCAGACTTATCAGATTTTCTTCACCGTCCAGAATATTGGCCAGGGTACAGCCCCTGCCGGGCACGATGTGGCGTATTCTATTGATGCCGGTCCTACCCAACCGGAAACGGTAGCTGTGCCGGTGGACCTGTTACCCGGCGAGACCTGGATGGGCAGCTTCTCGACTGTGGTGACACTCAGCGGCGGTACAGACGAGGTAACGGTATGCGCCGATACCAATAACGAAGTGACCGAGTCCAATGAGCTCAATAACTGCAAGACCAACACCTGGTCTGCGGAAGCGGAGCCCGACCTGGTCATATCAGAGAAGCATGAGGCATGGGTGGTGCAGAACCAGACTTATCAGATTTTCTTCACCGTCCAGAATATTGGCCAGGGTACAGCCCCTGCCGGGCACGATGTGGCGTATTCTATTGATGCCGGTCCTACCCAACCGGAAACGGTAGCTGTGCCGGTGGACCTGTTACCCGGCGAGACCTGGATGGGCAGCTTCTCGACTGTGGTGACACTCAGCGGCGGTACAGACGAGGTAACGGTATGCGCCGATACCAATAACGAAGTGACCGAGTCCAATGAGCTCAATAACTGCAAGACCAACACCTGGTCTGCGGAAGCGGAGCCCGACCTGGTCATATCAGAGAAGCATGAGGCATGGGTGGTGCAGAACCAGACTTATCAGATTTTCTTCACCGTCCAGAATATTGGCCAGGGTACAGCCCCTGCCGGGCACGATGTGGCGTATTCTATTGATGCCGGTCCTACCCAACCGGAAACGGTAGCTGTGCCGGTGGACCTGTTACCCGGCGAGACCTGGATGGGCAGCTTCTCGACTGTGGTGACACTCAGCGGCGGTACAGACGAGGTAACGGTATGCGCCGATACCAATAACGAAGTGACCGAGTCCAATGAGGCCAATAACTGCAAGACCAACACCTGGTCTGCGGGTGGCATTACCGTCATGCGAGACCTGCCACCGAAAGCGGCCCTGGGGACAACCTTTGAGGTTACCATTACCTTCACCGCCCCTGCGGATGAACTTAATGGCATTGTCCTGCATGACGAAGCTCCGGCAGGCTGGCAGGTAGCGGTTGATAAAAACGCGTGCACACCACCTGCAGACTTCGAGAAGATATACGGTGTTAACGAGCCAGAATACACCTGGATGGGGCCCTACGGTGAGGGGGAAAGTTTCACGGCGGTGTATCAGGTTACGGTGCCTGGCGCAATAGCCGAGGGAATCTATGACTTCCCTGACGGCTGGCTTAACTACTTCATCGCGCAGGATAATTATCTGGTAGATGTAACCGGCGACTGGCAGATAGAGATAGTGATCGGCAGTCAAATCTACGGGACAACCTACGAGGTGA
>CAZPQB010000061.1:0-13281 GCA_964588605.1 uncultured Dehalococcoidaceae bacterium | reverse complement strand
GCTTTTCCATCTTCCCCTCTTTGGAATACCCGTAAGACCCCATGAGTTCCAGACCGCGATTAATGGCTCTCCAGGCAAAATCACCCACGACATTGGCACACACACTGGCCATCGCCAGCTGCTTGGCCTCCCATGGGGGACCGTAAATATCCGCACGGTCAAGGCGCTCAAGTGTACCCCACAGGAGCAGTTCAGCACTAACCATGTCGGAAGCAATCTGGCCGAGCTCATACACGATGGCCCCGTGTTCCTTCATCGGTTTGCCCGCAGTCTCCCGATTATCGACATAGTATTTCAGGATTTCATACGCCCTTCTCATTATGCCGACTGAGAACGTGGCGGCGGTGGCGCGGGCCCCGGTGCACCAGGACGTAAAGGCCTTTACCGCATCCTCGCCTTCCTGGAGGCAGTTCTCTTTTGGTACGCGCGCATTATCGAACCAGATATCCCCATTCGTATCTAGAGCCGTTCCCATTTTCTGGTAAGGCTTGCTCGTTGACACACCGGGGATGTCAGCGGGAACGGCAATCGCCGCTATATTATTCGGGAACTCTCTGCCTTCTACTGAACAGATGACCGCAAACATCTTCGCCTCTCTATAGCCAGACGGCCACAGCTTATGACCGTTGATGACCCATTCATTTCCCTCCGGTCGGGCTCTTGTTCTGGTCTGCGCCCCTTTAAGTCTCATATCCTCCACTGCTCCTCCACCATGGGGCTCAGTAAGTGTACTGGCTATCACATATGGTTCATCTCCCAGAAGCAACTCGGCAAACTTTTTCAACATCACATCATTTGGCTTAGGTAGCCCGGCTAACATTACCGCCCCACCCGTTATAAATCCTGACTCTGCGAGACCGTGGTCACCCCTCGTCAGTTCCAAGATCATAGCACCTGTTTCCGCCATTGAGAAACCGCCCATCCCGCCATACTGAGGGGGCACGAATGTCTTTTGTAGACCCAGGTCTATCCACAGTTTCCTGAACAGGTCTTTGGCGAGTGTGGGCTCTTCCCTTTCCGTCCAGTCCCAGTAATCATCGAATTCACCTTCATGTGGCAGTACCTCTTTATTAACGAAATCTCTCAGGGTGTTACAGTACATTCTAGCTTCTTCACTTATTAAGTGGTCTGGTCGCAGAAAAACATCTCTCTCCATCGTACTCCTTCTATGATTTTTATTAATAATTTAGTTTTTCCGAGAAGTTGATATGTCGGTGTATTATAGTTATCCCCTCCCTGAGATGTCAAGAACGCTATAACCGGTGTCTCCGTTGTCAGAAACATGGCCATAGTGGGAGTCATATCTGGATAAAAGAGACTCAAACCTGTAACAAAACCGACGTCAATCATCAACTACACAGCCGCTTCAATGCGTACATCTTATGTTTTTACATATTATTTACAATAACCATGTATAAATTTACGAGTTTGTTGTTGGACAGCTATTATACTAGACAAGTTTGTATATTGCCAGCATAGCAGCTAAGAAGGAGATAGTGGAGCTGATTTGAAAAGCCCTTTACCGGAGGGAGGGAGATGACTAGTATCTTGAAGATAAAGGATAAGATTATGGCAGCTCAGAAAGCCTGGCACCCGCACACGGCCAATCTGGACAACTCAATAAGGGACAGCAAGCATGTGAAAGAAAGAAATGAAATGCGTATTACCGAACGTAAGCAGGCCGAGGCAGCGCTGAAGGAATCGGAGGAAAAATTCTCCAAAGCCTTCCGTTCCAGTCCTGATGCCATCGCCATCACCACGCTTAAAGACGGAAAATTTATTGAAGTTAATGACAGTTACACCCGTATTACGGGTCACACTCGTCAGGAAGTGATTGGTCATAATGCTAGTGAGCTCGGTGACTGGGCGAATACCAAGGAGCGCGATAGAGTAGTACGGCTGCTGAAGGAACAGGGCCGGGTTCATAATGAGGAGGTTCATCTGCGTATGCAGTCAGGCGAGACAAATACAGCTCTGTTCTCGGCCGAGCTCATCAACATTGATGGTGAACCCTGTATGATATCCATAGCGCGTGACATCACGGAACGCAAGCGGGCGGAGGAGGCGCTCAGAGAAAGTGAGGAGTTCAGCTCTAGCCTGCTGGAAAACGCTCCAAACCCGATAACTGTTATTAATCCGGATACAACCATAAAATATGTCAATCCGGCTTTTGAAAAGCTAACCGGTTTCTCTCTAGCAGAGATCGCCGGTACTAAAGCTCCCTATCCATGGTGGCCAGAAGAAAGATGGTCATACAGACTCAATGGGCTGAAAGAATTCATGGCGGGTGGCAGTAAAATAACCCAGCAAACTATCCAGAATAGGAACGGCGAGCGCGTCCTGATTGAGATGAATATGGTACGGGTAATGCACAACGGGGAGTTCAAGTACTATCTGGCTCATTGGAACGATATCACCGAGCGCAGTCGGGCTGAGGAGGCTCTGGCTAACGAAGCCATCCGACGGCGCATCCTTATCGAGCAATCAAGCGACGGGATTGTTATTCTCGATCAGAACGGTAAGGTATATGAAGCAAACCGGCAATTTGCAGAGATGCTCGGGTACTCTTCCGAGGAAGTCCTTCAGCTCGACGTGTGGGATTGGGAGTTTCAATTTACACGTGAGCAAGTACTTGATATGATCCGGAGTGTTGATGAGAACGGCGACCACTTTGAAACGCAACATCGACGCAAAGATGGTACCATCTATGATGTTGAAATAAGCACCAATGGAGCAGTGTTCGCCGGTCAGAAGCTTATCTTCTGTGTGTGCCGGGACATCACCGAACGTAAAAAGACGGAGGAGGCACTAATAAAGGCGGAGGGAAAGTACCGTGACTTACTTGATAATACTAACGAACTTATCCAGTCGGTTACACCGGATGGACGTTTCAGGTATGTCAACAAAAGTTGGTTACAAACTCTGGGCTACAGTGAAGAAGAGATATCAAATCTAAACATATTCCAGATTATTCATCCCGACTGCCTTGAGCATTACCGAACACAATTTATGAAGATAATGTCCGGCGAAGAAATCGGGCCGCTGGAAACGGCTTTCGTAAGCAAAAACGGCAGTAAAGTCATCGTTGAGGGAAATGTGACCTGTAAATATGAGGATGGCAAGCCAGTCTACACTCGAGGCATTTTCCGGGATATTACCAACCGTAAATACCTGGAAGAACAGATGTTTCGTCTATCCAGCGCTGTATCCATGTCTACAGATTGTATCGTAATAACAGACTCTGACGCAAAGATAATAGATGTCAATAGCAAATATCTGGAAATGTACGGTGCTAACAGCAAAGATGAATTAATGGGAAGGCACTTCCTGGAATTAATTGCCCCGGCCGAGCGAGTCATGGTAAATAATGATGTTAAAGAGCTCCTGGAAAAAGGATACTTGGAATGCCGGGAGTATCATATGAAATCCAAGCAGGGTCAGGAGTTCCCGGTGAAGATGAGTACGTCACTGGTCAGAGCCGCCGATGGCAAGCCCATGGGCATAGTACGTGTCGGCAGCGAATTTAGTAATCAAAATTAGCTTTTAAACCAACCGCCGAAATTCGAACCACCTAGAAAGAGGTCAACCATTCGTTACCGCTGTGCTGTGGAGCTATAGCGCCGGCTAGGTAGTTCCAGACTAATAACCCAGCTTTTTGATTCCATCTTTCGATTTATAACGTCGTAAATTGAATCTACGCTTTTTTATACAGGTATCCTCAGAAGGCTCACAGCATTATCTACAAATATTTTCTTCTTTTCCTCGGGAGTAATATTCATAGCCTCAATGGCATTGATGGTCTGCCGATAGCTCTGGAAGCCGAAGTAATGGTCGCCCAGCGGCATATCCGCACCAAACACCAGATGGTCCGCTCCGCAGAGGTCGTAAGCGCACATCAAGGCATAGGTATTGCCATGAATGGCGGTATCGTTATAGAACATTTTGTAATATTCAAGGGGGGTTTTACTCAGTGTCCTGATATAAGCCGACCTGGCACCGGAGCCCATGGATGCCTGACCGTAGTGCTGGTAGATTCTTTGTTTGAAATAAGGAACCATACCGCCGCAGTGATGGGTAATGATTTTCAGGTTGGGGTATTTTTCCAGGATACCACTGAAAACGAAACGGGTCATGGCGGCTGTGGTCTCATAAGGCCAGCCGAAGACGCTGGCAATCATGTATTTGGATGCCTGTTCGGTGGGATAATCCGTAAAACTATCACTTCTCCAGGGGTGGATGTAGATGGGGAGATTATATTCAGCCATTTTCTCCCACAGGGGCAGGAATTCCGGTGAGTCCAGAGGTTTGCCGTTGATATTGCTGTGGACATAGATGCCTTTAAAGCCCAGCTCGGTAATCGCCCGCTCTGTCTCTTTCAGAGTCGCCTCCGGATTATTCATGGGGAGCAGGGCGATAGCGGCCACAAACCTGTCCCTGTATTTCAGGATAAGCTCAGCCATCTCGTCATTGGCCATCCTTGCGAGCTCTACGGTCTGCTGTGAATCTGCGAAGTCCTCGATGGGCGGAACGGGCCCGATGGTGAGAACCTGCACCACGCCTTCGTACATGTCCATTATCTTGAATCTCTCGTCCATGTTATAAAGTGGAACACAAGTCCCCAAAATCTGGTTATACATCACGGGATACTTTTGACGGATAAATTCGGTATACTTGGGTGGCGAAATGTGGGAATAGGCGTCAATCTTTAGCGAATATGAATTCTCCATATCTTTTCCTCCTTTATGTGGTGTAATGTATTTTTATCTCCTCATAGATTATCTTTTTGGGGAGAGATTTGAATTAGTGGCGTTAAGCATCGTGACATCATCGATAATGCCATCGCCGATAGACCGGGGCATTTTCGCGATATTTCGGTAAATCGGGTCAGAGACCACTGATACTTTCATGACACTCCCCCTGAGTTCTATATAGTTTACAACCCACCACAAAAAGCTACAAGTTATTCTTATCCGGTAAGCGCCGAAAAGCAGACATCACGAGGACTTTTACGGCCCGGGTCAAAGGATAAAATAAAAAGAAAGAAAAGGATTATTATTAATTGGTATATACTAAGGTACTAAGGTTGTTTTTCATTCCTGCGGAGGCAGGAGTGGCTTGAAATCTTCTTAACATGTGCTATAATTATCATTACCCATGTGGGGAGGTGGAATATGCCTTTTTCAGATTATATCGTGAAACAGGCGTGGGCAAGGTCGAGTGGTAGATGTGAGTGCACTAAAACAACTCACAGTCACGCTAGAATATGCAATAAGAGATTACTTGAATTATACAGGGGGGATGACGAATCTGAATATGGGTGGGAAGCTCACAGTAAAAGTGATTTGTATTTGAATGAGTTGACAGACTGTGAAATTCTCTGTTGGGAATGTTACGAAGAGGTACATTACTTGTAAGTGTCGGCCTGCCGTAGCGGCTGCCTGTCGCCGCGGCTATCATGGAAAGTTATGGTGAGACCCATAAATATTATCAGGCGCTTTCAGCATCAAGATAGATACTATTGGAGAGCATATCACCGGAAGTCCGGGTACTCCATTTAACTTGTTATGTTATTGCCGCCTTTTCGATATGAATTCCTGTCTATTATCTACCTGAATCCTTCTCGGCAGGCCCCGCTTCTTGCTCAGCCGCGTCAATGCCTCGACCACTCGGTCGCTCCCGATACGCTCTACCTCTATCGTCAGATTCTCACGGTTAAAGCTTTCCATTGATGTTAAAAGCCTGATCCACCTGACGCCATAGAGCTGAGCACCGGCGTGGTGCTGATAACTAAATTGATAAAAAACGCCATAATAACAGGACAGTTTAGGTTTTTACTGATATAATATGAGGCGACGGTACCGTTATGGACTGACAATGACGGGTTATTTCGATAAAAGAAAGAAACAGAAATTATACAAGCAATGGGTGGAAAAGAGCGGATTGCCACCGGAAAGTATTCCCGGCGAGCTTGAGGAAAAAGGCGCCCTCTACGAGTCCGTTGATGAGGAGAGAGAAGAACGTCGGCCGGGTATCAGGAGTGGTTTCACCTTTCACCTTACGATGCGCCATCTACTATATCTTGTGCTTATCATTATCGTGCTGCTGATAACCACGGCGACCCTGGCCACTGTTCTCATCATGCGCTCTTGCTGACGATTAGGGTGGATAAAAAGCATTGTTATCGAGATAAACATCCAGAGGTGACTGGGCTTTTTTAAGGTTCGATTATGACGGTGGTTATCTCATTATTTACGGGTGTGCTGATATGAAAATGCTGGTTATCGGTCTGGGACAGTGCGGCGGAAGGATTGCCGATGAGTTCAGTCGACAGAATAGCCGTGCGAGAAGCAAGCGTGGGGTGGAGATAATTACCGGGGTATTTGCGGTGAGCACGGATACGTCGGACCTGATAGGCCTTACTTCCATCAAGGCAGACTATAAGCACCGCATATTAATCGGGGCAAAACAGCTCCAGGGACTCGGCGTCAGGGGCGATAACAAACTGGGTGCCCAGGTCATGCAGGAACATGCGGATGCGGTCCTTGAGGAAATCAGGAATGTCAGGCAGTTCTTCGAGACCGACGCCATTTTGGTCATCGCCGGCGCTGCCGGGGGCATCGGTTCCGGTGCGCTGCCCGTCATGATGCAGCGTGTCAAACAACGTTTTCACGATAAGGTTGTCTATGCCATGGTGGTCCTCCCCTATAAGTATGAAGAGCAGGAGGAGGCCAGGACCGTCCGCAACACCGCCATCTGCCTTAAGTCGGTTGCATCAGTCGCCGATGCCGTGATTCTCGTCGATAACGAGTTGTACATGGCAGATGATATCGTGAAAGGCGATTTTTCGGAAATAAACCAGGCCATCGTAGAGCCCTTTTACAATCTACTCTGCGCCGGAGCCGAGAAGCGTAAAGAGCACATTGGCGCCAAGTTGCTCGACGCTGGTGATGTTATCCAGACACTGGGTGGCTGGACGGTGGTGGGAAGCGGTCGGGTGGACCTGCCAATAGGGCTGGCCTCGCTGTTACCCGGCGGTTTCGGGAAAGCAAGTTATGAAACGAGTAAGGGCATAAGAGCGATGGATGAGGCCATCGGCGAGGTATCCCGGCTCTGCAAACCGGAGGATGCTGCCGGTGCGCTGTACCTCGTATCTGCTCCCGTCCAGGAAATTAATCTCGACCTTATAAAAGAACTCGGCAATTATCTCAAGGAAGCCGCCCCTAACGCCATCATCAGGAGCGGTGATTACCCGGTGGGGCACGGCATCATGGAAGTCACCGTTATACTCTCCCAGTTAAGCGACGTGGCCAGGGTCCGCGACTTCTATACGCGGTCGGTTGCTCCCGACGATGAGGAAGGCCGTTCGCCGGAAATAGATAACGCTCTCCCCGGAGACGGAACGGAACCCGCACCAGGCTCTCCACAATAAGCCCTTTAAGACCCTATTGCCTGTTGAGGCCTTGACAAACCTGCGACTGTGGGGCTAGAGTCTATACCAAAACGGGTTAAACATATTGAAAAAAGGAGCGGCTCACTGTATCCTTTAAAGAGTATCAAGAGGAAAGTTGAGGGTGCCAGAACGCTAATGAATAGATTGGCTGCCTTTTGCTTGACTTGAAAGTTCAGGATATATAGAGATAAGCTTAAAGGCGGAACCTGCGGGAACTGGCATATTATATAAAAATGGTTGCATTTAAAGAGAAGACCGTTATTTTACTGAAATTCCACCATATAAAATGAAATACCATCTAGGTCTGGATGTCGGCTCGGTCAATGCTAAGCTGTCGCTTATTGAGGAAGACGGCAGGGCTTTCCATATTGCTGTCGAAAAAATAGTATCCAATCCCAAGGCGGCTGTGAACTCGCTCCTGGCTCACCTGAGCCATAGTTATCCCCTTACCCGGATTGACAGCGTTGGTGTCTCTGGCTCAGGCAGTGGTTATGTATCCAAAGAATTTAACTGGCCAGAATATAGCAGTTCGCTGGCGATTGCTGCCGGGCTACTGCACTATCATCCCGATGCCAGGACCATCATACAGATTGGTGCCCACAGTTCTCTAATTATTGAGCTGGAGGATGGTTTGAGAAAGCCGTGGAAAGCGGTGTCAAATTCACTTTGTGCTGCCGGCACGGGAAGATTTCTGGAGCAGCAGGCATACCGTATTGGCATCAGCCTGGATGACTTTGCCAAGCTGGCGCTCCAGTGCCAGGATAACCCTCCCAGGATAGCCGCCAGATGCAGTGTCTTTGCCAAGACTGACCTCATTCACTTACAGCAGAAAGGCGTTCCCATTGAAGTCATGCTCTACGCGCTCTGCGAAAGCATCGCCCGGATGGTGGTTTCTCTCAAGAAAGGAGCTTTTAAGGAGCCCGTCTTCTTGGTTGGCGGTGTTGCCGCCAACGGTGCCATCGTCAGGGCACTCAATGAGTTGCTCTCGGCAAGGAATGGCTATCCCGTTGAGGCATTCGTCCCGGAAAACTACCTCCATATTGAGTCCCTTGGAGCCGCCTTACTTTCCATAGGGAAAAGCTCATCCGCCTCTCTTCTTTCCGAAGCTGACACCCGGCAGGAATATTTCCAGCTGCCGAAGCTGGAGGAAGTGGTTCTGCCGGGGAATGGAGATGTCCGGGGGATAAAGCAGCCCTGCCTGGGTTTTCTTGGCGTGGATGTTGGTTCCACCAGCACCAAGGGAGTAATAATTGATGAGTCTGGCAAAGAGATTCTTGCCAAGAGTTACCTGATGACGGCGGGGAGGCCGGTAGATGCCGTCAGGCAGGTCTTTAGAAACTTGCTTCACGACAGTGCTGACCAGGTGAAGATAGCTGGCGTGGGCGTAACAGGCTCGGGGAGATACCTGGTCGGCAGCTTCATCGGGGCTGACCTGATTAAGAATGAAATTACCGCCCAGACCAGAGCGGCTGCCGAGATAGACCCCGAAGCTGATATCATAGAAATTGGCGGCCAGGACTCCAAGCTGGTGCTTAAAAAGAACGGCGTTGTCATTGATTATCAGATGAACAAGGCATGTGCCGCCGGGACTGGAAGCTTTATTGACGAACTGGCGGAGATGCTGGGGGTTTCCGTAAAAAATGGAGATTTCGCCAGTCTGGCGTTTAGGGCGCCATACACCATAGACCTGGGCACCAGGTGCGCCGCCTTTATGGGGCAGGCAGTCGCCTCGGCTGAACAGGACGGCATGCCCCTGGATGTCATCACGGCCAGCCTTGCCAGCTCTATAGCCAAAAACTATCTGACCAAAGTGGTGGGTCCGCTGAAGTTGGGCAATAAGGTTATCCTCACCGGTGCCGTTTTTTACAACCAGGCGGTGGTATCTGCCTTTAATCAGCAGCTTCCGGATAAAAAATTGACCGTAGCGGAACACCGGGAGGTAAGCGGCGCTATAGGTGTGGCACTTCTCGCTAAAGAGACATTGACTGGTAACTCTTCAAAGTTCAAAGGATTTCAGAAGGTCGTTGATAGCCAGTGTAGTTTCACGACATTCACCTGTAAAGGCTGTGATAATAACTGTACTATCACCCGCATGCAACTACCTGATGAGCAAGCGACCTATTATGGCAGCCGCTGTGACCGCTATGACAGCACTACCGAAAATGCAAAGAAGCAGACCCACTTTGACCAGCGGGAAAGCCTTCTCTTCCGGGAATACAGGGAAGGTGCTGGTACCGGCCCATCGGTGGGGATTCCCAGGGCGCTCCTGGTGTACGACTGGGCTCCACTGCTGATTGGATTTCTCAATGCTCTTGGCGTCAGGGTCATCCTGTCCGGCCAGACCACCAGAGAGATAACGGAACAGGCCATCGAATTAAGCTACAGCGACAGCTGTTTTCCCGTCAAGCTCCTCCATGGGCATGTCGCCGCACTCAGTGATAAGGTTGATTACATCCTCTACCCGTCCTTCATACGTCTGGGCAAGAAGGAGGGGGATGAGAACCAGAAATACGCCTGTCCCCTTATCCAGGCGTCGCCGTTTATCATACGCCATGTTCTCGACCTCGGGAAGAAAATGCTGATGCCGATTATTGACTTCAGCCACGGCAACGACGAAGCCATTAACAACCTTACCGCGGTCGCCCAGAAGCTGGGCTTCAGCCGGAAGAAGGGCAAGCAGGCCGCCATCGCCGGCCTTGAAGCACAGCAGAGATTTCAGGTAGACCTGGCCGAACTCGGCAGGAAAGCGCTGGAAGAGCTTCACCGGAACAATGAACTGGGAGTGGTTCTCCTCTCCCGCGCCTATATGGCTCAGGACTCCGGGGCGAACCTCGGCATCGCGGAAAAACTGGCTCAGTTAGGTGTGGTGCCGATACCGCTTGATTTCCTGCCGCTTGACTCGGTTGACCCCAAGAAATACTCAGACCGCCCCTACTGGTATTATGAGAGCAAGTTTATCGCTGGCACCGCTATCACCGCCGCTGACCCGCAAATCTACGGGCTGGCGCTGACCAACTTCGGCTGCGGTCCCAACTCATTCATACTCAAGATTACTGGGGCTATTATGGGCAACAAGCCCCTGGGGCAGCTGGAAATCGACGAGCACGCCGCCGAGGCCGGCATTATTACTCGCCTTGAAGCCTACGTTGATACAATTCAGAGCCATGCTGGCTCGTCGAGAAAGCCTGAAGCTCCAGATGGAGATATTTACCGCGGGTCTTCAACAACTATCACCCTCGGTAAAACCCTCGTCCTGCCCAGGATGGGCCCCTTTATTGATGTCATCACGGCCGCGCTGAACGCCTGCGGGGCCAGGGCGATAGCGCTCCCGGAACCGGACGAACGCAATCTCCTCTACAGCAACCAGATGTCATCGGGCACGGAATGCCTGCCCTACCGCGTTACCCTGGGGGACTTCCTGCGTTTCTGTCATGAGAATGGGAAAAACCTGAAGAACTATGAGGGGCTTATGGCCAGTGCCTATGGTCCATGCCGCTTTGGAAAGTACGTTACGGAACAGAGCCTGGCCCTCAGGGAGCTGGGCTATGACCTGCCGATGAGGGCCTCGGTGGCGAACAATGGTTACCGCGATTTGAACCTTACCCCCGATTTCCTGCGGCTTGCCCTGAACTGTGTTTTCGCCACGGACGGCCTGCAGAGGCTCCTCTGGCGTACCCGCCCCTATGAAAAAGAGAAGGGTTCGGCAGAAATCCTCTTTGATGAATACCTGATCCGAATTGGAGAACGGGTTGCCAGAAAAGAGAGTTTTGATGATGTTTTACGGCAGGCGACTGCTGACTTCAAGCAGTTGATTGACCCTGACCTGCCCCGCCGACCCCTCGTCGGTATTAACGGTGAAATCTTCCTGCGCTCCAACCGCTTCAGCAATCGTGACCTCGTAAAGGAGTGCGAAAAGGTCGGCCTTGAGGTCATCGTTGCCCCGGTGGGCGAATGGGGCCATTATGTTACGCATCGGCACCTTGAAGATAAGCTCAAAGACCGTAAGCTCAAGAAAATACTCACCGGCTACCTGATAAAGCGTACTCTGGAGCGTGACGCGCATCGAATTGCCGGATGCTACCGTGAGATGATACCGGATAAGGAGCCTTCCATCGCCCATATCCTGGCAAAGTCGAAGCGGCACCTTTCCCCCAGATGTGGCAGTGAGGCAATTCTCAGTATCGGTGGTGGTGTCGATTGGCTGGAAAACCCTGAGTTCGCCGGTGTTATTTCGGTCATGCCGCATGGCTGTATGCCCGGTGGCATCGTAGCTGCCATGTCGGAGAAGTTCAGCACGGAATACCAGAAGCCATGGATAAGTGTCACCTATGATGGTTTCCTGGAGAATAATAATGCCGCCAGGATTAAGGAGTTCGCCGAACTGATTAAATTCCGCAATAGTGAAACCAAGAAAGTGAACATATAAATATAATAATACTAGAGGTTCTTGAAAGATATAGTAAATGAAGATAGCCTTGGTTTCGCCTTATGACTTCGCTCATCCCGGTGGCGTTAACAATCATATTACGGCCCTGGAGCGTCAATTCACCAAAATGGGGCACGAAGTCGTCGTGATTGCCCCGGCCTCCAAGCCCATCTCTGCTTTCGGTAGCAGGTTTGTACCCATAGGCAGACCCTGGCCTTATCCCAGCAGTGGGTCCGTAGCACGTATCAGTCTTTCACCCTGGCTGACCTCGCAGGTAAGGGATGTCCTCGACCGGGAAAAATTTGATATAATACACCTCCATGAGCCCCTGTGCCCGGCCCTCTGTGTTACGGTACTTCGCGAATCAAATGGCAACAATGTAGGTACTTTTCACGCGGTTGATAGCCGGGGTTATACCCTGTGGTGGCCGTTGACCGTCATGTATCTGAGGAAGTGGTTCCGTAAGCTTAATGTCAGGATTGTTGTATCTAGGGCGGCTATGGAATTCAGTAACAAGCACTTCCCTGGAGACTATACCATTATCCCCAACGGCGTTGATGTGGAGCATTTTTCTCAAGATGTGCCGCCGATTGATGATTTCCGTGATGGAAAGGTAAACATATTATTTGTCAGCCGCTTGGAGAAACGAAAAGGCGTGAATTACTTGATTAAAGCATATAAGCGGGCAAAACGGGAAATTCCCAACTTACGCCTTATCATTGTAGGTCCTCACACCAGATGGAGTAAAAAGTATGAAAAGCAAATAAGGCGAAGCGGCTTGCCGGATGTAATTTTTACCGGTCGTGTATCCTACGATGAGCTACCCAGGTATTATAAGACCGCTGACATTGTCTGCTGCCCGGCCACGGGCAGGGAAAGCTTTGGTATCATTCTGCTCGAGGCTATGGCTGCCGGGAAGCCCATTATTGCCTCCAACATCAAGGGTTATGCCGATGTGTTAACTCATGGCTCCGAAGGGCTACTTGTGCCGCCACGAGACGAAAAAAGGTTAGCCCAGGCCCTGGTTTCGCTGATAAACAACGAGGCATTTCGGCAGGAGATGGGGGCCCGAGGCAGGGCGAAAGCCTCGGGGTATGGGTGGGAATCTATTGCCCGCAGGGTGCTGGAATGCTATTCTGAAGTGCTGAATAAGCGTAAATGAAATAGCAGCATGGCCAGCTCACTGACTGGTGCGAGTTGTACCCCACCCGGATGCCGTACCGAGCCCGGCCGGGGAAAATGCTTTACAACATCTTTGCTTGGATGTAGAGACATGAAACTAAATTAATCTTACCGTCATTATGCCTTGACATCTCAAATAATGCGTATATATAATGAGCCGACATATCTATTTACCGTATCTTAGAATTGATATAATTAATATCCTAGAATTGATATAATTAAT
>CAZPQB010000060.1:0-13366 GCA_964588605.1 uncultured Dehalococcoidaceae bacterium | reverse complement strand
TTACCACGACCAGGGTAATGCCCTGCTCGGCATGTAAATTGGTGAGGATGGAAATGACCTCCTCGCCGGATTTACTGTCCAGCTGTCCGGTAGGTTCATCTGCCAGAAACAGGGAGGGATTTTTTACTATAGCCCGGGCGATGGCAACCCTTTGTTGCTCACCCCCGGAGAGCTCGATGGGGCGATGTTTGACACGCTCGGAGAGTCCCACCTTAGCCAGTGCCTCTAGGGCACGCTGACGGTCAACGCCGCCGGTATAGGTCATGCCAAGCTCAACATTAGCCAGTGCTGTGAGTCGGGACAGTAGATTAAAGGTCTGAAAGATGAAACCGATTTTTTGGCCCCTGATACGGGCTAGTTCGCCGCTGCTGAGGTGGCTGACCTCTCTATCCTCAAGGTAGTATTTGCCCGAAGTCGGTGCGTCCAGGCATCCAAGGAGATTGAGCATGGTTGTCTTCCCTGAGCCGGAGGGACCCATAATCGCCACCAACTCACCCTGCTTGATGTTGATGTTTATCCCCTTGAGGACAGTCAGCTCTCTTTTGCCCATGGGGTAGACCTTGGTTATATCCTGCAAGCGAATCATCTGTTTCTCCCTAGCCACGCGGCGGTCCACCGAAAAACATCATCCCGCCGCGTCTTTCTTCTGTCGTCTGCGTGGTCACCGTTCCCTGCGGAACGATAATTTCCTCACCCTCGCTTAGTCCTTCAGTTATCTCGGTGAACTGGTAGTCGGTAATGCCGGTCTGTACGGCGCGTTTTTCCGTTTCGCCGGATGCCGTCACCACCTCGACATAGCTCTGCAGTCCTTGACTGGTAATAGCCGCATTGGGTGCCAGCAGCACATCAGTCCTTTCATCTAAAATTATAGTCACGGTAACGGTCAATCCCTCCCTGAGTTGGAAATCCTCCGGTATGATTGTTGGCAGCTGTCCTTGTGCCTGGCTGCCCATCCCTGTAGGGAATTCCATACCCTCAGGTGGTGTGAAACCTTCTGGCGGTGTAAACCCTTCTGGAGGACCCTGCTCGAGCATCTCCTCAACTTCTTCCCGGGTTAACCGCCCTTCGTCAATAGCCTGTTGTAACGGTGCAGGAATCTCTCCAGCGGCGATATTCGCCATCACCTGCTTCATTGCCTCTTGCCCCTCTCTCACAACTGCTTCCAATGACTCTATCTCTACCTTTACTTCGTAGTTCACCACGCCTGACTGAATGGTAGCTGTTGGTGCAATATGGGTGACCTTAGCCGGCAGGCTCATACCCTGCATGGCGTCTACCTCCACCCAGGCTTCTCCATCTAGATTCACCTGAAGAATGTCCATCTCACTGACCAGAATATAAGCTTCAAACTTTTCGGGGTCGGCGATTTGAACAGCAACTGTGCCCTTCAGCACCTCGTCACCGCCCTCCACGTTAACACTGGTAATAAAGCCGTCAAAAGGTGCCGTAATCTCCGGACTCTTGCCTTGCGCCTCTTCCAGGTCTTCCCGAGCATCGGCTAGTGCTTTCTCGGCATCCTCTAGTTTACCCTGGGTCAATTCCATCTGCAATTCCTTGAGAGCCACATCATCAGCCACTTCATCAAGGTCTTTCTGGGCTGCCGCCAGCGACATTTCGGCGGCCTGCACCTGCTTTCTTTTGATGGCTACTTCCTCGGTATCATAGCCCTGTACAAGCGCATTGTATACCTTCTCAGCTGCGGTCAGCTCCGCCTGAGCGCGAGAAATAAGAGTATCCGAAGAACCACTGTCCAGGACATACTCCAAAAAGGCCTTGGCCTTCTCCACCTCAGCCTCCGCAATTTCAAGGTCAGGCCATGTATGAGTTTCTTCGGCTACGGATAGATTGTACTGCGCCTGGTCTAGGCTTATCTGTGCGTTAAGCAGGGACAGCTCCTTGGAGGCCTGGTTGTCTTGGGCGTTTTTCAACGTTTGCTTGGCTGTTTGCAGATTAATTTTCGCCTGGATTAGGTCACGTTCCTTGGCTGTTACTAAATCCTCCAGAGCACTCAGTTCATCCTGCCATTCATCCATATCCAGCGTGACCAGCACCTGCCCTTCTTTAACGGTATCTCCCACTTCTACCAGAACCTCCGACACCGTTCCTTCCTGATAAAAGAGGTCAATAGCTAGGTCTTCAGTACGTGATAACGCCAGATTGCCGGCAGCCGTAATCTCCAGGGTCAGGTTGCCTCGCTGCACCGTTGCTACCTGATTTTCAGTTATTTCTTCATCTGGTTCGGAATTACAGCTTAACAGGGGAACAACGAGTGCACTCAGAACAAGTGTTATCAGTAGTGTCTTAAGAAATTTCATTTCCTTCACCTGTTTCTTTCTTCCCCCTTTCGCTGGTGGCTACAGGAGGATTTATTATTGCTAAGTAGTATCTCAGACAAATGTTAAAATAATCTTAAAATTACTGTATTACTTCGTAAAGGGGAGGGTAAAGGTAAATCGAGTCCCTTTCCCCCATTGGCTCTCAACATCAATCCGGCCGCCGTGAGCCTCCACCAGGCGTTTGGCGATGGTAAGCCCTAGGCCGCTACCTCCGGTAGCCCTGGTACGTGATTTATCCACACGGTAAAAACGCTCAAATATATTGGGTAGTTCCTCAGCCTTGATGCCTTCACCGGTATCGGCCACGCTGATGTTTATCTCATTATCCTGTTCCCATGCCGCTACTGTAATAGTGCCTTCCGGACTGGTGTGAGCTACGGCATTTTCCAGGAGATTATTCAGGACCTGCTTGATGCGGTGTGAGTCCATGCTGACGAGTGGGAGCCTGGCCGGCAGGTCGGCCGTTATCATTAGGCCTTTGGTAGCTGCCTTTGTCTGGGCAGCTGCTACGGCCTCTTTGATTGTACTAGAAACATCTTCCTTTTGATAGACCAGTTTTAGTTCGCCGGCATCAACCAGGCTCAGCTCCTGTAGGTCGTCAACGAGCCGCGACAGCGTGGATGCTTCTTCATCGAGGGAGCGGATGATGTCCGCATCTGGCTCGACGACGCCATCACGAATCGCTTCAAGATAGCCGCTGAGGTTAGACAGAGGAGTCCTCAGTTCATGAGCGACGTCGGCTACCATGTTTCGCCGTAGCTGCTCCATATGCTCCAGGTCATTGGCCATGGAGTTGAAGGATTTTGCGAGCTCGCCTACTTCACCTTTGTCCTCAAAATTCACTCTCTGGGAAAAGTCGCCTTTCCCCAGTTGTCTGGCAGCATGGGTAAGGGCTTTGACCGGGGCCAGGATGCGCCGTGATAAAATAAACGTAAGTAACAGGGCAATGGCCACTGCCAGCAGACCTCCCCAAATGAAGAAGCGCCCTGTCGTATTATAAGCTATTTGTAATGAAGCGCGGTTTATCTCAGACGATTCGATAGGGTCAATGTGAAGTATACCAATAGTCTGTGTTTCCCAGGGTGGAGACATAGGTAACCCCGGTATGTCCGCCGAATATGACGTGCCTAGGAGTTCCTCCTGGGAATCAGCGACCACCGTGCCATTAGTATCCGTGAGTATGATTCGGCGTCCGTAGATATTACCCCACTGGACTATGAAGGGCTGAATACCTTCCCAGTTTCTCTGGTGGAGGTAATAAGCGGATAGCTCAGCTTCGACTCTTCTGGTCTGCATCGTCTCAGTACGGTCGACAAAACGGTTAATCTCAATACGGGTGGTCCGATGAGCAAAGAAGAATGCGGAGCCGATGACAACGATTATCACAAAGGCGAAGGCGGCCAGAAGGCGGAAGTTCAGACTATGTATCACCGGCAACCTCCAGAAGCTTGTAGCCGGCGCCGTACACTGTCTTTATATACTGGGGGTGGCGGGGGTCGGGTTCTAGCTTACGGCGGAGTTTGAGGATGTGGACATCGATGGTACGGTCAAAACCATCGAAATCGTAGCCAAGGGCCTTTTCTATGATTTGTGCCCGACTGAAAACCCTGCCCGGTTCTTTAATGAGAGTCCCAAGAAGCTTGAATTCAACCGGGGTCAAATTCAATGGCTTGCCGTTAAGAAACGCCTCGTGTTTGAGATAGTCTACAGTAAGTGCGCCATGCACAATCTTTTCCGGGCCGCGTTCTCCAGGAAGGCGCCTGAGTACAGCTCGTACCCTAGCAGCAAGCTCTCGGGGACTGAAGGGCTTGGTCACATAGTCATCGGCACCCAGGTCAAGACCGGTTAGCCTGTCCTGGTCTGTCGTCATCGCTGTGAGCATGATAATAGGTACATCTGACTCGCTCCTGAGGATACGGCATATCTCGAGTCCACTAATACCAGGCAACATAAGGTCCAGTACAATGAGGTCGGGGTGTGCCTCCCGGGCTATTTGCAGAGCTTCCGTACCATCATAAGATGTGATAACGCGGTAGCCATCCCGGTTCAGGTAGAGCTTGACCAGTTCCACCGTCTTCACATCATCGTCTACTACCAGTACCTTTTTATTTGCCATCTCCAAACCCATAGCTAATTCGGTATATCTGTTTAATGTTATATCATAAATGTTAAGAAATTGTGAAAATAAGGAGGAGGGGAAATTTCCCCTCCTCTCATATTCAGCCAAAAGAAATAGTAATATGGTATGGCTATTCTACCGTGGCATCAGGCGCTAGCCAGCCGCGTAATCCGCCGCCGAAGCCACCGAAGCCGCGGTGTCCGCCATTAAATCGCGGGCCGAATCGGAATGGGATATCGTCAGGCCTCGACTGCATCCACTCTTTGAACTCATCGGTAGGAAAATCTGGCCTAGACTCCATCCATTCCTTGAATTCATCGGTTGGGAATTCCGGCCTTGACTTCATCCATGTCTCAAGCTCATCAAGCTGCTCCTCGGTCATGATGCCCTCATCAATAAGTCTCTGGCGCATTCTTTCCCGGGCTTCAGCCTGTAATTCGCTTCCGGCTTTGGTGAAAGCATCTTTCAGAGCCTCGTAGTCGATGGGAGCTTCAGGGTTATCCCTGTTGTAGATCTCACAGACTTTTTCCAGGAGAGGGCCGCATTTGGTCTCAGGCTGACTGTTTTCTTCGTCTCCTGTCTGGGCGAGGGCAACACCGCCGAGAGTGCCGGCCAGCACCACGACAGCTATCACCGCAACTAATATAAGTTTCTTGCTTCGCTTCATGTGATATTACCTCCTCTCTTCTTAGATAAGAATAACAGCCGAATATTAAAATCTTATTAACATTCGGTGCAGAGGTCATAAATATATTATCTATTATCCAAAAAGGGAGTGAGGCTGGAAAACATTTAAACCAGCCTCACTTAATCCAGATTAATTTTTATATACCCCGTCTATTCGTATTCTGCTATCATCTGCATCATATCGTTGTAGATAGCTTTGGCATTGGTAAACCCTTAGGCCTCGGATTCGGCTATCCATTGTTCGTGAATCGGTTTAGCGAACTCATACCATTCCGCTATCTCCCCATCGGTAAGGTAAACGATTTGGTTCCCTAATTCCTCGGCCAATGCTATACCTGCCGCTATGGTGGTGGGGTCATCTGTCGTCAGCGCCAGTTCAGCCCACTCGAGGGTGGTGTCCATGAATATCTTCTTGAGGTCATCAGGCAGCTGGGCATAGCTTTCGCGGTTCATAATGTAACCGAAAGTCTGCATCCCGAGTCCGCCCTCTCCAACCACGTTATGATACTTCATCAGTTCGGTAAGACCAAATGAATAAATAAAGAGCCAGTGGACAAACATACCCTGGATAAGACCTCTTTCCAGCGATGTATACTGTTCCATAACAGCCACGTTATTGATGGAAGCGCCCTTGCTCCCCAGTTGCTCGGTCCAGAGAGCGTTAGCGTATGTCTTCAGACCGGCCAGGTCATCGGGCGTCCTTACCAGGTGAAATTTACCGGTGGTATGTATGTGCTCCGCCGGCAGGCCGCGCATGAACAGTGGGAAGGCCTTACCGTACTCCGCATCAAGTTCCGGATACTTGGCCCTTAGTTTAATGTAAATGTCACGTTGTGCTATCTGTGAGGGGATGCCGGTGCCGGGCAAGTCTATTACCCGGTTTATCTGATGTACGCCCGGGCTGCCACCGAGAACGTAGAGAGCGATATCGGCGATACCGGCCTCAACACCCCGGAAGGTATCATCGGCTTTCATTAGAGACTCGGACCAGTAGCCGTCAATATGAATCCGACCTTGGGTACGCTCCTCAATAGCCGCTATCCATTCCTTAGCACGCACGCCGAGGTCAATAAATGGTGGACCCCAATCAGAATATTGATATGTATGGCGAAATCCAGATTATTACCTAATGTAAAAGTACACATGACGCAGTAAAGATTGCGTATGTTGGATTATATATATTTGATTTCAGGAATGTCAAGGTTTTTTGTGCATCTTTTATCGGGATCGGATAAGGCACGTAAGTTTCGTAGAATGTAAAAATGCCTTTGACCGGAAATCGGGTAAATATTATGTCGTGGGGAAAAATAAGCTAGGCGTCAGATTCCTGCAAGCTGGAAGAAATGTCTTGGACTTGACGTGACCTTCTTCGCAACCTGAGCATGATTATAATAGCTGTAGTGCCGGCTACCACCAGTGCCGCAACAAACCACCAGCTCAATATGAATCCTTCCCACCGTGACGGAGGTGCTGAAGGTGATTCCTCCGCAATATCTGAAATCATTTCCTGAATAATGGCAGCTTTGATTTCATCCTCTGGATTCACCTGGCCCTCTGGTTGCTCCAGGGCGGTTGCGGTCGTAGCCGGGGTTTCTGCGGCTGGCTTGGGTGCTGGTGGAGGCGCTGGTGGGATGGCGACGGAAAGGACAACCGTTTTCTCATTATTAGATTCATTAGTTTCAATAATTTCATTATATTCGTCGGCAACCATCCTTATAGTATGTGAGCCTGCTTGGGCTTCCCAGGTGAAATTGCTGGTGGCTTGAATACCGGGTTGTATCGGACCGATTTCCGCCGATGTCAGTAAAACGTTATCAACGAAACAGGACACAGGAAAGCTGTCAGATTGAACGCCACCCTGGTTCCTTACCGTCACCGTGAACGTTACCGTGGTGTTTTCGGTGGGATTTTCTGGTGACCAGGTTATTTCGTCGATGACAAGGTCGGAAACTGGCAGAATGAATGTGTACTCGTTATTATCCTCGTTACTCTCCAGGACAGTATTCTCGGTATCAGCTATTATTTTAATGACCTGCGGCTCGGTCAGAGATGCCCATGTGAAGGTCTTGGTTACCGTAGCCCCGGCATCTATTTCTTCTACGTAATGATTACCTCTATAATCGTCCCCGATGTAGTAGCCAACATACGAATCATTGGCCGGTTCATCACCTTGGTTCTGGATAGTTATGATGAGAACTGCTTCATCTCCCGGCGACGGTTGCGCCAGTGACCAATCTACGTCCTGAATAACGAGGTCGGGTGCGGTGGTTGACAGGACTAATGTCTTTTTATTATTACTCTCGTTAGTTTCATGGATGCTGTCGTAAATATCTATCACTGTCTTGATCATATGCAATCCTGGCTGGGCTGTCCAGGTAAAGGTACTGGTGGACGTAGTATCGGGCTGTATTTCATTAACGTAAGCTGTGCCTAGCAGGGAATCGTCAGAATAGAAAGCGAGATTATATGAACTGGCCTGACTTGCGCCCAGGTGCTTTGTGGTTACGGTAAAGGTCACCACATCGCCGATTGACGGATACTCCGGAGACCAGGTGATGTCCTCAATGATGAGGTCAGATGAAGGGGACGGGTGTGAGCAGGAGACCTGTTTTGACTTTGTGTTGTTGGCTTCATTGCTCTCGTGGACGTAATTTTCTTCGTCAATTAAAGCCCTGATTTCATGCGAGGCTTTCTTTGCCGTAAATGATGTTATTCTGGTCTCCGTAGCCCCGGGGGCTATTGGAGTTAAAAAGTGTGTGTATTTATATACATCATCAATATATAAATATAGATAGCAGCTACCTGATGTGCTTTTACCCTGGTTTTTAAAGGTTACGGTGATGGTCATCCTGTGTAATATCAGTGGACTTGACGGTGACCAGGTTATGTCCTGAATGACGAGGTCAGGAGACGGGGTCGGTAAATCTATAGACTTGGTATTATTATTCTCGTCACTCTCAATAACTCTGTTGCCGGCGTCGGCGACGGCCTCGAATGTATGCAGCTTAGCTCTTGTAATCCAGTCCATGGTTGTCGTGGTTTTAGCCCCAATATCCAGTTGCCCAATGTGGGCAGAATCCCTGTAGATACCATCGACATAAAAATCTACAACTGAGTGGTCGGCTTTGCCATTACCCTGATTCTTGATGCTAACTTTTAGGGTTATCATGGTATTTTCTGAAGGATCTCTTGGTGTCCATGTTATACTATCGATGATAAGGTCAGGGGCGGAGGTGGCATAGGTTACCGTTTTTTCATTATTTGTCTCATCGCTCTCTTTTACCTGCTTTAATATATCAACAAATGCCTTGACGGCATGTGAACCTTGTAAGGCTGTCCAGGTAAAGGTCTGATTCACTGTAGTCCCTGGCTCTATGCCCATGACGAACCTGTAACCTCTTGAGTAATCATCGATACAGAAGTCGACATTGGAGCCTCCCGCTCTGTAATTACCCCGGTTTTTCACCGCCACCGAGAAGGTAGCTGTATCGCCTATTGATGGGCTTTCCGGCGACCAGGTTATCGAATCGACAATGAGGTCAGGAGCGAGGACGGATATAGCGTAAGTCTTTTCATTGTTGGCTTCGTTGCTCTCGGTGACGCGGTTGACCACATCGGCAATAGCCTTAATACTGTAAGAGTCTGCTTCTGCCCGCCAGGTAAAGGTACTAGTGGCTGTTGCGCCCGATTCCAGAGGGTTCATAATTTTGGAAGTTTGATATGTATCGTTAACGAAAAAGGCTACATGGGAGGAGCCAGCCTGGCTATCGCCCTGGTTCTTGATGGTTACCATAAATGTCACTATATCTCCCATTAACGGGGTTTCCGGTAACCAGATTATCTCTTCAACTATAAGGTCTGGACCCATAGGTGATGAGGCAGATAACTTGGCACCATCAACTGAGGCAGGAAAAACGAAGCCTGCCAATAGACATAGCATCACTACGGCGCTTAGCAAAGCCCGGCGTTTATATTTTGCCATTGGTATGACCTTCACGTGTCGGCTGATTATAGGATACACTGATAGACTTGATAGCAACAGGGCTTTAACATGGATTTAGGAATGGTGCTATCACCCATTTTGATAGGTGTTGGGGGGCCTTTGGTTACAGAGGAACTGTGAACTGGATTTTGTACCGCCTGATGTTCGGTTCTAAATGATTCAGAGTCTTCTTCCCGATTCTACCCAGTATTTTTCCCTCAGTTCTCGCTTTAGTATCTTACCGGCCGCATTCTTGGGCAGAGAATCAACAAACTCAACTGATTTAGGCGATTTGTAACCCGCGAGATTCTTCTTGCAGAGCGCAATAAGCTCTTCAGCGCTGCATTCCATATTCTTCTTCAGAGCCACTACCGCATGAACCTTTTCCACCCAGTAAGGGTCCGGAATGCCAATCACGGCCACTTCCTGAACTGCGGGATGCTTGTAGAGAACCTCCTCCACCTCTCTGGGGAAAACGTTCTCGCCACCGGTGATAATCATGTCCTTTTTACGGTCGACAATGTAGATGTAGCCCTTTTCGTCGTAGTATCCAACGTCGCCGGTGTAAAGCCAGCCGTCGATGATAGTATTGGCGGTTTCCTCGGGTTTGTTCCAGTATTCAAGCATTATATGCTTACTGCGGACAATTATCTCGCCTAGCTCGCCGGCATCAAGGTCTTTTCCTTTTTCATCCACAATCCTGACCTGCACCCCTATATCGGGCTGGCCGGTGGAGGTCAGTATCTTTTGTTCCGGCGTGCCCAGAACAGTGTGTTCTTCTCTCGGCAGGTGGCATATAGCCGGACCGCTTTCGCTCTGGCCGTAACCCTGCCCGAAAGCCGGGCCGAAAGTGGTAATTCCGGCTTTTAGTACCTCCAGGGGCATCGGGGAGCCGCCATACCACAACATCTTAAGGCTGCTGACATCATACGTCCCCACCTCAGGGAGGGCGAGCATGGCTACCAGATGCGTTGGTACGATACTCATGTGGGTGGCCTTCTCATCCTGGATAAGCTGCAATGTGGCTGCGGGATCAAATGACTTCATGATAACATTGCAGGCACCCAGATATAGAATACCCCGGCAGATGGTATCCCCGGCAATATGGAAGAGGGGTGATACCTGAATATGCTTGTCGGCTGGCTGTAGGCCTGTGTTTATGATGTACGTACGGCTGTCCTCCCAGACGTGTCGGTTGGTGTACACCGCCCCCCGAGGCACGCCTGTGGTACCGCTGGTATAGATAATATGCAGGGGGTCATCTTCCTCTATCTGTATATCCGGCTCTGTTGAAGGATAGGAAGTATAAATCCCCTGGATGTCTACCATGTTGTCGGCGGGACTTTCAATAGCAATGAAGTTATTCACATTGGGCAGCTGGGCCCGCAGCGATTCGGCTGTTTCTACGAGTTCGGGCCCGACAAATAGCGTATTGATTTCTGAATAATTGATTAGATAGTTTACCTCCTCGGCTCCCAGCCTGGGGTTGAAGCGCGATAGAATATAGCCACCCTTCATCGCCGCCCCATAGACGATAACGTAATCAAGGCAGTTCCAGGAAAGGAGCCCGATGCCATCGCCCTTGTTTACGCCGAGTTTCTGGAGAGCGTTTACTAGGCTGTTTACCCGGGCATTGTATTCGGCGTATGTTATCCTCTTGTCTCCGTATACATAGGCTTCTTTATCGGGACGTAGTAGCGAGTGCCTGTGGATGATATGGGCGAATGTACCTATTTTATACCGGGCAAGCTCCTTTAGTATTTTCCCTGTCGGCATTCTTATCCTCCATTCTAAGTACCTGCTTCTACCTCCGGGCTGGCATTCAACGGAACTCGCCACTAGCTAACTTGAATATTACCTGGGAACCCGCTGGCAGTTCCAAAGCTATATTAGTTTTTTCCGTGACACTGAATGGTGGGCCATTCTGGGTTCGAACCAGAGACCTCAGTCTTATCAGGACTGCGCTCTAACCAGCTGAGCTAATGGCCCACACGTATTACGACTACTATATTTTAATTGAAGATTATGTAATAATCAAGAGCCAGCTTTGCCAAGCGTTTCTGCTGGTGAGCTTTTGCCCCCACCCCTTCACCCCATATTTCCATGTTATCTTTTCCCACCCAAGCCGCCCTCGGAGGGGTAGGAAATCCTATCCCCCTGCCCCCTTCCCTTAGCAAGGGAAGGGGGAGGAAAAGGACGAGGGGGCTTGCGCCCCCTCAAACTCCCCCTAAAACAGACAAAAAAGGGTTACTCTTAATAATATGCAATTACAATTATCCAAAAAACACTGATATAATTTTCTTAATCTCTTCTGGTGTCTTATGGTTGAACATTATAAACAATTCTTCTGGTGTCCTACCCTGAGCAATCACGGACAGTTGTTGGGGTGTCAGGGAGTCTAATTCTGGTATTCCTACTATTCCGATACCTCTACAGCGAGAACATAGAGTGTAACCTTCACTGGATACCTCAATTTTGTTCCCAGATTCATTTAGGTTTCCGTGTAAAAATCTTATGATTCCTAAACCTTTACATTGAGGGCATCTTTTTGCTTTGGTTTTTTTCATGCGCACATTTTACCACTATAACCCCACCAGCCACAACTAGCAGAAACGAAAAGGGGAGTAGCCCGCGGAGAGGGGCACCAGCCCCTCTCATATAAAATTTCCCCCTCTCCAAACAAAATATTAAAGACTTTCTCTGATGCTGAGTTTGGAGAGGGGGACAAAGGGGGTGAGGTTTCAGATTATTAACCACCCATTTAATCACGTAT
Organism: uncultured Dehalococcoidaceae bacterium; assembly: GCA_964588605.1. Taxonomy (GTDB): domain Bacteria; phylum Chloroflexota; class Dehalococcoidia; order Dehalococcoidales; family RBG-16-60-22; genus CAZLEY01. Next base: position 1,469 of record CAZPQB010000060.1, on the reverse strand, counting down.
ATTTATATAACCAAGAGGTTTGTAAAGTGCACATAGTGGATGAGCATTATATTCTTGCCAACTTATTTTCACATACTCCTTATTATCCTTAGTGTATATCCGTTCTTTCAAACATTTATCACAAAGCCTAAAATCGAGCTTGACCGCAGTATATTTCTCTTTCAAGAAACCTACTCCAAAGGGGATAGCAGCAATAATTCCTATCCCGCTTCCAATGTCAGGTGAAGTTGGAGAACAAAGGAAGAAATCTCTTGCATACACTACTGCTGTGTTCTGACAGATATTACACTTATCTGCCGATTCGAATAGATAACCTATTTCCTTATTCCATATTTGTTCAAGGTCAACCTTATTACCATATCGTGAAAGCAAAGTTGATGTAGCTGTCTGAATAGCATCATTAGTATAACTTTCATCATAGTTCGTTGCGATAATTAGTAGCTCTATATTCGACTTCATCTCGTACTGAGCTCGAAACCTATCTTGATTCATATCATATTTCCTCAAGTCTATTTATTTAACACATATCCACTGATTTTGCGGTAAAAGTAAATATTTATACGGTCTACCATTATGATATTCTGCTACCTTTAAACATACATTCTTGTTCCATTTTCCAGATTTAGTTATTTTAGGGTCACACCAGTCTGAGAAAGAGCCATAATTAGAAGGTATTAAGTCCAAATCACTGGGTTTAAACGGTTTTTGAAAAGGGTCTATTCCTTTCCCTTTTGCTGCTTGAATCACTTCTTTGCATAGACACCTTGACATTATATTAATACCTCCATTCAAAGCTATTTTATTCCGTCTCACAAACAAAAACAACCCTAACTCCCCGTCTACCCCTCACTCATACGCCGGTTTGCCGTGTTTCTTCTCGTAGGCTTTGCAGAAGGGGCAGATGTGACGGCCGGTGTTTTTGAGGAGCCACTTTGCCACCTTGTTGGACTTTCGTGCCCGGCAGGCGATGGGGCAGTTCTCGGAAAAAGCAGCCAGCTTTGATATACTCACTCTCCCCCTTTACTCACAAACCAGCTTCCCCCAATAAAAAACCTTAACAACTGGACAGCGGAAGGAAAGTATTACACTGACATTAGTTTAAGTAGGTCAGCGTACCGACCTAGGAGTTGGTTACACACCAATTATCTCCCTAGAAAGGAGGTGATCCAGCCGCAGCTTCCGCTACGGCTACCTTGTTACGACTTCGTCCCAATCACCGACCCCACCCTAGACAACTGCCTCCCTTACGGGTTAGCTCATCGGCTTCAGGTGTTGCCGACTTTCATGACGTGACGGGCGGTGTGTACAAGGCCCGAGAACGTATTCACCGCAGTATGCTGACCTGCGGTTACTAGCAACTCCGACTTCATGCAGGCGAATTTCAGCCTACAATCCGAACTGAGGATGGTTTTATAGGATTAGCTCCGGATCGCTCCATTGCAACCTGCTGTACCACCCATTGTAGCGTG